>NZ_BSEF01000001.1:0-490141 GCF_027925545.1 Sphingobium sp. BS19
CGCCTTCATCAAAGCACACAATGAAAACCCCAAACCCTACAAGTGGGTCAAATCCGCAGACGAGATCCTCGCCTCCGTCAAACGCTTCTGTCAAAAAACAATGAGCCGAACTTCGGATTCACGTGACTAGCACTACTTTGGCAGATTTTGGTTTGGAGGGTCGGTAGGTCGACGCCCGCAGTGAGGGCATGGTTTGTCCGGCGGTCTGGTAAGGCGGTCAATGATGGCTTGTCTGATTGCTGGCAGGCTCGGTTTCGGTGGAGGGCCTGAGATTCTTTTTCCCCCCTTTGCCCTGCTTGAGCCGGAGTGACTGGAGGAAGGCGAGGGCGATCATGGACATCAGGGCATGTCGGTGCAGGCCTTTCCACGACCGACCTTCAAAGTGGTCGAGGCCGAGTTCTTCCTTGAGTTGCTGATGTGCCTGTTCGCAGACCCAGCGCGCTTTGATGGCGCCGGCCAGTTGCTTGATCGGCGTGTCGGTGGGCAAGTTGGAGAGGTCGTACTTGCGCTCGCCGGTAGAGCGATGTTCGCCGACGAGCCAGACTTCCTCGCCTGGCAAGTGCTGAGCGCCCATATCGTGGATACGCTGCGGTGGCCCGTCTGCTACACGCACACGAACAGCGGCGAAGCGGGCCGAGAGTTTTCCTTTGGTGCCGCGCCGCCAACTGACCTTGCGCCATGGTAGCGTCTCAAGCATCGCCTGCGCCGAGATCGAAGTTATGTCGGGTATTGCGTTCTTTCTCGGGCGCCCCCGAGTGGCGACGGGAAAGACCATGCTGACATCGGCGGGGTAAACCTTCTGTTTGAACGGAATGCCAACAGCCCACGCGAGGCCCCGCTCGCTCAGGCCCTGCCGGAAGGGCGCAGAGAGACCGTATCCGGCATCGGCAAGGACACAGCCGAAGCGAACACCGGCGGCACGGACCCTATCGATCTCAGCGAGCGCGATCTCGTGCTTGGTCCGGTAAGGCCGTAGCTCTTCTGGAACCCCGGCGCGATCCAGGCGGGCCGCATCACTCGTCCAGCTCTCCGGCAGGAACAGACGCAAGCCCACCATCACAGGTACCTCGCGCGATGCCAGCGTCACCGACACCAGCGTCTGGCAGTTGGCGTTCTTGCCGAGCGCCGAGGCATACTGCGGCGCCACACCGACCGAGTGTCGGCCCTTCTTGGGCAAAGCCGTATCGTCGATGATCAGCCAGGCATTATCGCCCCCAACTTGCCGGTCGGCCTCAGCAAGCAGCGCCGCCTCCAGCGGAGCTTCGTCCCAGATGCCGCTGCCGACGAAGTGATGAAGTCGGTCGTAGCTGACCTCGTCGTCCCGTGCCGCCATCGGCTGAACACTTTTGCGATCTCCGGGGCCAATCAGGCCCGCAATGTAAGCCGGGCACATCCGTCGGCGCGTCTTGTTCCGCAACGCCGCGGCGAACGGCGAAAGCCATGCCTCGAGTTCGCTCCGCCAGTCTGCTTCCATCGCCAGCCTCCAGAAAAGCCGGCTCTCTATGAATCAGGGATTTTCCTCCTTGGGAATCCCAAAAATCACATTTCTGCCAAAGTAGTGCTAGATGGCTAGCTATATGATGGCTTCATCTTGCAAAAGGACTCCAATCATGAGCGCACTGTATTCTACCAAGGTCACTGCCACCGGCGGGCGTAGCGGACGCATCGCCAGCGACGACGGACTGCTGGAACTCGATCTCGCCGTACCTGCCGCGCTGGGTGGCAAGGGCGGCGCGACCAATCCCGAACAGCTGTTTGCGGCAGGCTATGCCGCCTGTTTCGGCAATGCGGTGATTCATGTCACCCGCACTACCCATAAGATCGCTGATGATGACGTTACAGTAGTCGGCACCGTCTCGATGGCCCCGAATGCCGATGGCGGTTTTGCCCTGTCGGTTGCACTCGATGTCGCGATTGCCGGTGTCGATCAGGATACGGCGGAAACGATCGTTGCGCAGGCACACAAGGTCTGCCCCTATTCCAACGCGGTGCGCGGAAATATCGATGTCGAACTCTCGGTCCGAGCCGAGGCTTAAGGGCGCGCCCATGACGACGGAACGCCATCCGTCGAAGCAGGAGGGGGACGAATTGCTGCGCCTCGATCGCCAGCTGTGCTTCCCCCTATATGCAGCGACCAATCTGATCCAGCGGCTGTACAGGCCGTTGCTGGCACCGTTGGGCCTGACCTATTCGCAATATCTGGTGATGCTGGTACTTTGGGAGCGCGAGCCGGTGACGGTGGGCGACTTGCAGGCGTGCCTGCACCTCGATGTCGGCACGCTCAGCCCAATGCTGAAACGCATGGAGCGTGCCGGGCTGGTCGCGCGCATGCGCGATCCGCAGGACGAACGCCGTGTGCTGGTCACCCCGACTTCCGAGGGCCGGGCGCTGAAGTCTGCAGCGCAGGAGATACCGGGCACGCTCGCGAAGAAGGTCGGGATCGAGGAAGACCGGATCGTCGCCCTGCACGAACTGACCCACGCACTTGTCGGCCAGCTGGGCGAAGCGGCGGAACGGGACAGCCATCCCGCCGCCTGATCATTTCGCGCGCGCCTGCAATTTTGAAGAGGGTTTCCGCATGATCATCGTCCATCATCTTGAAACATCGCGTTCCACGCGCATTCTCTGGCTGCTTGAAGAGCTGGGGATCGAATACGAGCTGCACCGCCATGCGCGGGTCAATGGGCGAGCGCCTGAAAATCTCAAGCATATCCATCCGCTCGGCAAGGCACCCTTCATCGTCGATGGCGATCTGGTGCTAGCGGAATCGAGTGCGATCCTGCGCTATGTCGACGCGCGCTATGGTAATGGGCGGCATTCCCCCCAGGCAGGCACTGCCGAAGGTGCGATGCATGACCAGTGGCTCGATCTGGCCGAAGGGTCCGCCAGCTTCCCGCTGCTGCTGCCATTGCTGGGCCGGATGATGGGCGGGCTGCCCGATGCGATGGCGCAATTCGCTGCGGCGCGGGGCAAAGACGTGCTTACCTATATCGCCGAGGGCGTGGGCAAAGGCTCATTCCTGATGGGCGAGCAGCTGACCCTGGCCGACATGCAGATGGTCTATACGCTTGAAATGGCCAATATGGGCGGGGCGCTCGATAGCTATCCGGCGCTGCAGTCCTATCGGGACCGGCTGCACTGGCAAGCCGGGCTGAAAAAGGCGATCGAGGTCGGCGGTCCGCTCGTTCCGTCTAGCTGGGCGCGCCTTTGAATGCCCGGCAAGCCGCGCCACCGGGTTCAAGCGTGATCCGAGGGATAGAATGGTCGCGCACTCGAGGCGAGGCGTACCCGGCCTTGCATCCGAAACAATAATTAATCACTTGATTAATTAGTCCGCGCGGCTACTTGGCGGGTTCCTCCATGGCGCGCAGAAGGATCCATCATGACACAAACCGCACGCGGACGTGGCCGGCCCCAAACGAACGAAATCGATGCGGCGAAGGCGATCATGACCAGCGCGGTTGCGATATTCGCCGACAAGGGCTTCGATGCGGCCAATCTGCGCGAGATTGCGGAGGCGGCCGGCGTCAACATGGCACTCGTGTCCTATAATTTCGGTTCGAAGCTGGGATTGTGGAAGCGGATCATCGAGGCCGTCGGCCACAGGATAGAAGAGCGACAGGCTTCGCTCGCCCAGGCCACCGGCTTTGGCGATTCAGGTGCGGCCCTTCGTGCATCGATGAGTGCATTTATCGGCTTCATGGACGCCCGGCCCGAGGTGGCGCGCTTCATGATGCGCGACATGGACCACGATCCTGAACGGGCGCAGTGGCTCTACCAGAACGTGACGCGCCGCCTGCTCGACCATTTCCTGCCTCTCATTGAAAGGGCCCGGACGGACGGCTACACCCACGTCCCGCACCCCGAACTGGCCCTCCTGCAATTTGCGTTCGGCACGGCTGTCGGCATCCTGCGGCGTGACCGGCTTGCCCAGAGGTCGCCCGAATTCCTCGACGACGACAGCTTTCGCGCCGCATTGCAGGAAACGCTTGTCGAACCGTTGTTCCGCCGTGGCTGACGCAGTGCGACCAGCGCACCAGGGCGGGGACTATGTGTTCAAGCCGCACGAGCGCCCTTTTCTGGCCGGGTCCCCCGCAACGCCGGATCATCCGGCGCGGCGCAAGCTGGGCTATCTGCTCATCGGGATCTATCTGGCCATCCTCGGCGGGTTCCAGAACGGGCTGCTGCTGGCCAATTTACCGGGGCTTCAGGGCCATCTGGCACTGACATCGGTCGAGGCGGGCTGGGTCACGGTCGCCTACAACATGACCAATGCGTGCATGAGCATTTTGCTGTTCAAGCTACGCCAGCAATTCGGCATCCAGCGCTTCGTCAGGATCGCGATGGCGACGCTGCTGCTGGCCAATTTCGTTCAGCTGTTCGACGCGGGCTACCGGATCGAACTTGTCTCGCGCGGGATTTCCGGCATCGCGGCCAGCGGCCTTTCCACGCTGGGCATCTATTACCTTATGCAGGGCCTGCCGGCGAAGGCCCGGATCGCGGGCGTGCTGATCGGGCTGGGCCTGTCGCAGATCGCCTTGCCGTTGGCGCGTGCCATTTCCCCGGCTCTGATCGCGGGGGGTGACATCACCCATCTGTTCGATCTGCAATTCGCGCTGTCGCTGATGGCGTTCGGCATGGTCTTCATCCTGCCGCTTCCGCCGGGCGAAATCGAAAAGGCATTCGAAAAACTTGATCTCGTGACGTTCCCGCTGCTGGCCATCGGCATGGGCCTGCTATGCGCGTTTCTGGTGCAGGGCAGGATCCAGTGGTGGACAACGCCATGGCTGGGCTGGGCGCTGGCGGGCGCGATCCTGTTGATCGGCGCGGCTTTCCTGATCGAACACAATCGCGCCAATCCCATGCTCCACACCCGCTGGATGACCAGCAAGGACATCGTGATCTTTGCGTCGACGGGCGCGCTGATGCGCGTGTTGCTGTCGGAACAGGGCTTTGGCGCTGGCGGCCTGCTGACCACCGTCGGAATGATCAACGACCAGCTCGTCACCTATTACTGGATCATCACCGGCGCGACCTTTATCGGGCTCGTGGTGCTGATCGCACGGCTGGATACCAGCGATCTGCAACGGCCCTTGCTCGTCGCACTGGCGCTGATCGCGGTGGCCGCGTTTGTCGACACGCAGGCGGGCCTGCTGTCGCGGCCCGAAAACTTTTATTGGACGCAGGCGATGATGGCCTTTGCGGCGATCTATTTCATCGGCTCGGCAATGATGGAGGGGCTGCTGCGCGCATTGGCGCAGGGCATGCAATACATCATCAGCTTCATTGCCGTCTTCTCCCTGTCACAGACGCTCGGCGGGCTTGCAGGGGTTGCCGGGCTGGCGGCGTTCCAGACGATCTGGGCGAAGGTCCACCTGATGGACATAGGCCGGGAACTGACGCTGAGTGACCCCGCTGTAGCCCAGGCGATTCAACTTCGCGCCGCCGCGTATAATGGCACTATCGCCGATCCGGTGCTGCGGCAGGCAAGCGGCGCGGGGCAGCTGGTGCAGCAAGCCGGGCGCGATGCGGCGATCCTGGCTTTCAATGACATGTTTTTTCTGATCGGCATCATCGCTTCCCTCGCATTCGCGGCGATCCTTGCAAAATGGATCTACAACCGCCGCCGGGGGATCAACCCGCTGGCCAAAGAGCTTGAGGCGCTGGCATCGATCATGGGCGGAGCAAAAGAATGAACGACGACAACGCCGACCGGGAACCGACCGCGACACCCGCCGGACCTGCGGCTGAAACCGGCGCTGCCGACGCGGCGCCGACGCAGGAAAACCCGGAAGGCTGGGCGCCCGAACGATCGCGCAAAAAGACAATCTTCTTCGCGGTTGCCATCGTGCTGGGCGCGCTTGCCGCACTCTATGCCTGGCAATTGCCGCCCTTCCGGTCCGACAGCCAGACCACGGACAACGCCTATGTGCGCGGCCAGACCACGATCATCAGCCCGCAGGTTACAGGCTATGTAACCGAAGTGCTGGTGCAGGATTTCGCGCAGGTGGCCGCCGGGCAGGCGCTGGTCCGCATAGACGACCGCATTTATCGCCAGCGCGTGGCGCAAGGACAGGCCGGGATCGCCACCCAAACGGCCAGCCTGGACAATGCGGGACAAAACCGGCGTTCAAGCGAGGCGCAGGTCAGGTTACAGGAGGCGTCGGTGGCCAATGCTCGCGCCCAGCTTGCCAAGGCGCAGGCAGATATGCGCCGGGTCGATGAATTGGCCGACGAAGGTTCGGTATCCTTGCGCGAACGCGACCAGACGCTGGCCGCGCTGCGCCAGGCGCAGGCGGGCGTGACGCAGGCGATGGCCCAGCGCGACATCGCGCGCGAACAATTGCGTTCGGTGAATGTCGGGCAGGGCGGGCTGGAAGCGCAGGTCGAGAATGCGACAGCGTCGCGCGATCTCGCACAGATCGATCTCGACAACACGATCATTCGCGCCCCGCGCGCCGGCAGGCTGAGCGAGGTTGCGGTGCGCGAAGGGCAATTGGTCTCGCCGGGTGCGCAGCTGATGTATCTTGTGCCCGAACGGCTGTGGGTGGTCGCCAATTTCAAGGAAGCGCAGACCGCCGAAATCCGCGTCGGGCAAAGCGCGACACTGGAAATCGACGCGCTGGGCGGGCTTGAGCTAACGGGCAAGGTGCAGAGCGTGTCGCCTGCCGCAGGCAGCGAGTTCAGCGTTATCAAGCCCGATACGGGCGCCGGTAATTTCGTGAAGGTTCCGCAGCGCATCGCCGTCCGCATCCGTATCGATCCGGGGCAGAGGGCGGCCCAGAGACTTGGCCCCGGCATGTCGGTGATTGCCACCGTTCATACAGGAGACCGTTGATGCGCCGGATCGGTCTCCCCCTGCTGAGCCTGAGCCTGTTGGTCGGGTGCGCACCGGCCCTTGCGCCGATACCTGCTGCCAGCACGGTGGCGCCGCCGATGGCATGGCGCACTTCGCTTGAGGGGCGGGCCGAGATCGAGCCGCAATGGTGGAACGCATTTGGCGACCCGGCCCTTGCATGGATCGTGGCGGCGGCACGGGCGAACAATCCCGACATCGCAATCGCATCCGCGCGGGTGCGAGAAGCGCGCGGGCAGGAACGCGCATCGCGCAGCCTGCTGGTGCCCACGCTCGATGGCTCGACCGGGGTGAGCGAGGCGCGCAGCCTGAACGCCTTTGGCACCGCCTCGCGTTCGCTTGGCGTGCAGCCGGTGTTCCAGGCCGCGTATGAGGTGGATCTGTTCGGCCGCAACCGCGCGCAGGTCGATGCCGCCAGCGCCAATACCGCGGCGACACAGGCCGCGCGCGAAGCTGCCGCCCTTGCAGTGACGGCGACCGCCGTTTCGGGCTATATCACCCTGCTGACGCTGGACCGCCGGCTCGAAACCTTGCGCGAAACGCTGGGGGCGCGGGCCGAGGCGCTTAAGATCGCGCGCGATCGCGCCGAAGTCGGCTATACCTCGCAGCTTGAACTGCGGCAGGCACAGGCCGAATATCGCGCGGCGCAGCAACAGATCCCTGCCGTCGAGGCCTCCATCGCAAGGCAGGAAAATGCCTTGTCGCAGCTGATCGGCGAAACCCCGCGTGCCCTCGCGCGGGGCGGAAATTTTGCAGGGCTGCAAACCCCTGCCATCCCTGCCGTGTTTCCCAGCGAATTGACCCGGCGCAGGCCCGATATCGCGCAGGCGGAATTCAATCTTGCGGCCAGCGATGCCCGCATGCGCGCCGCGCGGGCCCAATTTCTCCCCCAGCTGCGCCTTGCCGCCTCTGCTGGTGCGGTGCTGTCGTCCCAGCTGGACGATCCGGTCGGTATATGGTCGCTTGGCGGCAGCATTCTTGCGCCCTTCTTTAGCGGCGGAAGGCTGGAAGGACAGTTCGACGCCGCTACTGCGCAGCGCGATCAGGCCGCCTTTGCCTATCAGCGAACGGTGCTGACGGCATTCCGCGAAGTAGAGGATCAACTGGTCTTGATCGACCGCCTTGGGGAACAGGAACGCGCGCTTGTGGCCCAGCGCGAAGCGGTCGCCGATGCACTTCGCCATGCGACCAATCGCTATCGCGCGGGCTATTCGCCCTATCTGGAGCAGATCGACGCACAGCGTGCGTTACTCTCGGTGGAGCTCGCGATCCTGCAGGTGCGCAGCGATCGCCTGACGGCCCATGTCGCATTATACCAGGCCCTTGGCGGCGCTCCGGAAAGCGAAGCTTGACATGGTTTGGGATGGTCGGGTCCGAAAACCACCCGGCTCCGGGCGCAAAGCTGCCGTACTCAATGCAGCGCGGACGATCGTCAATTTGAGCGCAGGTTACCACCAAGGGATGAACGAAGGTTCCTTGTGGGGAAGCTGCGCCCATTCCATCAACCGTCATCGGTTGGGTTTGTTGTTCCGAGCAGCAGATTATGGCCAAGGTGTATCGGCAGCGCGCCTCTGTGGCACCCCACTCGAAAGCGGCTAACCGACCGGGTTTCACCATCAAGGTTGATAAAAATATCCTCCTCGGCTTCGAACGTGACCCACGGGCTCCGCGCGGTAATCTTGAGACCATCCACGCTGCCCGCACCCTCGTGCAGGAAGCGGCCAAGGGCATCGAGCCCCGCGTTCCGGTCTAATTCCGGCAGGATCATCAGGTCGAGTTCGCCATCATCCAGCAACGCTTCGGCGCATAGCTGGATGCCACCGCCGGCCTGTCTGCCGTTGCCGATGGCCAATGCCAGAAACGATCCCTCCCAGGAAAAGTGCCGGGCCGTGAAGCGGCCTCTGCAAGCGGTAAGTTCCCGTGCGCGGCGCAGGCCGGTCAGGACATAGGCGAAACCACCGAGCGTATGTTTCAGGGCCGGATCGGTTTCTGCCGTGACCTGTGACCCGAATCCGCCCGTCACCAGATTGACGAAGGGGCTGTCGTCCAGAACACCGATGTCGATCCAGCACACTGGTGCGACAAGGGTCAAGCGCAACGACGCAGTCATGTCGTCGATGGGGATTCCCGTCGAACGCGCGAAATCGTTGGCCGTCCCAAGCGGCAGGATACCGAACGAACAGTGCCCGAACGAGCCTGCCCGAAAGGCGGCAGCAAAGACCTCGTTCACGGTGCCGTCTCCGCCACCGGCGACGATGCGATCCACGCGGCCTTGCTGCGCCTTCATAACAGCTTCGTTCGCGAACCGCCCCGCATCGCCATTTTCCCATGTGACGCGAACCTCGACGTCATGACCATCGGCCCGGACCGAGCGAACTGCCTCTCGTACCCGCGGGTCCTGCGCTGACTTCCCGTGAAGTATGAGGAACACGCTCACCCTCGGGGATGCGGTGTTCACATTCTTGCTTATGGCCAATTATCAGTCCTCAGCCGCGTCCACTGTTGCGACCTGCAACCGACCCGTCCAACCAGGCACCCTCTGCCGACTATCGTGTCATCATCGATCACGCTGATGGTTCCCGCAAACGTCCTGCCGATATCGGGCACAAAAACCCTGCCGCGCCAGACGCCGGGCCTCTCCAGCGCAAAATCCTGAAAAAGCCGCGACCCGATAAGAGGATCGGTGCCACCTCTGCGCGCATCTGCCTGTGCCTTTTCGTTGGCCCAAATCACGACACCGCACATGCGCTCGCCGCAGCGCTCAACCCGGACATGAACGCTGTTCTGCGGGTTTTTCCACGTCCCGAAAGACTGATCGCTCGCATACGCGACAGATTGCGGCGCCATCACCGCCACCGCCACCGCCAGAAGGATCAACGCCAGCCGCCGCACGCTTAAAGACTCCGGGACAGGCGGCGCAAGCCGAGCGCCAGGATGATAAGGAAGACACCGCGGAGGAGAAAGCTGATCCCAACGATTCCCGCCAGGAACACAAGGCTGCTCGCCGGGCCTGAAAACAGGAGGAATCCGCCAAGCACGATGTCGAGCAGGCCGAGCGCAAAGCGCCATCCCCGATCATGGGATCCCTTGATCGCGCTCACCAATTCGAGAATCCCGGCAACGAACAGCCAGAATCCGATCGCCCAGACCAGCGACAAGGCACCGGCAAAGGGCGCGAAGAGGACGAAACCCCCTGCCGCGACCCCGAGCAGGCCCAGCAGCGCCTCAATCCAGCGCCCCCGCTTCGAAAGCGAAGACAGGCCAGAAATCAGGGCAACGAGACCATAGGTCAGCAACATCACACCAAGCAAAAAACCCGTGGCCAATCCCGTCGCCAGCGGGTTGCCCAACGCCAGCGATCCGATCAGGACAACAAGCACGCCATAAGCCAGGATCCATCCCCAAGCTGGTCCGGGTTCAGTTTCCACCGATGACGTCAATGGGTCGTTCTGCGGCATGACTTCCTCCACATTGCGCAAAAATTAGGCCAAGATGCCTCATTACGATAAATCTTTGACACTTACCTGGAATTACCATCGGTCAAAATCCGTCTGTAAATTCCGACTTCGCGCCAGCGTCGTTCGCGACTGAAGTGCCTGATATACGGCCACGGAGCGACAATAGAACTGAAACACCAAGCACGTGCGGCGGAATTCGGGATGGTCGTCGTGTGCTCGCATATCGCTGCTTAAGCGAGTTGTCACCTGCTGCTGTGAGCCAGTGGGCAAGGGCAGTGAATCGGCAAAAATCGCAAAAACGGGTGCCGATGAAGGCCCAGACCGGCTACCAGAATGGGCTTGTCGCGAGCTACAATCGACTGGTCGCAAGACCCATATTGGGGATAGTGGTGGGGGTTTCGGAAAACTTATCACATTATAACCACACGATATATGCTGTCCGTGGATCTCTCCTCCGTCCATTAATCATGAAAATCTCAGTTGTTGTTCGGCCGGGCTGGATCGCCAGACCAGTCGAACACCGCAGTCAGGCACCGTCATTCGCGCGGAGGCGGCCTTGGCGTGGCCGATAGCGTGGCAATGACCAGCCGTACCTGATTGCGCCTCCGCGCAGTGCGAAGCCTACCATGAATGCCGCGGACACGCCGACTTCCCGGTCAATGCCCAGCGCGTTGGTGCAAACGAAAGTGATTGCAGCGGCCAATGCGGCGGTCACGTAGATCTCGTAGGAAAAGATGATGGACCGCTCCTGGCTCAGCGTGTCACGGACGATGCCGCCAAAGCATGCCGTTATCATGCCCATGATGACAGAAGCGACCGGACCTGCGCCGGCACCGATCGCCCGTTCGGCGCCTCTCGCGGCAAACAGGGCTAACCCGACTGCTGCGGGATGCCTTTCCCGATGCGCTTATCGGTTTTCGCTCCAACAGCCGCGAAGTGCAGGTTCACGCGACTCTTGCAGGGGCCGGGGTTGCGGCGCTCGCCCGCTATCGTGCCGATGGGGAGCTCGGGCTAATTCGCCTGTACCCCGACAGACCTGACCTTGTTCGAGACATCTGGATAGGTGTGCATGTGGACATGCGCCACATGCCGAGAGTGCGGGCAGTGACCGATACAGTTGTCGAAGCACTGCGGAAAACGCCGCGATTCTCAATCCGGGTTACTGAACCCCAAGTGTTGATAGAGCAAGACAGGCTCGAGCACACGCTGGAGCCAGCTTTTCGTCGCAATACCTTGATCAACCGTCGCCGGATCCGCTGCTACCTAGAGAGCTACCTAGCGATCTGCGAGCGGAAATCCAGTTGGCCCAACGGCCATTTAATACGTTGAAATATATGGATAAATTGGTGGACGCACTTGGGCTCGAACCAAGGACCCGCTGATTAAGAGAAGGATTCGATTTGCGGGTAAGAGGCGAGCTTTCGCTCTCGAATGCTTGCGGGGACCAACCCTCAGCGAACATCCTCCGGGCGACGGGTCCGCTCCCGTCCGTATGGATATATTTGATGGATATTTGACAAAAGGCAGCTGCACCAGCCTAAGGCATTGATTTATTTGGTGACCCCTACGGGAATCGAACCCGTGTTTCAGCCGTGAGAGGGCCGCGTCCTAACCGCTAGACGAAGGGGCCTTGTGCAATGGCCGCGGACAAAGCGGCTAGCAATGGTGACCCCAACGGGAATCGAACCCGTGTTTCAGCCGTGAAAGGGCCGCGTCCTAACCGCTAGACGATGGGGCCAATGGACGGGCCTATCGAAAGGCAGCGCCAGAAGCGGAGGCCGCATTAGGGTTTTCATTTTCTGCGGTCAACCCCAAAGCGGCGGGAATCTGCGATCATGCCCAATGCTCCGGCAATCGCTGCCTAATCGGCCCAGGCGGCATCCTCCAGATGCAGTTCGGCGGCGGGGCGGGTGCCCCAATCGTCGATCTTGGCGCGACCGGCAATCCATAAGCGCCGATCGCGCGGCGCGCCGAGAATCGCGCGGCCAAGGTCGGTTTCCGCCTGCCGGAAAGCAACGGTCTTGATTGATTTCCCATCGTCCCCGGCCACGATCGCGCGAACATGGCCCGTACCGACGATATCGGCCTTGATAACGCGCACCGGCCCGGTGGCTATTCGCGGTGCGGGCCATCCAGTGCCATAGGGGCCGCCCTGTTCGATGGCCGCCACGAAATCAGGATTGACGCCGCCGGGGCTAAGCACCGCATCGATCAGCAGCGACTTGGATCCCATTGCCCGAGTCACGTCTGCGGACAGGCGCGCGTCCAGAAACTCCGCCAGCGCTTCGACACCGCCTTTGGCGACCGTCAAGCCCGCGGCCATGGCATGTCCGCCTCCCGCGACCAGCAAGCCGCTGTCCTTGGCCGCCAGCACCGCCGCGCCCAGATCGACACCGCTGATCGACCGGCCCGACCCTTTGCCCACACCATGCTCGTCAACCGCGATGACGATCGCCGGGCGCCCAAGCTTTTCCTTAAGCCGTCCCGCGACAATGCCGATAACGCCGGGATGCCAGCCGTCGCCTGCGATCACGGCGACTGCGCGGTTGTGCTGCGTGGCGCTCAATGCTTCGGCCTGCGCCTGCACGTCGCCTTCGATGGCGCGGCGTTCCTCGTTCAGCCGGTCGAGTTCGATTGCGATCTCCCGCGCTTCATCGGGATCCTGCGTCGTCAGCAAACGAACGCCAAGGTCGGACTTACCGACACGCCCGCCAGCGTTGATGCGCGGCCCTAGTGCGAAGCCGAGATCGTGGCACAAAGGCGCACGCTTCAGGCGGCTGGCTTCCATCAGTGCGACGAGGCCGATGTTGCGCCCCTGCGCCATGACCTTGAGGCCTTGCGACACGAAGGCGCGGTTCAGGCCGCGCAGTTGCGCCACATCCGCCACCGTGCCCAACGCTACGATATCGAGCAGGTCGATCAGACGAGGCTCAGGCCGCGCGGCAAACCAGTTCCGTGCCCGCAATGTACGGATCAGCGCCGCACCCAGCAGGAACGCGACTCCAACGGCAGCCAGATGACCGAACGCTGCACCTTCCACGCTTTCATCGAGCCGGTTGGGGTTGACCAGCGCATGGGCGAGGGGGAGGGCGCTGGCGCACTGGTGATGATCGACGACGATCACGTCCACGCCAGCCTCGCGCGCCATAGCCAGCGCTTCGAAAGCCTGCGCGCCGCAATCAACGGTCACGATCAGCGAAGAGCCTTCTGCGCCCAGCCGCACGAGCGCTTCACCCGATGGGCCATAGCCTTCCATCAGCCGGTCCGGAATATAGGCCCGCGCTGTCAAACCAAGATCGCGCAGCAGGCGTATCAGCAATGCCGCGCTGGTCGCGCCATCGACATCGTAATCGCCAAAGATAGTAACCTGCTCGCCCGACTGTACCGCATCGGCAATGCGCTCCGCCGCCCTATCCATATCCTGAAACAGGCTGGGATCGGGCATGAAAGCGCGGATGGTGGGTATGCGGTGCATCTCCACATCGTCCCGGTCGCAACCGCGCGCCAGCAGCAATTGCGTGACAAGATCGTCGGGCATGAACCCCGCGGCCCGCCCGTCCGTGCCCTTGCCTCGCCAGTGCCAGGGCTGGCCGAGAATGGAGCGGGTGATATTCAGGGCGTTGGTCTTCATCGACCTGCCTTAGCGCCTGGTGGAGTCGAGCGGAAGGGGAGGGCGCTACTGCCGGTCAGGCACCGGCACATTGAAACCGTTCAGCGTCATCGACACCATGCAATAGAGCCCCACCAGATAGATGAGTTCATTGGCGCCATGTTGCCCGAAAAATTCGACGGCACGGCAATAGCAAGGCTCCGGCAAAATGCCGCCATTCACCAGTGCATAGGCCACATCATAGGCGCAGCCTTCGCTTTCGGAGAGATCGGTCGGGCGACATCCGGCCACCAGTGTTGAGAGGCGGGCGTCGGTCATCCCATCTTTTTCGGCAACGGCGATATGGGCGTAGACTTCATACGCGGCATCGAAATGCGCACCGACCACCAGAATGGCGATTTGTCGCTCTGCATCGGGCAGGGTGGCCTGCGCCGTCCTCACCTTCGTTAGGTTCCATACTGCCGCGCCGATTTGCGGTTCGTGCAACCATGCGTTCCAGGGGCCGATCAGCGCGCTGTCGTCGGTAATGGTTTTGAATGCGTTGAAATTGGACGCGATACCCTTCTTCATATCTTCGTAAAGCGGGGCCTGATCGGGGGTGAGATCAGCCGGGGGAATGAGGGGAAGGCGCATAGGGCCGCTCCTTGTGATGGACATGACCGTCTTAACAGTCATCCGCTTCCAATGTTGCGCTACGCTACAACATGACGGATATTTAACCTGAGGGCGGCGCGACGCTCCCACACAATGGCGCTGTTGACCCTTTGGGTGTCCCCGCGTATAGGGCGCGCCTGTCCGACGGCCTTTCGGGGGAAGATTCGATTCTTCGCTCGTTATTCGTGGGCTGAAAATACAGAGCTGAACATTGCCGGATGCTCTTGCGGCTCCAGGGGTCTTGTGACCGCCGGGGCCATTGTTGTTGGATAGTCTTTCAGATTTTCCGGAACGATACGCATGAGGCAGGTCGGCAGAGTAACTTTGAAAAGGTGAAGGGCTTCATGCCAACGATTAACCAATTGGTCCGCAAGGGCCGCGATCCGCAGAAGGCCAAGTCAAAGGTCCCTGCAATGGATGCGAACCCGCAAAAGCGCGGCGTTTGCACCCGCGTTTACACAACGACCCCGAAGAAGCCGAACTCGGCGCTTCGTAAGGTGGCCAAGGTTCGCCTGGTCAACCAGCGCGAAGTCATCACGTACATCCCCGGTGAAGGCCATAACCTTCAGGAGCACAGCGTTGTTCTGATCCGCGGTGGCCGTGTGCGAGATCTTCCCGGTGTGCGTTACCACGTACTGCGCGGCGTCCTCGATACACAGGGTGTCAAGGATCGTAAGCAGAGCCGTTCGAAGTACGGCGCGAAGCGTCCTAAGTAAGGGAGACTGAAAACATGTCACGTCGTCGTCGCCCAGAAAAGCGCATCATCCTTCCTGATCCCAAGTACGGAGATCAGATCCTTTCCAAGTTCATGAACAGTGTCATGGAAGACGGTAAGAAGGCCGTCGCCGAAGGCATCGTCTATGGCGCGCTGGAAACCGTCGAGGCGAAAGCCAAGAAGGATCCCATCGCAATGTTCCATGACGCATTGAACAATGTGAAGCCCGGTATCGAAGTTCGCAGCCGCCGCGTCGGCGGTGCGACCTATCAGGTTCCTGTCGAAGTGCGCCCCGAGCGTGCGCAGGCACTTGCGATCCGCTGGCTCATCACGGCCGCGCGCAACCGCAGCGAAACCACGATGGCCGCGCGCCTTTCGGGCGAGCTGCTGGATGCCGCGAACAACCGTGGCAATGCCGTGAAGAAGCGTGAAGACACGCACCGGATGGCCGAAGCCAACCGCGCCTTCTCGCATTACCGCTGGTAATACCTATATAGAAAGCCGGGCGTAGCCATGCGCGACGCCCGGCTTTCCCTATTCTTAATTTCCAACCGCCGCTCATCGGCAACGGAGTGAACCATCATGGCCCGCAGCCATCCGCTCGACAAGTATCGCAACATCGGCATCATGGCGCACATCGACGCCGGTAAAACGACGACGACCGAGCGTATCCTGTATTACACCGGCAAGTCCTACAAGATCGGCGAAGTCCATGACGGCGCCGCGACGATGGACTGGATGGAGCAGGAGCAGGAGCGCGGGATCACGATCACGTCCGCTGCAACGACATGCTTCTGGGACGATCATCGGATCAACATCATCGACACCCCCGGCCACGTCGACTTCACCATTGAAGTCGAGCGTTCGCTCCGCGTGCTTGATGGTGCAGTAGCCTGCTTCGATGGCGTTGCCGGCGTTGAGCCGCAGTCCGAAACCGTGTGGCGTCAGGCTGAGAAGTATCACGTGCCCCGCATGTGCTTCGTTAACAAGCTCGATCGCACCGGCGCGAACTTCGAACGCTGCGTTGAAATGATCAAGGATCGTCTGGGCGCCCGCCCGATGGTTCTCTATCTGCCGATCGGTATCGAAGGCGGCTTTAAGGGCCTCGTCGATCTCGTGCGCAATCGTGCGATCATCTGGCAGGACGAAAGCCTCGGCGCGAAGTTCGACTACGCCGAAATTCCTGACGATCTGAAGGATGCCGCGGCGACTGCCCGCTCCGAGCTGATCGAAATGGCTGTCGAGCAGGACGACGACGTCATGGAAGCTTATCTGGAAGGTAATGAGCCTGACGCCGCGACCCTGACGCGCCTCATCCGTAAGGGTACGCTGAACTTCTCGTTCGTGCCTGTGCTCTGCGGTTCGGCGTTCAAGAACAAGGGCGTTCAGCCTTTGCTCGACGCCGTGGTCGACTATCTGCCCAGCCCGCTGGACATCAAGGACGTCGAAGGCCTCAAGCTGGACGGCGTGACGCCGGACACGCGTCCGCCTTCGGATGAAGCGCCGTTCTCGGCACTTGCGTTCAAGATCATGAACGATCCCTTCGTCGGCACGCTGACCTTCGCTCGCATCTATTCGGGCAAGCTGGAAACCGCTTCCTCCGTCACTAACTCGGTGAAGGACAAGAAGGAAAAGGTTGGCCGTATGCTTCTGATGCATGCCAACAGCCGTGAAGACATTCAGGAAGCATTCGCTGGCGACATCGTCGCTCTCGCGGGCCTGAAGGAAACCACGACCGGTGACACGCTGTGCGCATCCAACGCGCCCATCATTTTGGAACGCATGGAATTCCCTGAGCCGGTTATCGAACTGTCGGTGGAACCCAAGACCAAGGCCGACCAGGAAAAGATGGGCGTCGCGCTCAACCGTCTTGCGCGCGAAGATCCGTCGTTCCGCGTGTCTTCGGACAACGAAAGCGGTCAGACGATCATCAAGGGCATGGGTGAGCTTCACCTTGAAATCCTCGTCGATCGCATGAAGCGCGAATTTAAGGTCGAAGCAAACGTCGGCGCGCCGCAGGTGGCCTATCGCGAATATCTCGCGAAGAAGGTCGACATCGACTACACGCATAAGAAGCAGTCGGGCGGTTCGGGTCAGTTCGGTCGTATCAAGTTCACGGTCGAGCCGGGCGAACGCGGTCAGGGCGTCATCTTCAAGGATGAAATCAAGGGCGGTAATATTCCCAAGGAATATATCCCGTCGGTCGAAAAGGGTATTCGCGAAATCGCGGCGACCGGTTCGCTCATCGGCTTCCCGATCATCGATTTCACCGCGGTTCTGTATGACGGCGCCTACCATGACGTCGACTCGTCGGCACTGGCGTTTGAAATCTGCGCACGCGGCGCAATGCGCGAAGCGGCACAGAAGTCGGGCATCAAGCTGCTCGAACCGATCATGAAGGTCGAAGTCGTCACCCCGGAAGATTATCTGGGTGACGTCATCGGTGACATGAACAGCCGTCGCGGTCAGATTCAGGGCACCGACAGCCGGGGCAATGCCCAGGTCGTCGAAGCGATGGTGCCGCTGGCTAACATGTTCGGTTACGTGAACCAGCTTCGCTCGTTCACGCAGGGCCGTGCGCAGTACAGCATGCAGTTCTCGCATTATGAAGAAGTGCCGCAGAACGTGGCAGACGAAGTCAAGGCGAAGCTCGCCTGATAAAATTGCCCCTTCGATCCCAAAAACGGGGTCGTCGGGGCTGGCAATATGTAAATATGCTGCTATGGACGCGCCTTCGCACTAAGGGGGCGGGCGCGCACCCAAGCGGTCAGACCAAGCTATTTGGACAAGAAGGTAGAGAGAAATGGCGAAAGCTAAGTTTGAGCGGACGAAGCCGCACTGCAACATCGGCACCATCGGTCACGTTGACCATGGCAAGACCTCGCTGACCGCAGCGATCACGAAGGTGCTGGCCGAAACCGGCGGCGCTACGTTCACCAGCTACGACAACATCGACAAGGCGCCTGAAGAGCGCGAGCGCGGCATCACCATTTCGACCGCACACGTCGAATATGAAACCGAAGCACGCCACTATGCACACGTCGATTGCCCGGGCCACGCTGACTATGTGAAGAACATGATCACCGGTGCGGCACAGATGGACGGCGCGATCCTCGTCGTTTCGGCCACCGACGGCCCGATGCCCCAGACTCGTGAGCACATCCTGCTCGCACGTCAGGTTGGCGTTCCTCAGCTCGTCGTGTTCATGAACAAGGTTGACCTTGTTGATGACGCAGAAATTCTGGAACTGGTTGAACTCGAAATCCGCGAACTGCTCAGCAGCTACGATTTCGATGGCGACAACATCCCCATCATCCCCGGTTCGGCTGTTGCCGCTCTGCAGGACAAGACGCCTGAAATCGGTCATGACGCCGTTCTCAAGCTGATGGCTGCTGTCGATAGCTGGATCCCGCAGCCGGAACGTCCGGTTGACAAGCCCTTCCTGATGCCGATCGAAGACGTGTTCTCGATCTCGGGTCGTGGTACGGTTGTTACCGGCCGCGTCGAAACTGGCATCGTCAAGGTTGGCGAAGAAGTCGAGATCGTCGGCATCAAGGACACCCGCAAGACCGTCGTCACCGGCGTTGAAATGTTCCGCAAGCTGCTCGACGAAGGTCGTGCAGGCGACAATATCGGTGCGCTGGTTCGTGGCGTTGGCCGTGAAGACGTTGAGCGTGGCCAGGTTCTCTGCAAGCCCGGCACGATCAAGCCGCACACTGACTTCGACGCGGAAATCTACGTTCTGTCGAAGGAAGAAGGCGGTCGTCACACCCCGTTCTTTGCGAACTATCGTCCGCAGTTCTACTTCCGCACGACCGACGTCACCGGCGAAGTTGTTCTCCCCGAAGGCACCGAAATGGTGATGCCGGGCGACAACGTGAAGCTGGGCGTAAAGCTCATCGCACCGATCGCGATGGACGCTGGTCTGCGCTTCGCAATCCGTGAAGGCGGTCGTACCGTCGGCGCAGGGGTTGTCGGAACGATTACGAAGTAATATAGGCAGCGAGCCGCACGGTCCTGGTGATTCGTGCGGCTCCTGATTTCATCGCCTCGGACCGGTCCTCGCCGGCTAATTTAGCTAGAGGATCAACTGGGGCGATTTTGTTTTTGGCTCTTTCGCATCGGTACAACGGACATGGATACGCAGAATATTCGCATTCGCCTGAAGGCATTTGACCATCGTGTTTTGGATCAGGCCACTGGTGACATTGCCGATACCGCGCGCCGTACGGGTGCGTTGATCCGCGGTCCCATTCCGTTGCCGACGCGCATCGAGAAGTTCACGGTGAACCGTGGTCCGCACGTCGACAAGAAGTCGCGTGAACAGTTCGAGGTTCGCACTTACAAGCGTATGCTTGACATTGTGCAGCCGACGCCGCAAACGGTCGACGCGCTGATGAAGCTCGATTTGGCTGCCGGCGTGAACGTCGAGATTAAGCTCGCTTAATAGCGGTTAGGGATACCGCGCAGCTTTTGCTGCGGTCCTGGTCCCCCGTCGCTTCCGCTTTGGTGGAAGCATCCAACCCGGACGGGGTGATCGATACATTTTGGGTTGGCCTCACAGGATGGTTCCTGCGGGGTCTTTTCGTTGGATACGCCCGTCAATTTCGGCGGGCCTCTATTGGGAGTATGGATCATGCGCACTGGCGTGATCGCGAAAAAAGTGGGGATGACCCGCCTGTTCCAGGATGATGGCCGCCATGTGCCCGTCACCGTTCTGGCGCTTGAAGGCAATCAGGTTATCGCTCGCCGCGAAACAGATCGTGACGGCTACATCGCCGTTCAGCTTGGCGCTGGCGTCGCCAAGGCTAAGAATGTTGCCAAGCCGCAGCGCGGCCACTTCGCCAAGGCGGAAGTTGAGCCCAAGGCAAAGGTTTACGAATTCCGGGTTGCCGAGGATGCACTGCTCGACGTCGGTTCGGAAATCGCCGCAGACCATTTCATCGCGGGTCAGCTCGTTGATGTCAGCGGTCACACGCAGGGCAAGGGTTTTGCCGGTGCGATGAAGCGTTGGGGTTTCGGCGGTATGCGCGCAACCCACGGTGTTTCGATCTCGCATCGTGCCCATGGTTCGACGGGTAACCGTCAGGATCCAGGCCGCGTGTTCAAGAACAAGAAGATGGCCGGCCACATGGGCGACCGTGAACGCACCCAGCAGAATCTGGAAATCGTGCGTACGGACGTTGAGCGCGGCCTTCTGTTCGTCAAGGGCAGCGTTCCGGGCGCCAAGGGCACTTGGCTCACCGTCAAGGATGCCGTCAAGGTTCCCCGTCACGCTGACGTGCCTTATCCTGCCAGCCTGAAGGAAAAGGGTGTTGTCCACGAAGAGGACGATACTTTGCCCGGCATGGTTCCGGCCGCCGCAACCCATGAAATCGCACCGCTTCCCGGTGACGACGAAGTGGCTGCCGGTGTCGCCGCTTCGGACGCACAGGTGAACGAAGAGGGTGTCAACGAGCCCATCAACGCAACCCCGGCTGAAGGCGATGACGCCACCGGCTCGCAAGACAAGGAGGGCTAAACCATGAAGATCAAGGTACAGACCCTCGAAGCGACAGCCGCTGGCGATATCGAACTGAACGACGACGTATTCGGCCTTGAGCCGCGCGCCGACATTCTGCATCGCGTTGTCACCTGGCAGCTTGAAAAGCGCCGCGGTACGGCTCGTGGAGCGCGTGAGCGTTCGGACGTGTCGCGCACCGGCAAGAAGTTCGGTCGCCAAAAGGGCGGCGGTACGGCTCGCCACGGCGATCGCGCAGCACCGATCTTCATCGGCGGTGGTAAGGCTCATGGTCCCCGCGTCCGTGACTTCAATCCTTCGCTGAACAAGAAGGTTCGCGCGCTCGGCCTGAAGATGGCGCTGTCGTCGAAGGCGAAAGCCGGAACGCTTACGGTCATCGACAATCTCGACGTCAAGGACGGCAAGACGCAGGAACTGGCAGGCAAGCTTGCTGGTCTCGGCCTCGGCAAGGCGCTGTTCATCGACGGTGACGCGATCAACATCAGCTTCGCCCGCGCTTCGTCCAATCTGGTCGGCGTCAATGTGCTCCCCGCCGTGGGTGCCAATGTCTACGACATTCTTCGTGCCGACGCGCTCGTGCTGACGCGCGCTGCAGTCGAAAAGCTGGAGGCCCGTTTCAATGGCTAAAAAGCCCGAAAAGACCGTCGACAACCGTCACTATGACGTCGTCGTCGCGCCGCACATCACCGAAAAGGCGACGTTGCTGTCCGAAAACAACGCTGTTGTTTTCAAGGTTGCGAACGACGCGTCCAAGCCGGAGATCAAGGCTGCCATCGAAGCGCTGTTCGGCGTGACGGTGAAGGCCGTGAACACCATTGTCCAAAAGGGCAAGGTGAAGCGCTGGAAGGGCAAGCCCTACAAGCGTTCCGATTTCAAGAAGGCGATCGTCACGCTGGCCGAAGGCCAGTCCATTGACGTCACCACCGGTATTTGAGGCGGGATAGATGGCACTCAAGCATTATAATCCGACCAGCCCCGCACGCCGCGGCCTGATCCTCGTCGATCGGTCTGCGCTGCACAAGGGTAAGCCCGTCAAGGCGCTTACCGAAGGTAAGAACAAGACCGGCGGCCGCAACAACAAGGGCCATGTGACCTCGCGCGGTATCGCCGGCGGTCACAAGCAGCGCTATCGCATCATCGACTTCAAGCGTCGCAAGTGGGACGTCGAAGGCACGGTAGAGCGTCTGGAATATGACCCCAACCGCACCGCGTTCATCGCGCTGGTCAACTATCCCGATGGTGAGCAGGCCTATATCCTTGCTCCCCAGCGTCTTGCGCCGGGTGACAAGGTGATCGCCGCGAAGAAGACCGACGTTAAGCCGGGCAATGCGATGGAACTGGGCCAGATGCCGGTCGGCACGATTTTCCACAATGTGGAAATGAAGCCGGGCAAGGGCGGTCAGCTCGCACGTTCCGCTGGCACCTATGCCCAGCTCGTCGGTCGTGACCGCGGCATGGTCATGGTCCGCCTGAACTCGGGTGAACAGCGCTACATCCGTGCGGAATGCATGGGCACCGTTGGCGCCGTTTCGAACCCCGACAACGGCAACACCAATCTTGCCAAGGCCGGTCGTAACCGCTGGCTCGGCAAGCGTCCGCTGACACGCGGCGTTGCAAAGAACCCGGTCGACCATCCGCATGGTGGTGGTGAAGGCCGGACCTCCGGTGGCCGTCATCCGGTCACGCCGTGGGGCAAGCCGACCAAGGGTGCACGCACCCGCAACAACAAGTCGACCGATAATATGATTATCCGGTCACGTCACGCCAAGAAGAAGAGGTAAGCGATGGCTCGTTCCGTCTGGAAAGGTCCGTTCGTGGACCTCAGCCTTCTGAAGAAGGCAGAAACCGCACAGGAAACGAATGCGCGCACACCGATCAAGACCTGGTCGCGCCGCTCCACGATCCTGCCGCAGTTCGTTGGCCTGACGTTCAACGTCTACAATGGCCGCAAGCACGTTCCCGTTTCGGTGAACGAGGAAATGGTTGGTCACAAGCTGGGTGAGTTCGCGCCGACGCGCTACTTCCCCGGTCATGCTGCCGACAAGAAGGGCAAGCGCTAATGGGCAAGGAAAAGTCCCCCCGTCGGGTTGCCGACAATGAGGCACTGGCAGTCGGCACGACCATTCGTGGTTCGGCGCAGAAGCTGAACCTCGTTGCCGCTCTCATCCGCGGTCGCAAGGTCGAGGACGCGATGAACGTCCTGGCTTTCTCGAAGAAGGCAATGGCTGTTGATGTTCGCAAGGTTCTGGCTTCGGCCATAGCCAACGCGGAAAACAACCATAACCTCGACGTCGACGCACTGGTCGTCACCGAAGCATCGGTCGGCAAGGCGCTGACGATGAAGCGGTTCCACACTCGCGGTCGTGGCAAGTCCACCCGCATCCTGAAGCCGTTCAGCCGGGTACGCATCGTCGTCCGCGAACAGGCAGAAGAGGCAGAGGCGTAAGTCATGGGTCATAAGAGCAATCCGATCGGTCTGCGTCTTCAGATCAACCGCACCTGGGACAGCCGCTGGTACGCCGAAGGCGCCGACTATGGCCGTCTCCTGATGGAAGACATCAAGATCCGCACGTTCATCTTCAAGACGCTGCCGCAGGCTGCGATCTCGAAGGTGGTTATCGAGCGTCCGGCCAAGCTGTGCCGCGTTTCGATCTACGCTGCGCGTCCCGGTGTCATCATTGGTAAGAAGGGCGCGGACATCGAGAAGCTTCGCAAGAAGCTGGGCGAGTTCACCACTTCGGACGTCAGCCTGAACATCGTCGAGATCCGCAAGCCGGAAGTCGACAGCCGTTTGGTCGCACAGGGCGTTGCCGATCAGCTTGAGCGTCGTATCGCATTCCGTCGTGCCATGAAGCGCGCGGTTCAGTCGGCGCTGCGTCTGGGTGCCGAAGGCATCAAGATCACCTGCGGCGGTCGTCTTGGCGGCGCGGAAATCGCGCGCGTCGAATGGTATCGTGAAGGTCGCGTTCCCTTGCACACGCTGCGCGGTAACGTGGACTATGCTGAAGCGACGGCACACACCGCCTATGGCGTGTGCGGCGTGAAGGTATGGATCTTCAAGGGCGAAATCCTGGGCCACGACCCGATGGCAACGGACCGGCTCATGCTGGAGGCTCAGACCTCCGGCGTGCGCCCGGCCCGATAAGGACAAGGTAGAGCATCATGCTGCAACCGAAGAAAACCAAGTTTCGCAAGGCTTTCAAGGGCCGGATCAAGGGCGAGGCCAAGGGTGGCACCGACTTGAACTTTGGCTCCTATGGCCTCAAAGCGATGGAACCAGATCGTCTGACCGCGCGTCAGATCGAAGCGGCCCGTCGTGCGATCACACGTCACATTCGCCGTCAGGGCCGTTTGTGGATCCGCATCTTCCCGGACGTTCCCGTGTCGAAGAAGCCCGCTGAAGTCCGTCAGGGTAAGGGCAAGGGTTCGATCGAATATTGGGCAGCACGGGTTAAGCCGGGCCGCATCCTGTTCGAGCTGGACGGTGTACCCGGCCCGCTGGCCGCCGAAGCTTTCTCGCGCGCTGCGATGAAGCTGCCGATCAAGACCAAGGTCGTTGCCCGTCTGGGTGACACCTCGCATCTGGGAGCCTGAGGACATGGCAAACGTAGCTGACCTCAAGACCAAGTCCGACGACGAGCTTTCGACCGAGCTTGGCAACCTGAAGCGCGAGCAGTTTAACCTGCGCTTTCAGGCCGCAACGAACCAGCTCGAAAAGCCGAGCCGGGTCAAGGAAGTCCGTCGGTCGATCGCACAGATCAAGACGTTGCAGGGCGAGCGCACCCGCGCCGCTCCTGCCAAGTAAGGAAGGAACGCATCATGCCCAAGCGCGTGCTTACGGGAACGATCGTTTCCGACAAGACCGACAAGACGGTAGTGGTCCTCGTGGAGCGCAAGGTTAAGCACCCGCTCTATGGCAAGATCATCCGCCGCTCGAAGAAGTATCACGCTCACGACGAAGTGAACGCCTATCACGAAGGTGAAACGGTTCGCATCGAGGAGACAGCGCCGATCTCGAAGCTCAAGACCTGGAAGGTCATCGAGCGGGTGGATACGCACAAGTCGCCCGAAGCCGCGTCCTGAGCTGACACAAACACGGAACTCCCGAGGTAAGGCGCACGCCAAGCCCCGGAAAGCCAAGTAAGAAGGAACCGGATCCATGATCCAGATGCAGTCAAATCTTGAGGTGGCCGATAACTCGGGCGCCAAGCGCGTCCAGTGCATCAAGGTGCTTGGCGGCTCGAAGCGGCGCTTTGCCAGCGTAGGCGACATCATCGTCGTCTCCGTGAAGGAAGCGCAGCCCAAGGGTCGCGTTAAGAAAGGTGACGTGCACCGTGCCGTCATCGTGCGTACCGCCAAGGACATCCGCCGTGCAGACGGTTCGGTGATCCGTTTCGACGGTAACGCCGCCGTTCTGGTGAACAAGAACGAGGAGCCCATCGGCACCCGTATCTTTGGCCCGGTGGTCCGTGAGCTGCGCGCGCGCAAGCACATGAAGATCATCTCGCTGGCTCCGGAGGTGCTGTAATGAGCGCCGCACGCATCAAGAAGGGCGACAAGGTCGTCGTGCTCGCAGGCAAGGACAAGGGCCGTACCGGCACTGTCCTGCAGATGTTCCCGAAGGACGACAAAGTCCTGGTGGAAGGCATCAACGTGCACGCACGTCACCGCAAGCCTGACCAGGCGAACCCGCAGGGCGGCATCGACCGCAAGCCGGCGCCGCTCCACATTTCCAACGTCGCGATTGCCGGTCCGGACAACAAGCCGACCCGTATTCGCTTCGAAACCAAGGACGGCAAGAAGGTCCGCGTGGCCGTGAAGTCCGGGGAGACGATCGATGGCTGATGAAAAATACATTCCTCGGATGAAGTCGCAATATGACGAGACAATCGTCAAGGCGATGACCGAGAAGTTCGGCTACAAGAACCACATGGAAGTTCCTAAGATCGAAAAGATCGTTCTGAACATGGGTGTGGGCGAAGCGACGCAGGACAAGAAGAAGGTCACTGCAGCTGCTGAGGAAATGGAACTGATTGCTGGCCAGAAGCCGGTCATCACCAAGGCCAAGAAGTCGATCGCTCAGTTCAAGCTGCGCGAAGGCATGCCGATCGGTGCGAAGGTAACCCTTCGTCGCGAACGCATGTACGAATTTCTTGATCGCGTGATCACCGTCGCCATGCCCCGCATTCGCGATTTCCGTGGTCTGAATCCGAAGTCTTTCGATGGCCGTGGCAACTACGCCTTCGGGATCAAGGAACAGATCATTTTCCCGGAAATCAACTATGACCGCATCGATAAGGTGCGCGGCATGGACATCATCGTCACCACGACCGCGAAGACGGACGACGAAGCGCGCGAGCTGCTGCGCTTGTTCGGTTTCCCGTTCCCGGTTGAAGAGGCAAAGCAGGCCGCGTGAGCGGACCTGCCAGAGAAAGGAAGAGAACTTAAGTCATGGCGAAACTGAGTTCCATCAATAAGAACGAACGGCGCAAGAAGCTGGTGAAGAAGTATGCTGGCAAATATGCCCGGCTGAAGGCGATTGCCGCCGACACCAACGCTGATGACGGCGAGCGTCTTATCGCGCGTTTGAAGATGGCTGAAATCCCCCGTAACGGGAATCCCACGCGGATTCGTAACCGTTGCGAAGTGACCGGCCGTCCCCGTGCATATTATCGCAAGTTCCGGCTCTGCCGTATTCAGCTGCGCGATCTGGCCAACAAGGGCCTGATCCCCGGCGTCACCAAGTCGAGCTGGTAAGGATATCAACTCATGGCATTGACCGATCCACTGGGTGATATGCTCACCCGCATCCGCAACGGCCAGCAGGCGAAGAAGGACAGCGTTATGTCCCCGGCGTCGAAGCTGCGTGCGCGCGTTCTCGACGTGCTGCAGCGTGAAGGCTATATCCGCGGTTATTCCGAAGAAGACCTGGGCAAGCACCCCGGCCTGCGCATCGAACTGAAATATTTCGAAGGCCAGCCCGCGATCAAGCATGTTGCCCGCGTCTCGAAGCCTGGCCGCCGGGTCTATTCCGGCTCGAAGGACCTTCCGGTCGTTCGTAACGGCCTGGGCATCACCATCGTTTCTACGCCGCGTGGCGTTCTGTCGGACGCTGAAGCGCGCGAACAGAATGTCGGTGGCGAAGTGCTGGCGGAGGTATTCTGATGAGCCGCATCGGTAAAAAACCGGTCGCGATCCCTTCGGGGGTGACTGCGACGATCGAGGGCAAGCAGCTCTCGGTGAAGGGCCCCAAGGGTACCCTCGCCATGCCGCTGCGTGACGAAATCAGCTACACGCTGGAAGCCGACGGCATTTCGGTGCAGCCGGCCAACAAGACCAAGGCTGCTCGCGCATTCTGGGGTATGCAGCGTACGCTGGTGCAGAACCTGGTGACAGGCGTCACCGAGGGCTTCACCAAGCAGTTGCTGATCACCGGTGTCGGCTACCGCGCCAACTCGCAGGGTAAGAACCTGAAGTTGCAGCTCGGCTACAGCCATGACGTCGATTTCGCGATCCCTGAGGGCATCACGATTGCGACGCCGGACAACACCACGATCAACATCAGTGGCAACGACAAGCAGCAGGTCGGCCAGGTCGCCGCTGAAATCCGCCGCTGGCGCAAGCCGGAGCCTTACAAGGGCAAGGGCATCAAATATGCGGGCGAGTTCATCTTCCGCAAAGAAGGCAAGAAGAAGTAAGCCATGGCGAAACTCTCTCTCTTTGATCGGCGCCGTCAGCGCGTCCGTACCGCTCTCAAGGCACGCTCGGGTCAAAACCCGCGTCCGCGCCTGTCCATCCACCGTTCGGGTCGACATATCTATGCCCAGATCATCGACGACGCACAGGGCAAGACCCTCGCTTCGGCTTCGACTCTGGACAAGGACGTCGGCGCCAAGGCGCTGGGCAAGACTGGCGCAACTGCCGAAGCGGCTGCCGAAGTCGGCAAGCGCGTGGCGGCTGCCGCAACCAAGGCAGGCGTGACCAAGGTCGTGTTCGACCGTGGAGGCTTCCTGTTTCATGGCCGCGTCAAGGCGCTGGCCGATGCCGCTCGTGAAGGCGGTCTGGAGTTCTGATGATGGCAGACGAAAACAACATTGCAGCAGCCGCTCCGGCTGTGGATGCGCCTGAAGCGGCACCGACCGAAAATCGCGGCCCGCGCCGTGGTCGCAGCGGCCCCGGTGGCGGCAACAATCGTGGCGGCAACGACCGCAACCGTGGCGGTCGTCGTGACGATCGCCGTGGCGGCAACCGCGACGAAGATCAGGGCGAAGAACTGATCGAGAAGCTGGTGCACATCAACCGCGTTTCGAAGACCGTGAAGGGCGGCAAGCGCTTCGGCTTTGCTGCACTCGTCGTGGTCGGCGATGGCAAGGGCCGTGCAGGCTTTGGTCATGGCAAGGCACGCGAAGTGCCTGAAGCGATCAGCAAGGCGACCGCCGCTGCCAAGAAGGCAATGGTCCGCGTTCCCCTGAAGGAAGGCCGCACGCTGCATCACGATGGTCTCGGCCATTTCGGTGCCGGCAACGTAACTGTCCGTTCGGCACCTGCCGGTACGGGTATCATCGCCGGTGGCCCGATGCGCGCTGTGTTCGAAAGCCTGGGGGTTGCCGACGTGGTGACGAAGTCCAACGGCACGTCGAATCCCTACAACATGATCCGCGCCACGTTCGAGGCGCTGGGCGAACAGACCAGCCCCAAGTCGGTGGCGCAGCGTCGCGGTAAGAAGGTCGCCGACCTTCTGCGTCGTGGCGGAGCCAGTGCCGAAGTGGCGCAGGCAGACGCCGAAGCGATTGCGGAGTAAGCGATATGGCAAAGTCCGAAAAGAAGTCGACCATCAAGATCAAGCAGATCGGTTCGCCGATCCGCCGTCCCGCGGCACAGCGGCAGATCCTGATCGGCCTCGGCCTGAACAAGATGCACCGTGTGGTGGAACTGAACGACAGCGCGGAAATCCGTGGCATGATCACGAAGCTGCCGCACATGGTGGAAATCCTGGAAGGCTAAAAGCCCTCCCGGTTCAGTGAAAATCAAGCGGGAGAGGGGGAAGCCCCTCTTTCGTGTTTTTCACTACTGGCGTTTTACAATTGGATAGCGTAGCGGACCGCTCCTCTATCCCGTTCCGATTTTGGAACAGCGCGACAAAAGCGAAAGCGAGTGCACGACATGACTTTTAAGCTGAATGACATCAAGGACAACGAAGGCGCTCGCAAGGGCCGTATGCGAGTCGGACGCGGCATCGGTTCGGGCAAGGGCAAGACCGCCGGTCGCGGTCAAAAGGGTGCCAAGGCACGCTCGGGCGTTGCGATCAACGGCTTCGAGGGTGGCCAGATGCCGCTCCACATGCGTATTCCTAAGCGCGGCTTCAACAACATCTTCGCCAAGGATTTCGCGACCGTGAACCTGGGCGCCGTTCAGAAGGCAATCGACGCAGGCAAGCTCGATGCGAAGGCTGTCGTCGATCAGGCCGCTCTGCGCGCTGCGAACATCTCGCGCGGTGGCAAGCATGGCGTTCGCCTGCTCGCCAAGGGCGAACTGACAACCAAGGGCGTTAGCTTCTCGGTTGCTGGTGCATCGGCCTCGGCTGTTGCTGCCGTCGAACAGGCTGGTGGTAAGGTTGAAGTGCTCGAAACCGTCTCGGCTGCTGAAAAGGCGAAGGCCAAGAAGGGCACGACGCTTGCCGCCGCCAAGGCTGCAGGCAAGAAGTGATCGCCCGCAAGGGTTGAATGCATGACCCCGCTGCCCGATAATGGGTTGGCGGGGTTATCCATTTCTGGCCTTTGTCCCTCCATGCGTCTCGGCTGCACATGCTGGCTGTGTCGGATGAAGGATGACAGGCATAGACTCCCCCGCTAAGGGATTTGCGAGTCCGGTCCCCATTACAGGGCCGTCGCACAAGATTTGAAGGTTTGAAAAGCGCATGGCATCGAGAGCCGACCAGCTTGCATCGAATATCAGCTTCGCCAAGTTCAGCCAGGCGACTGATCTCAAGAAGCGCCTGTGGTTTACCGTAGGCGCTCTGATCGTATTCCGCTTCCTGAGCTTCGTGCCGCTGCCGGGTGTCGACCCGACCGTGCTGGCGCAGCTCTACAAGCAGACGCAGGGCGGCATCCTCGATATTTTCAACACCTTTTCGGGTGGTTCGCTCCAGCGCATGAGCCTCATCGCGCTCGGCGTCATGCCCTACATCACGGCGTCGATCGTGGTGCAGTTGTCCGCGTCCCTCTCGCCCCAACTGGCGGCGATCAAGAAGGAAGGCGAAAGCGGTCGCAAGAAGCTCAACCAATATACCCGCTACGGCACCGTTGGCCTGACCGCGGTGCAGGGCTATTTCATCGCCGTCGGCCTCGAAAGCTTCGGCGCGCAGGCTGGTCAGCAGGCGGTCGTCGATCCGGGCATGTTGTTCCGTGTTGCTGCTGTCATCTCGCTGATCGGCGGCACGATGTTCCTGATGTGGCTGGGTGAGCAAATCACCAGCCGCGGCATCGGCAACGGCACCTCGCTCATCATCATGGCGGGTATCGTTGCCCAGCTTCCTGTGACACTCGGCAATCTGTTCGCGTCGGGGCGTGAAGGGTCGATCTCCGGTCTGCTCATCATGGGCGTGATCATATTGTGCCTTGGTCTTATAGCCTTCATCTGTTTCATGGAGCGCGCACAGCGCCGCGTCCTGATCCAGTATCCCAAGCGGCAAACCCGCCAGGGCATCATGCAGGCGGATCGCAGCCATCTGCCGCTCAAGGTCAACACCGCTGGCGTCATCCCGCCGATCTTCGCCTCGTCTCTGCTGCTCATGCCGCTGACCATCTCGCAATTCGCTGGGCAGACCGTTGCCGGCGAAAGCAAGATGGGCGACTTCGTCCTGACGCTGAACCAGTATCTGTCGCATGGCAGCCCGCTCTATATGGGCCTGTACGGTCTGGGCATCGTGTTCTTCTGCTTCTTCTACACCGCGATTGTCTTCAATCCGGAAGAAACGGCGGACAATCTGAAGCGTAACGGCGGCTTCATTCCCGGCATCCGTCCGGGCAAGAACACCGAAGTATACCTTGATTACGTTCTCACACGTATCACTGTCATCGGTGCAGCTTATCTGGCGATCATTTGCCTCATCCCCGAATTCCTGATCGCGCGCGCGGGCATTCCCTTCTACCTTGGTGGGACTAGCCTGTTGATCGTGGTCAACGTAACGGTAGACACCGTGACCCAGATTCAAAGCCACCTGCTCGCCCATCAATATGGCGATCTGATCAAGAAGGCGAAGCTCAAGGGCCGCATCCGCTAAACAACCAGCGGAGCAATCGCCAAATAACAGGGGAGACGTGCGCGCATGAACATCATTCTGCTTGGCCCACCGGGCGCCGGCAAAGGCACTCAAGCAACCCTGCTGGTCGACAGCCGGGGTATGGTGCAGCTCTCCACGGGCGATATGCTGCGCGCCGCCGTCAAGGCTGGCTCACCGACAGGCGTGAAAGCGAAGGCCGTGATGGACGCTGGCCAGCTTGTATCCGATGAGATCGTGTCCGGCATTATTGGCGAAGCGCTCGATGGACTGGCTCCCGAAACAGGCGTCATCTTCGACGGCTATCCCCGCACCGCCGCACAGGCGGAGTCGCTGGACGAAATCCTTTCGACGCGCGGCCGCACGCTCCACCATGTCATCGAGCTGGAAGTTGATGAGGATGCGCTGGTCGAACGCATCACCGGCCGTTTTACTTGCGCCAGTTGTGGCGAAGGTTATCACGACACGTTCAAGCAGCCCAAGGTTGAGGGCGTGTGTGACAAATGCGGCAGCACGGACTTCAAACGTCGTCCCGACGACAACGAGGAAACCGTCCGCACCCGCATGACCGAGTATCGCGCGAAAACCGCCCCGATCCTGCCGATCTACGAAGCGCGCGGCATCGTCAGCCGCGTTGATGGCATGGCCGACATGGCGGACGTCTCCACAGCAATTGCATCGGTGCTGGACGGCAAATAATGGTTCCCCCTCTTCCCCTGAGGGGAGAGGGGCTGCACGGCCCACCGCATTGCGCAATATCTCTGCTCCGGCACCCTGAACCCCGCCGAAACCACGTGCCTCCAGCACATTTACTGATACAGTCGCGCAACGAAATATGGCCCGAATCGAATTGGGCTTTGCGGGTCGGCACTGGTATCACCATATGGGGAGAGCAAGATGGCCGTTTCAGATCATGTCGACCTGCCAACATTTATCGAAGGCGTAAGGAAGCGTAACCCTGGGCAGAACGAGTTCGTTCAGGCCGTGCAGGAAGTCGCCGAGGATATTTACGACTTCATCGCCGACAAAGAACAATATCATCACTACCAGATCCTGCGCCGCATTGCCGAGCCGGACCGGATCGTGTCGTTCCGCGTCTGCTGGGAAGACGACAACCACAATATCCGCGTCAATCGGGGCTGGCGCGTGCAGAACAACAACAGCATCGGCCCGTACAAGGGGGGAATCCGTTTCCACCCGTCGGTCACCGAAAGCGTCCTCAAATTCCTCGCCTTCGAACAGACGTTCAAAAACGCACTCACCGGCCTCCCCATGGGTGGCGGCAAGGGGGGCGCGAATTTCAACCCGAAGGGCAAGAGCGACCATGAAGTCATGCGCTTCTGCCAGAGCTTCATGACCGAACTTTATCGTCATGTCGGCGCAGATATCGACGTGCCTGCGGGCGACATCGGCGTGGGCGCGCGCGAAATCGGCTATATGTTCGGTCAATACAAGCGCATCACCAATCAGTTTACCGGCGTGTTGACCGGCAAAGGTCTCGAATATGGTGGCTCGCTGATCCGCACCGAGGCAACCGGCTATGGCGCGGTCTATTTCCTCGCCAACATGCTCAAAACCAAGGGGCAGGATCTGAGCGGCAAGACGGCGGTCATCTCCGGCTCCGGCAACGTCGCGACCCATGCCGCCGAAAAGGTCGTGCAACTGGGCGGCAAGGTGCTGACCCTGTCGGATAGCCAAGGCTTCATCCACGATCCCGATGGCATCACGCAGGAAAAGATCAACTGGGTCAAGGCCCACAAGACCAAGCGTCGCGGACGCATCGCGGATTACGTAACCGAATATCCTGGCGCGACGTTCGTCGAGGGCAAGACGCCTTGGGGCGTCCCCTGCGATGTCGCACTTCCCTGCGCGACCCAGAACGAATTGCTGGGTGAGGACGCCAAGATGCTGGTCGCCAATGGCTGCATGGCCGTTGCCGAAGGCGCGAACATGCCGACCAATCTGGCCGGTGTGCATGTGTTCAAGGACGCGAAAATCCTGTTCGCACCGGGCAAGGCTGCCAATGCAGGCGGCGTCGCCGTCTCCGGCCTCGAAATGAGCCAGAACAGCGAACGGCGGTCGTGGAAGGAATCGGAACTGCAACAGCTTCTGCTCGACATCATGGAAGGCATCCACAGCAGTTGCGTTGCCTATGGCGATCAGGGCGGCGGCTATATCGACTATGTGAAGGGCGCGAACATCGCCGGTTTCAAGAAAGTCGCCGATGCCATGCTGGCCTATGGCGTCGTCTGATCGAATGAGGCGGACGTGATACGGCAGAACCGGCGCGTCCGCCTCTTCGCGATGGGGCTTTCGGCATTGGCGGGCTACGTCGATGCCGTGGGCTTCATGGCGCTTGGCGGCTTCTTCGTTTCGTTCATGAGCGGCAACACGACGCGCATGGCCGTCGGGCTCGTGGACCATGCCGCAGCGGCATCGCGCGCAGGGGGGCTTATCGCCCTGTTCGTGGCGGGTGTCGTGATCGGCTCCCTAGTCGGCCGTACCGCGCGGCGACCGAAGGTTGGGGTGTTGCTGACCGTCAGCGGGCTTTTGGGGGCTGGAGCCTGTGCCGGCGCGCTGGGCCATCCCCTTATCGCTGCTGCGGGCATGGCGCTCGCCATGGGCGCGGAGAACGCCGTCTTCGCCCGCGATGGCGATGTGCAGATTGGTCTCACCTACATGACTGGAACCTTGGTAAAGATGGGTCAGCGGCTCGCGGGCGCTCTGCTGGGCGATCCGGCCTGGGACTGGTGGCCCTTTGCATTGCTATGGGCGGGGCTTGCCACGGGCGCGGTGATCGGCGCGCTTGCCTATGCTGCGATAGGTCTCGCGGCGCTATGGATCGCGACAGGCGTGGCTTTGATCGCGGCGCTGTACGCATGGGCATTCGATGACGCATGAACCAGCGCTGGCCTAATCGATTTTCCGCGCTATTCTGGGCCTCACAACCATAAGGAGGATGCCATGATCGTGACGTTTATCGGGACGGATCGTTCGGAAACAGCAGTGAATGCCAATCAGGTGACGTTCGTGTCTTCCGTTACCGACGGCACCCGCATCCGTTTTGGTGAGGGGCGTAGTGTAACCGTCACCGAACCGATCGCTGAAGTTGTGGAAACCCTCAACAGGGGACTACGACCGCACGAGTAATCAGCGCCTCAGCACCGCACTCCACGCATAACCGCGATAGAGCGGCGCGAAGTCGAGTGTAAGCCGATTCCGCGCCGCAACGTCCTCCAGCACGGGCAACATGTCGCCGCGCGGCGACACGTCGAAGTGCCGCAGCCATCCGAACAGTATGTCGCGGAACATGCCCGGCAATCGCTCCTGCTGCCCGAAATCGACGATATGCAACGACCCGTCGGGAGCGAGCGCCCGTGCGGCTTCGTCCAGTGCCAGTTCCCAGCCGGGGATCATCGAAAGCGTATAGGACAGGAAAATCCGGTCGAACCCGTCGCGGCCCCATAATTTGCGCGCTTCGAAATCGGTCGCATCGCCCTGCGTCAGCGCGATCTGCCCCGCAAGTCCATTGCGGGCCACCGATGCAGTGGCGGTATCCAGCATCGCCTGACTGATATCGAGCCCGTAGAAGCGCGCCCTTGGCCACATGCGCGCTGCTTCGATCAGGTTGCGCCCGGTGCCACAGCCAACTTCCAGCACATGCGTTCCCGGCCCCGCATTCAGGTCCTGAATAAGCCGATCCCTGCCAAGCAGATAATATTTGCGCGATGCGTCGTAGATATGCCGCTGATAGCGATAGATCGCATCCATATGATCGGCATGATCCGGCACGATTGTCACGGCCCGATCCAGCATCATCCAGCCTTCAGCACATACAGATGAAAGCCGCCGTAAATCGCGGAACGGTCCAGCCGCGTTCCCTCATCAGATCGCGCAACGTCGTAATACCACTGATCCAGCAGCGTGTCGGGCAGTCGTCCCGGCAACAGCGTCGGCCGCGCCGCCGTACGGAAGACCACGCGCGCACCGGGGCGGGCCGTCCGCGTGATCTGCGTCCACAGGTCGGTCAGTTGCGCATCCGTCATCCAGTCTTGCGCATCCAGCAACACATAGCGATCCAGTGCCCCCTCTGGCAATGACCGCAAATGTTCGGTGAAATTGCAATGCAGGATCTGCGCCCGCGCCACGCCTTCGCGCACCGTCTCATGATGTACCGCTTCCAGATAGGGCGGCAGCGAAGCCCGCGATGCGTCGCCATTGTCATGCTGCGCATAGCCGCGTCCGAAGGCCTGCCATGCGAAATAATTCTGCCGAATATCGAAATCGCAGGCGAGCTTTTCCAGCCGCTGGCGTAGCACGGCGTTCATGCTCTGCGCGTCGCCATCGCACAGCGCGTCATATTGGGCGGGCGGAATGCCAAGGCCGAATAACGACGCAGGCTGTTGGGTCAGCCAGCGGATGAATTTCTTGTCGAATATCGGCGCCATCCGCGTCTCGAATATTTCGCGCTGCTCCTCCAGTGAACTGGCGCCCAGAATTTCGCGCGGATTGATGCGATAGAGTTTGGCGATCAGATGCGCCCCGCCGATGAACTGGCCCAACAGTCCGCTGGTATAGAAGTTGCGCGTAAAGGCAGTAATCCGCCGCCGCCCGCTCAGGTCGCGTGCTTCCCAATAGCGCCGCGTTACATCGTCCAGGTGCGGCGCGACATGGGTGCGATACGCCGCCACATTGTCCTTTTGCCCCGCCTGCGCGAAGAACCGATGGAATGCGGCATGATCGGGCAAATGTCGCGCTGCTGCCAGCTTTAACCGTCCCAGGGCGACATGCGCAGTGTTGAGGTCGACCGCCGTGATCGAATGCGGTTTGGCGGTCAGATAGGACAGCATGTTGCACCCGCCACTGGCGATGGTGATGATGTCGCTGTCCGGCCCGATCTCCAGCGCGTCCATGTCGACCAGCGGGTCTTCCCAGATCTGCGCATAGACCAGCCCGCGAAACGCAAAGGCAAAGGCCCGCTCCAGCATGCCCTTGGGCGTCAGTTGCTTGTGCTGGACAACCGCATTGCCGACGGCTTGGCCGGTGGAGTGGGGCAGGGCGGGTAAGGGCGAAAGGGCCATGTGGTCAGGTTCCCGGTTCGGCTGAACGATCCGCTCTGATAGGCACAATGCGTGACCTATCCGTGACTGTGCGATGACGGTTTCGCGTCACCGCGGCTCACCGTCGTAGGTGGTTTTCCCAGGGAAGCAGGATGTTTCTCTTGTTAACCTTCTGGCTCTATTCTGTCGGCATGACGCCCGTAGTGAAAAAGCGACCCCGGCTCGCGGAGCTGGATGCCTTGCGTGGCATCGGTGCGTTCACCGTCATGCTGTTCCACTACAGCACGCGTTTTCACGAGATGTTCCCCACAGTATCGCATGTACCGTTCAGCTTTATGGGCGGGGACTATCGCGTACTCCTGTTCTTCGCGATTTCCGGCTTTGCGATTTTCTTCACGCTGGACAAGCTGAAGAGCGCGCCGGACTTCATCATGAACCGCGCCTCGCGCCTGTTGCCCGCTTATTGGGTTGCCATGCTGCTGACGCTGGGTGTCGAATATCTCGGGCATGCGACCACGCTACAGATTCCGCCGATGGCCATCATTGCCAATTTCTCAATGCTCGAAGGGTTCCTGTTCCTTCCGGCCGTCGATGGTGCCTATTGGACATTGACCGTCGAAATCGGCTTCTACGCCACGATGCTCGCCATATGGGCAGGGCCGGGGCAACGCCGCATCGAACAGGTTCTGATCTTCTGGCTTGCGGTGAAATGGCTGATGGCCGCCTGGCCTGATATGCCGGAACGGATCGCGATGCTGCTGGTGCTACGCTATGTTCCGTTTTTCGCAATCGGCATGCTGTTCTACCGTATCTGGTCGGGTCAGCGCACAGTCCGGGCCCAGTTGCCCTATTTTGCAGCGATCCTGGCAACCGTCGCGATGCTCGAAAAGCCCGATCTGCTGTTCGCTGCCGTAATACTGATCGCCATCTTCTCCGTAATGCTGCGCGGCTACTTGCGTTTTCTGTGCGTGCGACCCCTGCTATGGCTAGGAGCGATCAGCTATTCGCTCTATCTCGTCCATCAGCATATCGGCTTCGTCATCATGATGAAGACTGCGGAACTGGGGATAGATCCCTGGACGGGCTTTGCCGCCGCGATACTCACTGCCATTATGCTGGGCGCCACCCTCAACCACCTTGTTGAGCGCCCCGCGCAACGTGCGCTGGAGCGGTGGTGGAAGGGGAGATCCCATCCAAGGCGGGCCGAGACGGTGGACGCATAGGCGGAAGGCACCACGCATAGTGTTCCGTCCTGCATGCACCGCTATCCACTAAACCTGCGCATTTGCTCAGCCAGATGCCGTGCATGACATCCTTGTTCGCGTATCCCCTCTCCGCCGTGCGATCATCGCCCAGACGGCATTCACATCCTCCAAGCCTGGCGTCTCGGCGACGGGGTCATGATCGCTGGCTGCAGACACGCAATTGGGTGCTGCGGCATAAGTCATAAGGTCAGCGGTCCAGAAACGTGCCGTCGGCAATCTCTACCACGGTTCGCCAGCGAAGATCGGCACTGTCTCTGCGCGCCTTAGAAGGATGCGAACTCGCCACTGTCCATGCTGACATCCGTCATGGCGGTGGCTTTGGCCGTCAGAAATCGGGAGGAAGTTTGGCGGTCTGCGTCTGCCTGTCCGGAAGCCGCACCCTGGCGTAGCGTACCGGCGATGCGGAATTTCGCCGCCTGTTCCGACAGCGCGGTCACTTCCGAGGTCAAGTTACGCACCGCAGCAGAAGTCTGCTCGACCATCGCCGCGTTCTGCTGGGTCGCTTGATCCATGGTGCCGACCGCCGCACTGACCTCGGTGATTGCGCGCGACTGCGTGCGATTGTCGTCGGCGATCTCCGCGAGTAGCGTGTGCACTCCCCGGACATCGGTTGAGATGGCGGACAAAGCTCCATCGACGCGCTGCACACTTTCTACCGCAGTGCCGATATCGGCCTGCGTCGCGGTTAGCTGGTCGCGCGCGCGCCCGGCCTCTTCCTCGGCGCGCATGGCCAGCGCAGATACAAGGTCGGCGACCACAGCGAACCCACGCCCCGCCTCACCGGCCCGCCCTGCCTCGACGGCGGCGTTCATCGCCAGAACACGTGTCTGGAAAGCGATCTTGTCGAGTCCCTCGATCACGCTGTCGATACCCTTGGCGCTTTCGCTGACCCGGGTCATCGCTTTGACTGCCTCGGCCGTAATCTCGCGCCCGTCGGCCACCGTGGTAATCGCGCCGTCTGCGCGCTCGACGGTCCGTCCTGCGGCGACAGCCGTCGCCTTCAGGCGCTGATCCATCTGTGCGATGGCAGCTGCCGTTTCTTCCAGGCTGGCGGCATTCCCTTCGGTCCGTCGTGCAAGGTCCTCGCTCGCTCGCGCTATTTCTTGCGATCCCGTGCGGATCATCATCGTTCCTTGGGCGACGGATCCGATCAACCCGCGAAGGCTGCCGACCGCGCTGTTGAAATTGTCCTTGAGCCCCGTAAAAGGCGCGTGGAGATCAGCGACCACCTCTGCTGTCAGATCGCCCTCTGCCAGCGCGGTGAGGCCAGTGCCCAGGCTGTCCACGATCAGTGCCGCCTGAGCCTGTTTCGACGCTTCTGCTGCCTGGAGCTGGTTGCGAAATGCCAGCATGGCCTTGGCCATGTCGCCGAGTTCATCCCCGCGGTCCGCACCTGTCACCTCAGCTGCGAGATTACCCTCGCCGAGTGCGCGCATCGTCCCTGCAAGTACAACGATAGGCTGCACGACCCGGCGCAACGCGAGCACTACGAAGGCCAGTGTCCCTGCGATGCCGATCGCCAGCGTTAAGACCAGCAGAATCATCGCAATCGTACCGACCCGCTCCGCACTTTCGGCGGACTTCTTGGAATTCTCTCCGATCGCGTCGGATGCTGCGCCCATCGATATTTCGAGCGCGCGGAACTGATCGAAGAACCCCGGCAGCATCGCACGCGCGGCGGTCGGATTGCTGCCAATCCGATCCATAAGCTGCATGGCGGACCGGACATAGTCCTCCATCGGCGCTGCCAGCTTGGACGTTACCGCGGCGACGTCGGCATCGCCGGTATAGGCAGAGTCGGCGGCGATTCCCTCACGTAGTGCGGCGAGATGCGTGCGGAAGTCGTTTCGAATATCGTCGGTCTTGATCGTACTGCCGGGTTCTATTGCCTGAAACGCGGCCAGCACGTCGCTGCGTATGGCGTCGTGCATCATGTCCGCACCTTCGTGGTTGGCGAGCAGTGCCGTTGCTTCGTTCTGGCGATGCAGCGCAGCGGTCTGCATCCAGGCAGCGCCGATGCCGGTCACGCCGCACAGAAGCATAAGTCCGAACAGAACCCCGCCCGCTATACGAATGGCACGGGTCAGCGACATCGCATCGCGGGGATTGGACTTCGACTGGGGCATGTTTTGAGAACCTTACGGTACTGGGACATCAGTGTGATCCTATAATAGGAGGAACTGAATTGGCCGGAGGTGCCGTATGTTCTTTTTTTTAACCTTATCTCGATTTGCCGCCGGCGCAGTTATACTGTCCGCAGCCTGCGCGTTACCTGCGATCGCTCAGTCCGTTGTACCCGAACCTCCGCCACGCGCGATTACTATCGAGGGTCGCTACGTCCTCGATCTCATGGGAAATGTTGCTGGGGGAGATGCGCGGGGTGCGCGCGTGCTCGACAATGTAGAACTGGCGGCCGATGGTGACCTGGAGCGGCTAGTCGGCTGGCGCGGCGCGCGGGCGCATCTCCATCTGCTGAGCAACCACGGACAATCCATCAATGCCCTTGCAGGAACGTTGCAGGGCGTCGACAATATTGAAGTCTCCTCGCGTCGTGCCAAGCTCTATGATGCATGGATAGAGCAGGACTTCTTGGGCGGTCGTGCCGCGCTGCTGGTCGGGCTGTCCGATCTTAACGTCGATTTCTACCAGAATGACTCGGCCGGATTGCTGATCGCACCCGCCTTCGGGATCGGCTCGGAGCTTTCGTCGACAGGTCCAAACGGGCCTTCGATCTTCCCATCGACCGCGCTGACGATGCGACTGAATGTGTCGGTTGCCAAATCCGGCTATGTCCGCGCAGCCGTCGTAAATGCGCGGGCGGGCGTCCTCGGCGATAGAGAAGGGATCGATTTCGGAATGCGCGATGGCGCGCTTTTGATCGCGGAGGCGGGCACGCACGTAAACGGAAAACTGGCGGTCGGGGCTTGGGGGTATACCCGGCAGCAGGATGACTTGCGAGACCGCGACCCGATCGGCAATCCCGTCAGGCGGACTGCAATCGGCGCCTATGTTCTGGTGGATCAGCGGGTGTCAGGAGACGATAGCCGCGGTGTGGATGTGTTTTTTCGCGCTGGCGTTTCGGACGGCAAGACAACGCCTTTTCTGGGCGGGTTTCAAGTCGGCCTGCTTGCACACGGAATGATTGTGGGGCGACCCGACGGGCTATTCTCGATGGGTGTCGCGCAGGGTCGGTTATCGCGCGCTATGCGCCGGACGGTCAGGGATTCTGGCGACCAAGCCGATGCGGCGGAGACGGGCGTTGAACTAACCTACCAAGACCGTGTGACCCCCTTCCTCTCGGTCCAACCTGATCTGCAATATTTCCGCAGGGCTTTTGCGGGCGGTAGACCTAAGTCGACATTTGTGATCGGACTGCGGTTGATCGCGGAATTTGCGGTGCGCTGACCACGTTTCTTCCGAAAGTCGATCCGACGGCGCGAAACGAACCCCGGAGCAGGTTATATCCCGCGATCAGGGTCCCCCCTACGACCATCTCAATAGTAGTAATGTAGCGCCATCTTAGTGACTTTCCGCGCAATTTATACGCCGCGATAGCTTGGCAAAGCCAGCCCCCTGGCAATCGCTATGGCACGCAACGCAAACCCGGCCAACGCAGCGACAACGCTGGCCAACGGCACCGGAACGCCCATCGCCGCGAGCGTCACGAAAAGGCCAGAAGCGAGTGCCGCAGCCGTCACATAGATCTCAGGCCGCAACAGGATCGACGGTTCGCCCGCCAGCAAGTCGCGGATTATTCCCCCCATGCAACCCGTGACGACACCCATGATCGCTGCGACGAACGGTGAAATGCCGAAGGACAGTGCCTTGGCCGCGCCGAACACCGCAAAGGCAGCAAGGCCCACGGCATCCAGCCAGTCCAGGGCCCGGTCGCTCCACCAGTCGCGCGGAGTAAGCCACACCAGCAGCGCCGCCACAACGCACGCAATGGCGGGAATCGGGTCTTCCACCCAGAACACCGGCGCGCCGATCAGCAGGTCGCGCAATGTGCCGCCGCCCACACCGGTCACCAGCGCAAAGAACGCAAACGTCACCAGTGTCTGCTGCAACCGTGCCGCCGCCAGCGCCCCCGATGCTGCGAACAGCGCGGTGCCGATGATACTGAGGGCTTCGAGCACCGGGCCGATCTGTGGCGCAATCTGGGGAAGAAGAAGGGGACTGGACATTGGCGGGCGATAGCATTCCCCTATGCCTCGTCGCTACCCCCAAGCGGCACACCCTTTTCGGCAGTGTCAAAACAAAGGCCCGCCGTTATCGACGAGCCTTCAGGAGGGGAAGCAATTACAGGCGCTTGTCATCAATTATGGGCGAGATTCTCGGGATTGACAGAGCGCGGCGAAACGGCCGCTACATTGCCCAAGAAGCCCAACTGCGTGGCCTTGAAGACTGTCTGGCTGCGATTGACTGCTTCCAGTTTGGTTGCGGCATTGTGGATGTGGAAGCGAACGGTGGCGCAACTCCTGCTGAGGATCATTGCAATTTCCACATCGGTCTTGCCGACAGCCGCCCAGCGCAGACACTCGACTTCCCGCTTCGACAGGCGGCAGTTCTTTGGAATCCACGGACGCTGCATGGTCACACGCGAATAGCCGCTGATGAACCTGCGGGAATGATATTCAAGCTGATCGGCGTAGAGATCGAACTCGCGCGACAAATCATCGCGGCTGTTGTCCATCGGCGTAAAGCTCACGGCTCCGATCTGGCCGAATGGAAGGTGGATCGGGACGACGATGGCAGCGCGTGCATTCACGTCGTCATTGAAGTGAGAAAGGTCGATCTGATCGAGCAGGCTATTGGGTGCACGAGTATGAATACCCTTGGCATTTACCCAGAAAGGCTCGCTTTCATACCGGCAGGCGAACGGAAGGGGCGAACTGAGCGCGAGAAGCGGCTTCTTCCACCACTGTTCCTTCGATGCAGGCCAGCCGAACACGGTGGAAGCCAGCACCTCACCGGATTCGTCGCACATCGACAATTTGGAAGCGATGTTGGCGCAGGCGGCAACGCGGAAATTTCCGATCTCCAGCGCGATGTCGCGTAATGCCTCCGCCGCGGGGCGAATGTCCGCCGCCTTGGCTATCGCGGTTGGCACATACCTGCTCGAACGGATGTCGGCGCCTATTAGGGTCTGTCCGGCATCATCCGTGCAGGTGGCAAAGCTGTCACCTGTTCTCTCCATGCACACAGACTATACCGGTGCTGTCCCTCCGGCAAGGCGGCAAAAACCTATGACTCTGTATAGGTTTCTCTAGCCGGCCTGCATCGAACTATTGGAAAACGCAGGCGATACGATGCAGCCTTGGGTGCTTAGTGCATCGACGTCGAACTACCGACGCAAAGCCCGTCGGAATCATATCGGCAAGGCGAACGGCAATAGGGGATGGCAGTTTTGAATTTCGATCTCAGCGAAGAGCAAAGCATGCTGCGCGATCTGATCGTGCGGTTTGCAACGGATCGCTACGACTCGGTCAAACGCCTCGCTTATGTGCGGCAGCCTTTCGGGTTCAGTGCGCAAGGTTGGTCACTGCTGGCGGAAACCGGAGCGCTGGGTTTCCCTTTTGGCGAGGAGTCTGGTGGCTTTGGAGGCGGTGCCGTCGAGCTGATTACTGTGATGGAGGCGCTTGGGCGCTCGGTCGCGGTCGAGCCTGTGCTACCGGTCATCGTGCTCGCTGGCGGCGTTATAGAACGCGCAGGGACACAGGAGCAGAAAGCTGCGCTGCTTCCTGGCCTCACGTCCGGCGAACGTTTTGCGGCGCTGGCTTGCGCGGAACATAATTCCCGTTTCAACGTCGACGCGATCGTGACGAACGCCGTCGTCGATGGCGCAAACTATCGGCTAAACGGTACGAAGCAGATGGTAGTTGGCGGTCCTTTCGCCGATGATCTGATCGTAGCTGCGAAGGACGACAGCGGGGCCATAGGGCTGTATCTGGTTGCGTCAGATGCCGAAGGGGTTTCCCGGCGTAACTATCGCCTTGCTGATGGGTCGGTGGCGAGCGATGTTCGACTCACGCACGTGCTTGCTGCACCGATGGCGGGCGGTCGCTCTGCCCTGGATGCTTCGCTGGCCGATGCGCGGCTCGCCATCTGCGGCGAATTGGTCGGCCTGATGGCGATGATGTTCGATTCCACCCTGGACTACCTCAAGACGCGCAACCAGTTCGGGCAGGCCATCGGCGATTTCCAGGCGATCCAGCATCGCATGGCAGACAATTACGGACTGCTGGAACTGAGCCGCGGTCAGATGTACCGGGCCGCAGCACAATCGGATGAGAGGCGCGATCAGGCAGTAACAGGGGCCAAGGCGTTCATTTCAACCAGCGCAATAACGCTGGCCGAAGATGCTGTGCAGCTTCACGGCGGTATCGGAACAACCGAAGAATTGATGATCGGTCAGGCATTCAAGCGCGTATTGGTGCTTGCATCGCTGTTCGGCGACAACGATTGGGAACTGCGCCGCTATGTGGCGTTGACTGCGGCAGCATAAGTCCGGGGGCTTATTCGGCAAGCCTGACCATCGTCTTACCAAAGTTACCGCCGGTGAACATTTTCGCATAGGCGGTCAGTGTGTTTTCCAGTCCCTCGGTGACGTCGAACGCCATCGATACGGTCCCATTGTCCAGCCATGGCTGCGTCAGGCGGTTGATCTCTTCACCGCGAAAATAGAAGTCAGGTGAAAAGAAGCCCGCAACGGTCAGACGCTTCATCAGGATCAGGTCGAAATTGACCGGACCTTTCCGTTCGATCTGGTCATAGGTGGAAATAAGACCGCAGATCGCGATCCGCCCGTTCATAGCCATGCACGGTAGGATGGCATCCAGCAGAGGACCGCCGACGCAATCGAAATAGGCGTCGACTCCGTCAGGCGCGATCTCCGCAAGGCGTGCGCTCACGTCGTCATTCTTGTAGTCGATGGTGGCCGTAAGACCGAATTCTTCGCGCAACCGTCGGCACTTTTCGGCGCCGCCCGCGATCCCGATCACCCGGCATCCCGTCGCCAATGCAAATTGCGCTGCGAGTAGTCCCGTTGCGCCCGCCGCTGCGGAAACCAGCACTGTTTCACCGGGGCGCACCTTTGCATATTCGTTGAGGCCGACATATGCGGTCCAGCCGTTCGGGCCAAGCACTGCGAAATGCTGCCGCATGTCGGAAATGTCGGGAACTTGCCAGAAATTGCCGATGTCAGGGGCAAGGCGAGAATAGTCCGCCCATTGGCCATATGCTCGCACGATTGCGCCTTCCGCAAAGTCGGGATGCCGCGACTGAACAATGCGGCCAAGCACGAAGCCCATGACCGGACTGCCGAGAGGAAGCGGTGGCATATAGCTGTCGGTGCGCGATGTGAACCACATGCGCGTACCGGCATCGAGCGAGAACCAGAGGTTTTTAACCAGCACTTCGCGATCCGCAATGTCAGGCATCGGAGCGTCATACAGATTCATCGCGCTCGCAAAATCCTGCCCTTCAGGATAGCTGTCCAGCCGCCAGTAGCGGTTTATTTCGACCATGACTTTGCAATCCTTTCAAATGTCTGTGCCAGCGAATGTGCGTTGCCAAGCCAGCGCGCGCAGCTATGAAAAGCATCAATTGCTGCATAAGAGTCCGCGCGGCAGAGCGCGGCAGAGAAGATAAGGGATGCAGAATGGCTGAGACGTTTCATCGGGTTGTATTGGCGCACGATGTCGAGGAGCGCGCGGTGCTGCCCTTCGTCGTCAATGGCTGGCCGGTGCTTGTCTGCCGCGAGGAAGGCGCCATCCACGCGCTGATCAACCGCTGCACCCATGCCGCCGCGCCCCTCGCGCCCGATGGGCGCGTGCGGCGCGGTGCGGTGATGTGTCCGCTACATGGCGCCCGTTTCAAGCTCGACACCGGCGAATGTCTGGGCGGAGCAGGGTATAAACCGCTTAAGCTGTATCCCTGGCGTGAAGACGCCGACGGCTGGATTGAAGTTGCGGTGCCCGATGAAGCACCTGGCATGGAGCATCTTCCCGTCAAGCCGCTGGCGTAGTCGTTAATCGCCCTTTGCCCAGGCAATGCCCCGGCGCAGCAGATCGTAAAATACCGGCAAGTCCCATGCACATCGGTCGACAGTGGGCCAGTAATCGAGATGCGGTTGCATGTCGTAATGCCCCCGGCAGTGACCAAGAGTGTTGTAGAGGACGGCGCCCTCGCCTTGCGGTTTGATGTAGAGCACGGGGTGGGTGCCGTGCGCCCATTCATGCTCGTCGAACCCCGTCGCTTCACCAGAAAATTCGGTTTCCAGCAGGACATGCAAGTCGCCGTGCAGCTCCATGAGATACAGCTCGTCCGTCGTCTCAAAAGGTTGGATGCCCTGTGTCAACGGATGGTTGGGATCGGCGACGGTGACCGTGTACGGCGCAATGGGGGGGTGAGCGATGAACTGACTGCCCAGCGTTTCCATGAAAAGCGGCGCCCATCGCGGACTGCCGTAAAGGCCACTTTCGAACAGGCGCAGGACCGAATTTGTGCCGTGGAGCGCGTACCAGCGCCCGCCACCCTGCACGTAATCACGCAGGGCTTCCTGTGCTTCCAGTGAGGGGACAACATCGCAGGTGTAGGTTATGATAAAGTCGGCGGACGTGATCGCTTCGATGTTGCTGTAATCCTCGAACACGCGCGTACGCACGCGCTCGTCCTCGCCTAGAAGCTTGAGCAGTTCCAGCCGTGCGAAATCGATGTCGTGATACAGGCCGCCTGCGATCAATACGCAGTCGATCCGCTTTGCCTCGTTGTTCGCCATTGCCAAGGCTCCGCCTAAAACTGCACGCGCTTGGTGAAGCCGCCATCGATCACGAGGTTGGCGCCGGTCATATAGCCGCAGACTGGCGAAGCGACGAATGCGATGGCCTTCGCGATTTCTTCGCCGCTGCCCATACGACCCATAGGTATCTGCTTGAGAATGCCGGTGTAGAAGTCAGGCATGGCCTGCTTGATCTGGTCCCATGCGCGTCCTTCCATTTCGACCGGGCCGGGTGAGACGCAATTGACTCGGACGCCTTCGCCAGCCAGCTTTTGTGAGAGCGCCGAGGTGTAGTTTATCACCGCCGCCTTCAGCGCATTGTATGCGCCCGGTCCCATAAAATCCTCGAACGCTGCGGTTGAGGAAATGGTGACGATAGAGGCGGCATCCGACTTTTGCAGGAAGGGCAACGCCGCTTGAACGCCACGCACCAGCGGCAGAATGTCGGCATCGAACACTGCACGCCAGCCGGCTTCGTCATCGACGCCGGTGTTTGCCGAAGTGAAGGGAATGAAGATGTCGCAGCCGCCCAGTTCTTCGGCTGCTTTGGCGATCCAGGCACTGTGTGCTTCGGCATCGGTAACGTCGACTGCGCCGCCGATGACCGTGCCGCCATGCGCCTTTAGGGCATCGACTGCCGTGTCGACACTGCCTTGAGACCGCGAACACAACGCGATGCAAACGCCTTCGGCCGCCAGCGCATGTGCGGTAGCGAGGCCGATGCCATGACTGGCGCCCACCAATATGGCTTTCTTGCCCGCAAGGCCTAAATCCATTGTCGCTCTCCCTAAAATGCCAGTTGCACGCGGTCGGTGCCGCGCAGATGATGAGGAGACCTTAAAGAAGGCTGGCGCGAACTGCACTGGCGAATCCGTCAGTGGCTTTTGCGGGCAAGGCAGGCGACCGCTGATAGGCGGACAGGCCGCATAAGGCAGGGAGAGGCCGGAATTTCGATGCAGAGAAGCGTTCTCACCGACATTGTTCGTCACCATGCGGCAAAAACGCCCGATGCCATTGCACTGGTGTTCGAAGAGCGCGAAACGAGTTTCGCCGCGCTGGATCGCCATGCCAGTCAGGTGGCCAACGGTCTGATCGCCGCGGGTCTGCATCCCGGCGATCGCGTCGCCTATCTTGGCAAGAACAGCGATCTCTATTTCGAATATTGGCTGGGCGCAGCGAAGGCCGGAATCGTGCTGGTGCCGATCAACTGGCGATTGGCACCGCCGGAAGTTGCCTATATCCTAGGTGACTGTGAGCCGCGCATGGTGCTGGCGGACCCCTAATTTCTTGACCGGCTGGATACCGACGCGGGGTATAAGCCGATGAGCACATCCGACTTTGCGACGTGGCGCGATGCGCAAGATACGACCGATCCGGCGCGGGAGGCGGGCTATGACGACGCGGTTCTCCAACTCTATACGTCCGGCACGACAGGCAATCCCAAGGGGGCGTTGCTGAGCAATCGCAGCTTGCTGGCACTGCGGCAGGATACGCCCGTTGATCGGATGCCGGCGTGGAACCGGTGGACCGCCAAAGATGTCGCGCTGATCGCGATGCCGATATTCCATATCAGCGGATCGGGCTGGGGCATGTGGTCGCTGCAGCATGGCGGCAAGGGGATCGTGGTGCGGGAGTTCGATCCGCATCAGGTGCTGGATCTGCTGACTCGCTATCGCATCACGAAGATCATGATGGTGCCGACCGCGATGAAAATTGTGTGCGATCATCCCGATGCGGCGGGGACCGATTTCAGTTTCCTCCAGACGATCTGTTATGGCGGGTCGGCGATCCCGCTCGATCTGATGCGGCAGGCGATTGCCGTGTTCGGTTGCGGCTTTGCCCAGATGTACGGCATGACGGAGACGGCGGGGACCATCGTCGGCCTGCCGCCGGAGGATCATGATCCTGACGGCAATGCGCGGATGCGCGGGATCGGCGTGCCGCTGCCCGGCGTCGAAGTGCGGATCGTCGGTGAGGACGGGATAGAACTGCCGCGTGGGGCGGTGGGGGAGATTGCGACGCGGTCCACGGCCAATATGATCGCCTATTACAATCGGCCCGATGCCACCGCCGAAACGGTCGATTCCGACGGCTGGCTGCGGACCGGCGACGCGGGATATATGGACGAGGACGGCTATCTGTATCTGGCCGACCGGATCAAGGACATGATCATCACCGGTGGCGAGAATGTCTATCCCGCCGAAGTCGAGAACGCGCTTTACAGTCATCCCGATGTCGCAGACGTCGCGGTGATCGGCGTGCCGGACCCAAAATGGGGCGAAGCGGTCAAGGCCATCGTCGTGCCGGTCGAGGGACGCACGCCCGATCCCGCTGCGCTGATCGCCTGGGCGCGGGAACGGATCGCGGCGTACAAGGCGCCCAAGACGATTGCCTTTCGCGATACGCTGCCGCGCAATCCTTCGGGCAAGATCCTGCGGCGGCTATTGCGGGACGAATATCGCTGACCTCGTGCTTGTGGCAGGTTTGCGGTGCGCGCCAATCGCTTAGCCTGCCCCCAAGCCCATAAGACAATCTGGAGAGAGGCATGACCGCCAATTACACCGGCCCGCTGGAGGACCGGATCGCCATTCGCGAAGTCCTCGAAACCTATGCCGATGCCGTCAACCGCGTGGACGAGGCGCTGTGGGCGTCGCTTTGGGTAGAGGATTGCCATTGGGACTTGTCGCATTACCCTGAACTGGGGGTCGTCTCCGGCAAGACAGCCGTCGTCGATCTGTGGCGCGGAGCGATGCCGTTTTATCCCAAGCTCAGCTTCATCATGACCCCCGGCATGATTCAGGTCGATGGCGACACCGCCGTCGCCCGCGCCTATTTCTCCGAAGTCTATGAGGAGCCCGACACGTTGAAGGATAAGCGCGCACGGGCCTGTTACAACGACACGCTCGTCAAGCGGGACGGGCAGTGGTTCCTCAAGAGCCGCGCCTTCACGATCATTCACCAGACGTGAGCGATGGTCTCCGTTCTCCCTTTTCCCTTAGCAGAGAGTATTCCGCATGATCGTCATCACCGGCCAGATTTTAACCGACCCTGCCACCCTGCCTGACCTGTTCGCGCGGTTGCAAGAGTTGTGCGAACCCTCCCGCGCGGAGGACGGTTGCGCATTCTACCACATGGGCATCGAGGACGCGGAAAAGGGCATTATCATGGCGATGGAAGGCTGGCGCGATATGGAAGCGCTGCAGGCGCATCTCGCGTTGCCCGCCATCGAAAAGCTGCTGGCCGATTTTGCCGGCAAGTTCACGAATGACGTTTTGGTCCATGAGGTGTCTTCCACGCAGAAGTTCTGACATTTGCCTCCCGCCTTTCCGCCCTCTCTCCATAAATGGGCGGATGAGAAGGTCCGGTCCGCTGCAGCGGTCCGGACCTTTTTGTTGGGGGTAAAATGCGCGGAAAGCCTCAAAGGCCTCACTACGTCACCACCCATTGGGCTGTTCCGGGGTGGTGCTGAGGTGGAGCTTCCCGACGCCCGACACGCGCTTGGGTGTTCCTGCGTTGGCAGGAACCCAGTAAACCCTTCATGGGCTGACGTTGCTTTATTACTGGGTTCCTGCCTGCGCAGGAACACGGGGCGGGTTGTTTGGTAAGCATCCGCCAATTGCATCATGCCATTTCTCCTTCGCTGCATAAGCTCAGGCCAGCCACAGGCCCCCGCCTGAGAGACTTGGATATGGTGCAGCTTCAGGCGCTACGGTCCCGTTCGTGCCGCACGAAATGACGCCAGAATGCACATGGTGAAATCAAATTGCCGCCTGGCTGTCTCACCTGTGCGTCATGAGCGCATGAGCGAGAGGGGAACGCGACAAGGATTTCGTGCAGGGCGTCGGGCTAAGCACGCGCGCAGGGGTAACGGATCGGGGTGCGTGTAGGACAGGGAAATATGCCGCTCAAAGAGTTGCGATACTATCTTGGGCTGCGTCCTTCGCGAATGACGGATGGACCGACGATCTCACCGTTTTCAGAGAACATGATGCGATATTGACTATGCTGTAGACAGAGAACGCATATTGGTATTACGATATCGAAAATTAGTACTACCGGGAGAGTCGATCACATAGTGCGGGGGCCAACGGTATGGACGGGATTCGCGTAGGTAAAAGGGTCATCGGCAGTCAGTCGCCGGTCACGATCGGTTGGGAAAATATCCCGAAGGTGGAAGGTGGCCCGGTCAAGCAGTTCGTCTTTACCTGGTTCCAGCCCGCTGCGTTGTTCGCTCTGCTGGCCTTCTGGTACTATGCGCCCAATTCCATCGCGAAGGCGTCGACCGGCATTGCCATCGGCATCGGTTTCAAGCTGTTGCTGCTGGCGCTGGAATGGGTCAATCCACGTTACGATAGCTGGCGGCTGACATGGAAGGAGTTGATCACCGACCTGTTCTACGTCGGGTTGGGTTATACGCTGCTCCGCATGGTCGACACCTATATCGGCGATGGTGCCATGATCGAAGCGATGCAGCAGTCGTTCAACTGGGACAAGCTGGCCTGGTTTATGGCGCTGCCGTTGCTGGTGCAGGCGTTCCTGATTTCCTTCATGTTCGATTTCGGGCAATATTGGATGCATCGCGGGATGCACAACTGGTATCCGCTGTGGCTGACCCATGCGCCCCACCACTACATCACCCAGTTGAACATCAACAAGGGCGCGGTGGGCAACCCCATCGAACTGTTCCTGATCGGGCTGGGCATCGGCGGATTTTTCGATTTTCTGCCCCGCGCAGCCTTACTTGCGGGAACGCTGGGCCTGACCGTTTCGATTTACCAGCACATCAATGTTCGCTTCAATACGCCGCGCTGGTGGCGGTTCCTGTTCAACACTACCGAGCATCACAGCGTGCACCATTCGCAGGATTACGAGGCCACGCGCAGCAACTATGCCGGTACATGGATCATCATCGACCGCATGTTTGGCACATGTGTCGATGGCGAAGCCGAACTGCTGGGCATGGAAGGCGGGCGCCGCATGTCGGTTGGCGAGACGATGACCTATCCCTTCACCGAAGGCTGGAAGACGATCAAGGAACGGTTTGGGCGTTCGGGGTCGGGTTCGGCATCGGAACCTATATCGGTGCCGGCCGAGTAAGTCGGGCCGCTCTGCCAACCGTATAATCCTCTGCCAGTTCGTCGAGCGGAGCCGAAGCCGACATTGGGTCGGCCGAAGTGAGCCTTGCTGTCCTTATGCCATTGAAAGCTCTCTCCAAAGGAGGTTGCGTGAACCTGCGTTTCATTGACTGGATATGGCATATAAGGGGCAGCATGCCGCTCGTTCCAGAGCAATCGAGTGAGGAAGCCTTCGATCGGCTCGACCCGCTGTTTCGTCAGCGCGGCACCAGCCACGAACGCACATATGATACGCTGACATTTCGCAAGAAAGCGCAGGCGCCGCAGGACAAGATGTCCATTTTCGACGATGGTGTCCTGCGGATCGAAAAGGGTGAGGGCGGCTCTGTGCTGCGCTATAACCTCACCAGTCGGGCGTTGCTGCTGTGCTTTCTTGCGCCGCTCCTGTTTCTTGGCTTCGCGCAGTTGACGATAGTCATGGGTAACCAGAAATCGTCGACCGAAGCCTCCGACAAGGCAAAAAAGGAAGAGAAGAAAGAGCCCGAGCTGAAGCTCAATCCGATCGACAAGTTCCTGGGTGCGCCGGAGCCTGAGAAGCCGAAGAAAGATGACAAAAAGAAAGGCAAGGACAAGGATAAAGATAAGGACGACGAAAAAGACGATAAGCCTTCACCAACGCCGGCTTATGTTTTCGCGGCAATCTTCGCGACGCTCTATATCGTCGGCCGGATACTGGAAGATTGGCTGATCAAAAGGCTGTTCAGAAGAAAGTTGGCAGGTTCCTGACCTGCACAACTTGCTTCAGCGCTTTGCGGCCCGGTCGCTCAGCGCGCGGTCATGCCGCCGTCGATGACCAGTTCCGATCCCGTCATGAAACTGGCAGCGGGAGAGGCGAGGTAGACGATGCCCGTCGCGATTTCCTCCGCATCGCCCATGCGGCCCATGGCATGACCCGCCGACACGACGCTGCGGGCTGTGTCGACATCGGGGAACAGGCCCGCCTCGACATAGCGGTTGTAGATGGTGTCCATCATGTTGGTGTCGATGCCGCCGGGGTGGACGCTATTGACGCGGATCGGCAGGCCAAGCAGCGCGAATTCCGCCGCTGCGCTCTTGGTGAACAGCTTCACGCCGCCTTTGCTGGTGCAATAGGCCGCCATATAGGCTGCGCCCTTCAGGCCGCCCACTGACGACAGGTTGATGACCGAGGCGCCGCCCTTGCGATCTGCTCCGCTTTTGGCGAGCAGGTTCTGGGCCGCCTGGGTGCCAAGGAACACACCCTCGACGTTGATCGCCATGCATTTGCGAAATTCGGCAAGGCTGGTGTCGGCAATGGAATTGGTGACGGAGATGCCCGCGTTGTTGACCAGAATATCGAGGCGCCCGTGATCGCGTTCCACTAAGGCGATGAGCGTGCGCCATGCTTCTTCGCTCGTTACGTCGAGCGGATGATAGGCCGATGCGCCCTCGACATCTGCGGAGGCGGCAAGATCGGTCGCAATGACCGTGGCACCGGCTTCGGCGAGAGCCTTGCACGATGCGCGACCGATGCCGCCAGTTGCGCCAGTGACGATAGCGACGCTGCCTGAGAGAGAGAATGCGTTCATAGGTTCGGGCTTTCCGTTTTGGGGGCGATGAAGGTCAGCGTGCGGTCCAGCCGCCATCGACGACGACTTCGCTGCCGGTCATGTAGCTGGCGTCGTCGCTGGCGAGGAACGCGACGACCTTGCCGATCTCGATGGGCTGGGCGAGGCGTTTGATCGGCGTGGTTTGGGCCATCGCGTCGATCAGTTGTTGCGCGGTGAGCGTGCCGTCGCGTTCCGCCCAGCTTTTCATCCCCTTGTGCAGCAAGGGTGTTTCGACGAAGCCGGGATGGACGCTGTTGACGCGGATCGGCACGCCATTGTCGGCAAATTCCAGCGCGTTCGACTTGGTAAACAGCCGGACTGCGCCTTTCGACGCATTATAAGCCGACACCTCGCCCATGCCGACAAGGCCCATGATCGAGCTGATATTGACGATGCTGGAGCCGTAGGGCGTGCTGGCGCCGCCCTTGGCCAGCAGCGGCTGAAATGTCTTGGTGCCGAGGAATACCGTATCGACGTTGAGCGTCATCAGTCGGCGCCAGTCGGCGAGCTTTATATCCTGCACCTTGCCGGTCAGGTCCGCACCGACATTGTTCACCAATATGTCGAGATGGCCGTATGTTTCCGCGACCTGCGCGCGCGCGGCGATCCATGCGTCCTCGTCCGTCGCGTCGAGGCGGATATAGCTGGCATTTGTCATAGTGCCGATCGCGGTGGCGACCGCTTCGCTGTCGGGCTGATCGAGATCGGTGACGATGGTCGTCGCGCCGTCGGCGTCCAGACACTGCGCGATGGCAAGGCCTATTCCGCGCAACGCACCGGAAACTAACGCTATTCTTCCGTCCAGTCGTTTCGTCATCGCACCCTATCCTCTTCCCGTCACGCAAAATGCCCCGCCATGACGGCAGTCTGCATTTCGATGCCGACTTTGCTCATGATGGGGACGTTACGGGAACCTCCCGAATTTGACAGGGTGACTTGGACGGAAGACGCGCGCAATCCCCTGCCGTGCAATCCGGACAGCCTTAAGCATCGGGCTATTCGATTAACCGGCATCAGACCGGCCACCATCAGCAACCGGGAGAGTTTTTCTTATGACCGTTACCCATCGCCGTTCGATATGGAAAATCGCAGCCAGCGTAAGCGCGCTGTCATACGCGATGGCTAACCCGGCGCTCGCGCAGGACGCGGCAACGCCCGCGGCCGCAGAGCAGACCGGCGGTCTTACCGACATCGTGGTTACGGCCCGCAAGCGCGAAGAAAGCGTTCAGGACATCCCCGTCGCGGTTACGGCCATTTCCGCCGAAATGGTCGCGCGGCAGGATCTCACATCCATCGAAAAGATCGCCGCCCGCACGCCTAACCTCAACGTCGGGCGCGCGTCCAACGGATCGGGCGCGCAGTTGACGTTGCGTGGCATCGGATCGTCGTCGACATCGATCGGCATCGAGCAGTCGGTCGCGGTGGTGGTCGACGGCGTCTATTACGGGCAGGGCCGCATCATCAACGAAGGCTTTTTCGATCTGGGCCGTGTCGAAATCCTGAAAGGGCCGCAGGCGCTGTTTTTCGGCAAGAATGCGACCGCTGGCGTCATTTCCCTGACCACCGCAGATCCGACCGCTACGCCGGAATTCAAAGCCCGTGCAGGCTATGAGGTTGAATCGCAGCAAGCGCAGGTGGAAGTGATCGGGTCAGGTCCGCTGACCGATACGCTGGGTATACGTGTCGCTTTGCGCGCGTCCAAGATGTGGGGCGGTTATTACAAGAATGTCTCTGCGCCGTTCAATTATGCGACGCTGGACGTTGCGACGGGGGTAGCGGGCACCGTGGTGTCCAATCCTTCGCCGGAAGATGCGCCGGGTGAAAAGGAACTATTGGGCCGCGTAACGCTGAAGTGGGAACCGACCGATCGGTTGACCGCAACGGTCAAGGCATCGGGTGCGTTCAATGAAACCAACAACAACAGTTGGAACTATGTCGCGTTCAACTGCCCCAATGGCGGCGTCAGCCAGCTTAACGGATATGCCTGCGCCCGCGATTTCGTCACGCACCAGAACAAGCTTCCCGCCGTGTTCGCGGCGCAGATCCCCTATGCCAAGGAAGACGGCAGCCTGTATAACCGGTACAAGAGCTGGGCCGTCACGGGCACGGTTGCCTATGATCTTGACGATGTGACGCTGACCTCTGTCACCAATTATAACTGGAACAACAATCGCTGGGCCTGTGCCTGCGATTTCCAGTCCAGCCCGGCGGCCAACTGGGCCACGGAAAATTCGACCTATCACGCTTTCTCATCTGAGTTTCGCGCGCTTACGACGTTCGACTCCCCCGTCAATCTGATGGTGGGTGCGTTGTATCAGAAGACCCGCCGCGACTTTGACCAGTATATCGTTCTGGCGGGCCTGACCAACAGCGCGGCGTCGCGGGAAGACCAGTATCTAGCGACGCGCAAGACCAGCTTCACCGACGGAGAAACTATTGCCGCATTCGGTCAGGTGACGTGGAAAGTCGTTCCTACGGTCGAAATCGCCGGCGGTGTCCGCTACACGCATGAAACGAAGGACAGCTTCTTCACCCAGCCTTATAACAATCCGGGGCTGACCTCTATCTTCCGTCCCCAGAACGACCCCGATGGCCTGGGCGTCGTGACGGCGGATCAGACATTCAACGACTGGTCGCCAGAAGCAACGATCACCTGGAAACCGACCGCTGACCTGCTGGTCTATGGTGCCTATAAAACGGCCTATAAGTCGGGTGGCTTTTCCAACGGCGGCATCAACTCGAAGCTGTCGAACATACCTTTCGACGATTTGACGTTCGATCCGGAAAAGGCGCGTGGGTTCGAAGCCGGGATCAAGTCGACGCTGGCCGATAATCAGCTTCGGTTGAACCTGGGTCTGTACAGCTATGCGTACAACAATTTGCAGGTCGATTTCTTCAACTCGCCAATCTTCGCGTTTCAGACGTTGACCGCCGATGCGCGGACCAAGGGTGTCGAACTGGAATTCGAATATGCGCCGCGCAATGTTCAGGGGCTGAACGTGCATGGCTCGATCAATTACAGCCGGGCACGTTACACCAGCTTCCCCGATGCACCTTGCTACGCCGGGCAGAGCCAGGCGGAAGGCTGCAATGTAGCAGTGGGCGCCGCTTTCCGCCAGAACCTGAAAGGACAGCCTTTGTCGGTTGCACCTGAATGGACCGGCACGATCGGTGCTTCCTACGACGTTTCGGTGGGATCGAACCTGTTGCTGGGGCTGAATGCCGATGCGCGATACAGCGATTCCTACCTTGCATCGGGCTTCGGCAATGCGGACTCGCGGCAGAGCAGCTACGTCACGCTCGACGCCGGTATTCGTCTGAGCAGCGCGGATGAGCGCTGGCAAGTCGCGGTGATCGGCAAGAACCTGACCAATCGCTTTTACGTGACGGGTGCCGTCGACGGTCCGTCAACTGGCGGTGCTTCGGGTGGCACATTGGCTGCCCATGCCGATCAGCTCGGATTCGGAACGATGCCGCGTACCGTACAGATTCAGGTCAGCACGAAGTTCTGACACGGATAACAGGGCAGGGCCACCGATCGGCGGTCCTGCCCATTTTGATGGAGGATGCCATGGATAGTGCCCGCTACGAACAGATCAGGAAGATGGTCGACGATATCTATGGGATTTGCGCCACGGGCGACTGGGCCGCGGTCGACAAAATGGTGACTGACGATTTCCGGATCTTGGAAGCGGATAACTTGCCCTTCGGAGGCGAGTATCTGGGAAAGTCAGCGCTCGAAGAATTGTACACCAAGGTTTTCGCCTTTTGGGACGATGCGTCGCTTGCGGTTGAGGATGTCACGATTTCGGAGACGAACGCCGTCGTTATCCTGACGCTCCATGCGACATCCCGCCACAATGGCGAGCGGCTGGCCATGCCGCTGTGCGAAAGGCTGCAGGTGCGGGGCGACAAGTTCAGCGGTATCACGCCCTATTATTTCGACACTGCCGCTATCGCCAAGGCTGCCGGGACATTGTCTCTGGATTGAGGTTTTCGTCCTGCCACTTTTTGCAGGGCGCATCGTGGCGCGATATTTGGCATGTGTGTCTGCGTGACCGCGGAACGACGCGCAGGAGAGCATGAGACTATGGCAGATTTAAGCGGCAAGGTAGCTCTGGTCACGGGCGGAACTTCAGGCATCGGGCGCGGCGCAGTCGAGCGACTGGCGCAGGATGGCGCGAAGGTGCTGTTTACCGGCTCCAATGAGGAAGCGGCGAAAGCCGTGACTGACGCGACCGGCGCAGCGTTCATCAAAAGTCGGGTGGAAAGTCCCGAGGACTGGCAGCGTGTCGAGCAACACATTCGGTCGGAATATGGGCGGCTGGACATCGTGTTCGCCAATGCCGGGATCGAAGCAGGCGACAGCAGCGTCGAATCGATCACCATCGAGGGGTGGGACCGGATCATTGCGGTGAACCTGACCGGCGTGATGCTGACCGCGCAGACGGCGGTGAAGATCATGCGTGACAATCCGGGCGGGCCGACCGGGTCGATCATCATCAATTCGTCGATGTCGGCGCACAAGGCGATGGGCAATTTCGTCGCTTATTCCACCACCAAATCGGCGGTGATCGCGCTGGGCAAGTCCATCGCGATGCATTGCGCCAACGAAGGGTTGCAGGTGCGCTGTAACAGCGTGCTTCCGGGCGTCGTTGAAACCAGCATGATCCGCAACATCATCGACCGTTCGCCCGATCCGGCGCTCGCACGCAGCATGTACGAAGGCATGGCGCCGATGAAGCGGATGGCGAAGGTGGAGGAAGTCGCGGCGCTCGTGGCGTTTCTGGCTTCGGACGAGGCGGCGTTTATTTCGGGGACGGAATATCTGATCGACGGGGCGTCGACGGCGGGTATGATGGGGGTTTGAGGGATCGTCTGCGGGCGAAGGCACTTCGCGTCACCTATACAAAATTGCGATGATTGCGACTTATAGGCACGGTATTGGTGTTCCCCGGCGAAAGCCGGGGTCCAGTCCCACGCTCAGAACTGGACCCCGGCTTTCGCCGGGGAACACCAGACTGTAGGTTCCTATCAATGCACATTGGTATTAGTAGAAGGCTTCGACAGGCTCAGCCCGAGCGGGTGGTGGGGGTTGAGGCAGTAGTAACAAAAAAGGCCCCGTCCTCTGCGTGAGGACGGGGCCTTTTTTGTTAGCTTAACGTAGGTCGGATCAGGCCGAAGCGACTTCCGATACGTCGACCTTCACGCCTGGGCCCATCGAGGACGACAGAGCGATCTTGCGGACATACTTGCCCTTCGAACCGGTCGGCTTGGCCTTTACGATTGCGTCGACGAATGCGTCGAAGTTCTTGCGCAGATCGTCCTGGCTGAAGCTGGCCTTGCCCAGACCAGCGTGGATGATACCGGCCTTTTCAACGCGGAATTCGATCTGGCCGCCCTTGGCTGCCTTCACGGCTTCTGCGACGTTCGGGGTCACGGTGCCGAGCTTCGGGTTAGGCATCAGGCCCTTGGGACCCAGAACCTTACCGAGACGACCGACGAGGCCCATCATGTCCGGCGTCGCGATGACGCGCTGGAAGTCGATGTTGCCAGCCTGAATGCTATCGAGCAGGTCTTCTGCACCAACGATGTCGGCGCCAGCGGCAGTCGCTGCTTCGGCCTTGTCGCCGCGCGCGAACACAGCGACGCGAACCGTCTTGCCGGTGCCAGCAGGCAGGGTGACGACGCCGCGGACCATCTGGTCAGCGTGACGGGGATCGACGCCCAGGTTGATCGCCACTTCGACGGATTCGTCGAACTTGGCAGTCGCGTGGGTCTTGATCAGCGCCAGTGCGTCATCGACGCTGTGCAGCTTTTCCTTGTCGATTGCGGTGGCGAGGGTCTTCGCCTTCTTTGTCAGCTTAGCCATGTCTTAGCCCTCCACCACTTCGAGGCCCATTGCGCGGGCGCTGCCTTCGATGATCTTCGTTGCGGCGTCGATGTCATTCGCGTTCAGATCCTTCATCTTGACCTGTGCGATTTCCGAAAGCTGCGAACGCTTGATCTTGCCAGCGACGACCTTGCCCGGTTCCTTGGAACCCGACTTGAGACCGGCTGCCTTCTTGATGAGGAAGGTGGCTGGAGGCGTCTTGGTGACGAAGGAGAAGCTGCGGTCGGCATAGACGGTGATGACGGTGGGGAGGGGGGTACCCTTTTCCACGTCGCCGGTCGCCGCGTTGAAGCCCTTGCAGAATTCCATGATGTTCACGCCGCGCTGACCCAGCGCAGGGCCGATCGGCGGGGACGGATTGGCGGCGCCCGCAGGCACCTGGAGCTTGATATAGCCCGTAATCTTTTTAGCCATGTTTACTCACTCTGTTGCTGGAAGGGCGGCGGACCGACCTTCCCGTTCAAGTTTAGCGGTCAAGCAGCGCATCCGAAGATGCGCCTCCCGCGGGTATTCCCGGTCGCCCGGAAATCTCTTTTACGTCACCCCAGCGAAGGCTGGGGTCTCAAGCGGCACGGGTGCGACCCGGAACCACGAGATCCCAGCCTACGCTGGCATGACGGATGTCGTTTACTTCGCCAGTTCGACCTGTTCGAAGTCCAGTTCCACGGGGGTCGCGCGGCCGAAGATCGACACGGACACCTTCACGCGGCTCTTTTCGAAGTCCAGTTCCTCGACCACGCCGTTGAAGCTGGCGAAGGGACCGTCCAGAACCTTGACGCTGTCGCCGATCTCGTAATTGACCGTGATCTTCGTCTTGGGATTGGCGGCGGCTTCTTCCTTGGTGTTGAGGATGCGCGCGGCTTCCGCTTCGGTGATCGCCTGCGGCTTGCCCATCGACCCCAGGAAGCCCGTGACCTTCGGCGTGTTCTTCACGAGGTGATACACGTCGTCGTTCATCGCCAGCTTGGCAAGGACGTAGCCGGGGAAGAATTTCCGTTCCGACTGCACCTTTTTGCCGCGGCGTACTTCAGTGACGGTTTCCACCGGCACCTCGACGGATTCGACCAACTGGGTCAGGCCCAGGCGTTCGGCATCGGCCACGATCGAGTCGCGGACCTTATTCTCGAAGCCTGAATAGGCATGGATGATGTACCAGCGCGCCATGTTGACCGTCAAAACTCCAATTCTATACCGTTCGCGTCGTTCCTGATCCGCCTCAACCGGCGGCCAGCGCCAGCAACCACTTCACCAGCGCACCGAATACGGTGTCGATGCCGAAGAAAAACAGGCCCAGGATCGATGTCATGATGACGACCATAACCGTGGTCATCATCGTTTCCCGACTCGTCGGCCACACAATCTTGTTCGCTTCTGCGCGTACCTGATTGACGAATTCCGCTGGGGACGTCTTGGCCATGAGAGTCGATCAACCCATTCAAAAACAACACAAACCGCGAAGCAATACGCCGCCCTCCGGGCCTTGCCCAGATCGGGCTTCCCGGATGCGGCCACTGCTCCGCGACCAATTTTCTTCACGTTCCATAGACTTATGCCCAAGCCTTTTCAAGCTGGGCGCAAGCCAATGGCAGGAGCGGAGGGACTCGAACCCACGGCATTCGGTTTTGGAGACCGACGCTCTACCAACTGAGCTACGCTCCTGTATCACCACTTATGGCAGCGAAGAGGCGCGCTTTAGCTTGGGTGGCGCGGGAGGGCAAGAGTGGTTTTCGCGAGGTGGCCGGTTGGCGTGGGGCGCAAAGGCGGGTAGCGTGCGGTGGAATGACGATAGACCCGGTTTTGTTGCTTCAGGCCTATGCCATCGGTGTGTTCCCGATGTCCGACGACCGCGAGGCGCAGGACATCTATTGGGTGGAGCCGAAAAAGCGGGCGGTCATGCCGCTGGAAGGCTTCGTCGTATCGCGATCTCTGGCGCGGACGATCCGGCGGGACCGGTTCAAGGTGCGCGCCAACGGGGATTTCGCGCGGGTTGTGCAGATGTGCGCGGAGGCGGCGCCGGACCGGCCCTCGACCTGGATCAATCGCAGTATCGAGGCGGCGTATCTCGAACTCCACCGGCTGGGCTTTGCGCATTGTGTGGAGTGCTGGGACGGCGAGGATCTGGTCGGCGGGCTGTATGGCGTGTCGCTGGGGCGGGCGTTCTTTGGCGAGAGCATGTTTTCGCGCCGCACCGATGCGTCGAAGGTCGCGCTGGCGTGGCTGGTGGCGCGGTTGAAGGCCGGCGGATTCACGCTGCTCGATTGCCAGTTCATGACCGACCATCTGCGGTCGCTGGGCGCGGTGGAGATGCGGCAGAGCGCCTATCTCAAGCTGTTGGCGCAAGCGGTGGCCGATGCGCCTTTGGGGCGCGGGCGGTTGCTGGTCGACGCTGGGGCAGGGGATGTGACGCGCGCTGCGTTCGATCCGATTAGCGGCGCGGATGTGCGGATGACGGGAGAGCATGTGCTGGGGCTATTGCGGGGCGCATCCTAAATAATGCGCCGTAATGCCCAGGCAGATTAGCCCGCGTCGGGGGACCAGGCCTCGTAGTCACCGGTGGCCGACTGGCGCACGCCGCCTTTTTCGATGGCGCCGCTCGGGCGATAAGCGTTCACGGTGCCAGTCTGGTTGGGCGTATAATCGCGTTCCCAGATGCGGGCAGGGGGCAGGAAGCTTTCCGGCGCGTCTTCGAACGTGTTGTGCAGCCAGCCATGCCATTCGGGCGGCACGCGGCTCGCATCGTTGGCGCCAGCATACATCACCCAGCGGCGGGGATTGCCGTGGACGTCCTTGCCACCCTGAAAATAGACATTGCCCTGATGGTCCTCCCCCACGCGCGTGCCGTTACGCGCGCTCCAGAGTGCGGTGCCGATGGTCGCGCCGTCCCACCAGGTGAAGATCTTGCCGAGGATTCCCATGCGGATTCGCTTAGCCGCTGGCAGGGCGGATTGGCAAGGCGGTTTTGGTGGGGGCTGGTTAGCAATCTCGTCACCCCGGACTTGATCCGGGGTCCCGCTGTCAAATTTGTTGGCTGACTTTGGAAACTGGAGGAAGAAGCGGGACCCCGGGTCAAGCCCGGGGTGACGTAACCGGTATGCCTACGGACAAAAGCTCGCCCGGTCCCAGCTTTCATCGGGCCGCACGTCCGGCACGGCGCAGGCGCCCCATTTTACTTTGTCCCCTTCCTTTACGCCCAGTTCCGCCGCTCTGCCGCCGCGCAGTTCGAGGACGGCTGCTACTGGCACGCCTGCGGAGACGGGTTCGCGGGCGTAGGGTTTGGTGTTGGCGGCGACGAGCGCGATGGTGCCGTCGATGCGGATGAAGAGCATGTCGAGGGGGATGACGGTGTTCTTCATCCAGAAGCTGGCAGTGCGGGGCGGGGTCATGGGGAAGACCATGCCGCCGTCTGCGGGCAGTTCCTTGCGGAACATCAGGCCTTGCGCCTGTTCCTCCGGCGTAAGGGCGAGTTCCACGTCGAAACGGTGCGTCTTGCCTTTGCTGGCGATGGTCAGGGGGATGGTGCTGGCCGTCGTTTTGGTTGCGACGGTAGTGTTGTCGGCTTTGGGGGCTTTGTCCGAGCAGGCGGATAGCGCGAGGCATAGGGGCAATAAGCCGATGCGTGCAATATGACGTAGCCTGTTCCCCGGCGCACGCCGGGGTCTAGGAGCCCCACGCGCTGTGTTTTGTTGCTCTGGACCCCGGCGTGCGCCGGGGAACAGTGTGGAGGCGATGGCGTAAAAACTAATCTTCACGTTCGGGCATCTCCCCTGGGGCGGCGTCGATCCATCGGCGGGCCATCGCGTAATCATGGCCTGCGCGCAGGAAGGCGGCAATGTGCTTGTCGCGTTTGTCGCGCTCGATCGGCGCGGCGGCATAGGGGCCGAGGCGCTTGCGGCGGGCGAAGGCGTCGGCGGAGGCCCAGCGTTCAGCGGCGGCGTCGTCCAGCGCGGGGGCACTGTCTTCCTCTTCCACGCCCGCGGCGCGCAGCGCTTCGCCGACGCGGCGGGTGCCGAAGCCGCGACGGGTGAGCGCTGCGCCCTTCATGGCGGCGAAGCTGGCGTCGTCGATATAGCCTAGCTCTACGAATTGCTCGGCCAGCGCCTGCAGATCGGGCGGCTGTGCATCGTCCCATCCGCGCTCCCTGATCTTGCGAGAGAGATAGGCAGTCAGCTTTGCTCTTGTCGTGGCGAAGCGTCCCACATAATGCAGCGCAAGATCGCGCAATTTTGCATCGGTGAGCGGCGGGGGCGGCTTTTTGGCGCGATTGGAGGGTGAAAATGACGGCACGCGCCACTTTTGTGCCACAGTCGGGCCGGAATTTGAACGCGCCTTGTGCGCTAAAAGAGCAGGCTGGACAGAATTTCGAGGCGCGCCCAAAAGAAAAATCACGGGTTTGCCAATAATTTCAGGATATTAGCATTGGTTGAAACCAATATGACGGGATCGCAGACCATATTGACCGCCACGCCGACGCAGGACAGCCTGCCGCGGCGGCTGTCGGATTTCGCCACTTTGGGCGAAGCGCTTGATTATGCGGCGCAGGGCGTGCGCGGCCTGAACTTTCACGATCCGCGCGGTAATCTGGCGCGGGCCTATCCCTTTTCGGAACTGCGCAGCGATGCGTTGGATTGCGCGTATCGACTTATTGCGCATGGCGTGAAGCCGCTGGACCGGATCGCTTTGATCGCGGAGACCGGCCCGGAATTCGCGCAGATGTTCTTCGGCATCGTCTATGCAGGCGCTTGGCCGGTGCCGCTGCCGCTGCCGACCAGCTTTGGCGGCAAGGAAAGCTATATCGACCAGTTGGTCGTCCAGCTTTCGAGCAGCGATCCGACGATCCTGTTCTACCCTGCCGAACTGGCCGAGATGGCAGGCGAAGCGGCGGCGCAGCGCAACGTAGAGCCTTTGGCGTTCGATGCGTTCATCGCGCGAAGCGCTGCGCCCTGCGTGCTGCCGAGCGCAGACACAAACGACATCGCCTATCTGCAATATTCCAGCGGATCGACGCGCTTTCCGCATGGCGTCGCGGTTACCCACCATGCGCTGCTCAGCAACCTGTCGGCGCACAGCCACGGGATGCAGGTGCAGGACAGCGACCGCTGCATAAGCTGGCTGCCCTGGTATCATGACATGGGGCTGGTCGGTTGCTTCCTGTCGGTCGTCGCCAATCAGGTGTCGACCGATTACATGAAGACTGAGGATTTCGCGCGGCGTCCGCTGGCGTGGCTGGATCTCATCAGCCGCAACGAAGGCACCTCGATCAGCTATTCGCCGACCTTCGGATACGATATCTGTTCGCGCCGCATGTCGAGCCAGACCAAGGCCGCCGACCGCTTCGATCTGTCGCGCTGGCGGCTGGCGGGCAACGGCGCGGACATGATTCGCCCCGACGTGATGCAAGGCTTTGTAGATGCGTTCGCCGATGCAGGCTTTGCACCGACAGCGTTCCTGCCAAGCTATGGCCTTGCCGAAGCAACGCTGGCGGTGACAATCATGCCGCCGGGCGAAGGCATCGTCGTCGAACTGGTCGAGGAAACCGACCTGTCGGGCGGTTCGGCCGCCGAAGGCCGTCCGCAGCGTTTCCGTGCCATCGTCAATTGCGGCAAGCCCGCCAAGGACATGATCGTACAGATCCGCGACGAAGACGGCAGCCCGCTGAACGAGCGCCAGATCGGCAAGGTGTGGACCACCGGGCCGTCGCTGATGGTCGGCTATTTCCGCGATCAGGAAGCGACCGACGCTTGCCTGATCGACGGCTGGCTCGATACTGGCGACATGGGTTATCTGAGCGACGGCTATCTCTATATCGTGGGCCGCGCCAAGGACATGATCATCATCAACGGCAAGAACCACTGGCCGCAGGATATCGAATGGGCCGTGGAGCAGTTGCCGGGGTTCAAGCAGGGCGACATCGCTGCCTTCGCAATCACGACGCCGGGCGGCGAAGAAGCGCCCGCCGTGCTGGTGCACTGCCGAACATCCGACAATGCAGAGCGATCGCGCCTCCGCGACGAAATTCGGGAGCGGGTACGCTCGATCACCGGCATGAACTGCGTTGTGGAACTGGTGCCGCCACGAACCTTGCCGCGCACCAGCTCCGGCAAGCTCAGCCGGTCAAAGGCGCGCAACCTGTATCTGTCCGGGGAAATCCGTCCGTACGATATCGCGGCCTGAGGCATTCGTCGCCGCAAGCGGCGTAAATTGATCGAAAATGGTGCAAATCCTGTCGATCATTTCGTGACGTTGCTAACCGATTGATAACTCTGTTGTGGCACTCCAATAGAGTGAACCCGGACTCTACCACTTCGCCCGCAACGGATCGGGATAAGCTGTCGCTTCTGATGCTGATGGGGTGTGTCCCGCCGCGGGCAGTTTCGCCCGACCTGCTATATCGCGCGCAGTTTTGGTCAGCGGACCGATTTTACATAGTGCAGTTCATCCTGAACATTCTGGCGATGGCCTTCGTGTGGAGCGTGTTTGGCGCCAGCGCGCATCTCCCCATGTTTGTCGGCTGGACTGTCCTTGCGGTCATCGTCACGCTTCTGCCGCTGCGTCACAGTCGGCAGCGAATCCGCGAGGACTATGCTTCAGTAACGCGAAACGATATTCTGGCGCAGGGTGGCCTCGTCACTCTGCAGGGGGTGTTGTGGACGGTTGCGACGCTGTCTTTCTCGCAAGCGGGCCATCCGGAACAGATCATCGCGATCTGGACGCTCAACAGTTGTTTGATGGTTGGTGCTGCGGTGGCGCTGTCGGCTTTGCCCTTGGCATCCATCGGCTTTCTTCTGATTGTCGGGGCGGGCGGCGTACTGTTGTTCCCTGAAGCCTATGGCCCTCAATTGCCGATTTTGGCTGCAAGCTATGCTTTGGCTCTCCTGATCGCCAGCCTCAAACATGCGCGCGCGTTTGGTCAGCAGTTACAGACGGGGGCGGAGCTTACCGAGAAGCGCGAAGTCGTCAGCCTACTGCTGCGCGAACATGATGAGTTAGGGGCAGACTGGCTGTGGCAGACTGACACAGCGCGCCGCATTTCTGCTGTGTCGCCGCGTCTTGCCGAGTTGCTGGGGACGACGCCCGCAGCGCTGGAAGGCAAGCCCCTGGTCCAGATACTGGCGGGAAGTCATTGGGAAACCGGGGAGTTCAACGCGGGCCTGCGCGACGTGGCCGAGCGGCTGAAACGACACGAAAGTTTCAGCCATGTCGTGCTGCCCGTGGAAATCGACGGTTCCCTGCGCTGGTGGGACTTGTCGGCTTCGCCGCGACTGGACGACAATGGCGCATTCCTTGGTTTCCGGGGCGTGGGATCGGATGTCACCGAACAGCGGGAAACATCCGACAAGATCGCACAACTGGCGCGTTTCGATCCACTGACCGGTCTGCCCAATCGCCTGCAACTGAGCGAAGCCTTATCCGCAGCGCTCCATTCGGTTGAGCGGTGGAACGGCCGGTGCGCGTTTCTGATGATCGATCTTGACCGCTTCAAATCGGTCAATGACACGCTGGGGCATCAGGTCGGCGACAAGCTGCTGGAACAGGTTGCCGAGCGCCTGCGCGAAATGTGCGGCCCGTATGAAGTATGCGGACGGATTGGCGGCGACGAGTTCGCCATCGTCATGCGCGAATTCGATGAGCCGTTCCGCATCGCGCAATTCTCCCTGGCGCTGATCGACGCACTGTCGCAGCCCTATGAAGTCGGACCGAACATGCTGTACATCGGGGCTTCAGTGGGATCGGCGATGGCGCCACGCGATGGCACGACAACCGAAACGCTCATCCGCAGCGCCGATCTCGCGCTATATCGCGCCAAGGACGAAGGCGGCGGTACGCATTGCCCCTATGAGCCACGCCTGCATGTCGATGCCGAGGAACGCCGAACGCTGGAAATTGCGCTCCGCGAGGCGCTCGACAAGGAAGAGCTGCACGTTGTCTATCAGCCTGTCGTCAACGCCTTGACGGGCAAGATCGAAGGGTTCGAGTCTCTGGTTCGCTGGACACACCCGGAAATGGGCGTGATTTCTCCGGTCAAGTTTATACCCGTGGCCGAAGACGCGCGGCTGATCGCGCCAATCGGCGAATGGGTGCTGCACACCGCCTGTCAGGAAGCGATGCGCTGGCCGGACGACATCAAGATCGCCGTGAACGTGTCCGCAGAGCAGCTTCACAATCCGCAATTCGTTTCCTGCGTGATGTCTGCGCTGGACCAAAGCGGACTGGCACCGGGCCGTCTTGAGCTGGAAGTGACCGAAAGCGTGTTCATGCGCGAAGGCACGATGGCGACGCGGATCCTCGATCAGCTTTTGGCCCTTGGCGTACGCCTTTCGCTGGACGATTTCGGTACGGGCTATTCGTCGCTCGGTTATCTCAGCCGTACGAAGTTCAACACGATCAAGATCGACCGCAGTTTCGTGGTCAGTGCGGCCAAGCATGTGCCCGAAAGTCTGGCGATCATCCGGGCTGTGGTGGCGATGGCGACCAGCCTGGGCATGGCGACGACCGCAGAGGGCGTGGAGACTCAGACCGAGCTGGAAATGGTCAACGCGCTGGGCTGCACGAAAATTCAGGGCTATTATTTCGGGCGTCCGATGCCCGCGCATGAAGCCTTGCTGTTGTTCCGTAACAAGCGGAACAGCGCCGTCGCCTGATCTGCCTTACGAGCGCGTCAGACGGCGCTCTACGCCGGTCCACAATTGCGCGAATTCATGCGCGGCCGGAGAGCGGCTGGCGAACGCGCCCAGAGGCTTGCGCTTCGATGTCATCTGCTCGACGGCGCTTGCCATGGGAATGACGGGCCAGTCGGGCTGACTTTCCAGCGCTGCGCGATGCAGGGCACGGCGGCGATCCACCATGGAATAGACGGGCAGGATAGGCGCATGACCGCCACCACGCTGCACCAGATAGCGCGCGACTTCGCCCAAGGCGCGTTGCGACAGCGGGGAAGGGATGACGGGGACGATCACCAGATCGGCGGCGCGCAGCACCTGTTCGCTGGTCTCGGTAAGGCCCGGCGGACAATCGAGGATGATCCGGTCATACGCTTTACCGAGCCCGTCGATTAGTCGCGCCAGCCGCTTTTTCTTGCCCAGTTCGAAAAACAGGCGATCCAGACCGCGTAGCGAGGTGTCGGCAGCGATCAGGTCGATGCCCGGCATGGTCGACGGCCGGATCAGGGTTTCGATATCGACGTCCTTGCTGAAGATCGCGGTGGCTTCGTCGCGTCCGGTCTGATCGCCGGAAATCAGCCATGTCGCCGCCGCTTGCGGATCCAGATCCCAGAGCAATGTGCGCCGTTTGGAGATGGCGGCAGACGCCCATGCCAGATTGATGGCAAAGGTCGTCTTTCCCACGCCACCTTTCAGGCTGTAGATTGCGATCGTCGCCAAATCAGTGTTCCTGACCATGATGCAAGGCTAAACCCCCACACCCTTCCGTGGCAAGGCATAGATCATGCACTTATGACGCTTTTGCGACAGAATTGCTGCGCCGCAGCATATTCGTCCCAATTCAGAGCAAGTCGTGGACCTTTTCCTGAGGGCGGCAGAGCGCGACGCCCTTGTCGGTGCGGACCAGGGGGCGATCGATAAGGATCGGTTCTGCAGCCATCGCGGCGAGCACCGTTTCGGTGTTGGCGTCCGGCAATCCCCGCTCGACAGCATCCGTGCCGCGCAGGCGCAATCCCTGCTGCGGCGTCATCCCGGCATCGCGGTATAGCGCGCGCAAGGTGTCGACCGACGGCGGGGTCTTGAGATATTCGACGACGGTCACGTCCACGCCCGGTGTTTCCTCAAGAATAGCCAGTGTCTTGCGCGAGGTGCCGCAGGCGGGGTTGTGGTAGATGGTGGCTTTCATTCCGCGCCTTCCCGCGCCAGCCACTCCTCTAGCCACTTTATCGTATATGCGCCGTCCTGAAATTCCGGGTCGCGCAGCAGCGCCTGGTGGAGCGGGATCGTGGTTTTCATGCCCTCGATCACATATTCTTCCAGCGCACGTTTCAGACGCATGATCGCGCCTTCACGGGTGCGGCCGTAGACGATCAACTTGCCGATCATGGAATCGTAGTACGGTGGCACTTTATAGCCTTGATACAGGCCGCTATCGACGCGGACGTGCATGCCGCCGGGAACATGGTAGCGGGTGACGGTGCCGGGTGAGGGGACGAAGGTCTGAGGATCTTCGGCGTTGATGCGGCATTCGATCGCGTGGCCGGAAAAGACGAGGTCTTTCTGTTCCACCGACAGCGGGCGGCCTTCGGCGATGCGGATCTGTTCGCGGACGAGATCGACGCCGGTGATCATTTCCGTGACCGGATGCTCGACCTGAAGGCGGGTGTTCATTTCGATGAAATAGAACTCGCCGTCTTCGTACAGAAACTCGATGGTGCCTGCGCCGCGATAGCCCATGTCGGCCATTGCCTTGCTGACGATGCCGCCCATGCGGTCGCGCTCTGCGGGTGAAATGACAGGCGAGGGCGCTTCTTCGAGCACCTTTTGATGGCGGCGTTGCAGCGAGCAGTCGCGCTCGCCCAGATGGATGGCGTTGCCCTTGCCGTCTCCGAAAATCTGAAATTCGATATGGCGGGGATTGCCGAGATATTTTTCCAGATAGACGGTCGCGTCGCCGAAAGCGGCTTTGGCTTCGGAGCCGGCCTGCTGCATCTGGGTTTCGAGTTCGTCGGGGCTCTCGACGATCTTCATGCCGCGCCCGCCGCCGCCGGAGGCCGCCTTGATGATGACGGGATAGCCGATTTCCGCAGCGATCCGCTTGGCATCCACGATCTCGCTGATCGCGCCGTCGGAACCGGGGACGAGCGGCAGGCCCAGAGCGCCTGCGGTGCGCTTGGCCTCGACCTTGTCACCCATGGTGCGGATATGTTCGGGCTTGGGACCGATGAAGGCGATGCCGTGCGCTTCGACGATTTCGGCGAACTGTGCGTTTTCCGAAAGGAAGCCGTAGCCGGGATGGATGGCGTCCGCGCCGGAGATTTCGGCGGCAGAAATGATGTTGGGGATATTGAGATAGCTGTCGCGCGCGGCGGGCGGGCCGATGCAGATTGCTTCATCGGCAAGGCGCACGTGCATCGCGTCCGCATCTGCGGTGGAATGCACGGCGACTGTCTTGATGCCCATTTCATGCGCGGCGCGATGGATACGCAACGCGATTTCGCCGCGATTGGCGATCAGGATCTTCTCGATGCTCATGGCTGGCGGATTATTCGACAATGACGAGCGGCTGGTCGAATTCGACCGGCTGGCCATTTTCCACCAGCACGGCCTTAACCGTACCGGCCGTGGGCGCGAGGATGGGGTTCATGACCTTCATCGCTTCGACGATCAGCAGCGTGTCGCCCGCCTTCACCTGTGCGCCGACGCTGATGAAGTTGGCAGCTTCGGGATTGCCCGCCAGATAGGCGGTGCCGACCATCGGCGATTTGACGGCATTGGCATTGGCCGTGGAAAGGGTGGCTGCGGGCGCATCTGCAAGTGCGGCGGCGGCAGTCGGTGCAGCGGCGACGGGTGCCTGCTGCACATATTGCGGCGCGGCGTTGATCGCTGCGGCCTTGCGCGCGACGCGGATCTTGCGATCGCCGTCCTCGACCTCGATTTCGGTCAGATTGGTATCGTCGAGCATTTCAGCCAGCGCGCGCACCAGTGCGACATCGACCTGCATACCCGTTTCGCTTTTGTCGTTCATGAATGACCCTCTTTGGGATTTTTAGCCAGTTGTTGGCCCTGCGCCTATTGCGGTTCGCCGCGAAGCGCAACCTTTTGGGCGCTTAGAGTTCGAGTGCGGCTTCCAGCGCGAGACTGTAAGACAGCGCACCAAAGCCCGCAATCGTGCCCTTTGCGGCCATGCCGACATAGCTTTTGTGGCGGAAAGGTTCGCGGGCGTGGGGGTTGGACAAGTGCACCTCGATCACCGGGACCGTTATGCTCTTTATCGCATCGTGCAGCGCGACGGAGGTGTGGGTCAGGCCGCCGGGGTTCAGGATCACGGCATGGGCGCCCTGCGCATTGGCTTCGTGCAGCCAGTCGATCAGGTGGCCTTCATGATTGGATTGCAGAAATTCGATCTCCACATGGGCGCGGCTGGCCACGTCTTCCAGCCGTTCGGCGATGTCGTCCAGCGTATCGTAACCGTAGATTTCCGGCTCGCGGGTGCCGAGCAGATTGAGGTTCGGGCCGTTCAGAACGAAAATCTTCCTGCTGTCCGTCATGCCCACGCTTTCCCTATTCTTGGCCTATTACCGGTTGCGGGGACCATGTGGCGATCCCTATATGCCGCCTGAAGCACTTTCCCCGCGGACGGTGTAGCGCCTCGTGTCGCGGGAAGTCGAGACACGTTTTGCCTCATACTATATGCAAGGACAGGCCATTGAGCGTCGACGGCACCATTTCCCTCCATGTAAACGGCGAGCATCGCCGCATCCGGCAAGGCATGACGCTGGCCGATCTGGCCAATGAACTGGGCCTGAATCCGGAAAAGGTCGCGGTCGAGCGCAATCTTGAGGTCGTGCCGCGCTCCACGCTGGCGGACGTGCTGGTCGAGGATGGCGATGAGCTGGAGATCGTGCATTTCGTGGGCGGTGGCGACCATGCGACCGTCAAGGACGATAGCTGGACTGTCGCAGGGCGGACCTTCCGTTCGCGGCTGATCGTCGGCACGGGCAAGTATAAGGATTTCGCGCAGAACGCTGCGGCGCTGGAAGCATCGGGCGCGGAAATCGTGACAGTCGCGGTGCGGCGCGTCAACGTGTCGGACCCCAAGGCGCCGATGCTGACGGACTTCATCGATCCCAAGAAAGTAACGTATCTGCCCAATACCGCCGGGTGCTTTACCGGCGACGACGCGGTGCGGACATTGCGATTGGCGCGCGAAGCGGGCGGTTGGGATCTGGTGAAGCTGGAAGTGCTGGGCGAAGCGCGGACGCTGTACCCCGACATGTATGAAACGCTGCGCGCGACCGAAGTGCTGGCCAAGGAAGGCTTCAAGCCGATGGTGTATTGCGTGGACGATCCGATCGCGGCCAAGCGCCTGGAAAATGCAGGCGCGGTGGCGATCATGCCGCTGGGCGCGCCGATCGGGTCGGGGCTGGGCATCCAGAATCGCGTGACGATCCGGTTGATCGTGGAGGGGACTTCGTTGCCGGTGCTGGTCGACGCAGGCGTCGGCACGGCATCGGACGCAGCGGTCGCGATGGAACTGGGCTGCACCGGCGTACTGATGAACACGGCCATTGCCGAGGCGCGCGATCCGATATTGATGGCAGGCGCGATGAAGTCCGCAGTCGAAGCTGGACGGATGGCGTACCTGGCGGGCCGCATGGGGCGCCGCATGTATGCCGATCCGTCCAGTCCGTTGGCTGGGCTGATCTAAATCCCGAAGCGTGCGGTGATGCGGATGTCGCGTCCGGGCAACGGGGCGTAGTCCTTCAGGAAGCTCGCGTGGCGGCGGGCTTCGACATCGAAGATGTTATTGGCAGACAGCACGATGCTCGTCTGCGGCTGACTGGCGAACGGCTTGAACGCGAGCGAAGCGTTGACCAGCGTGAAACCGCTGGTTTCGGTTTCGGTGGCCGCCGTGCGGTTCTGCGCAAAGCTGTGCTCGATTTCCGCGCGGCCCGTCAGGGCGTCGCTGGCCATTTCCAGACCGCCCAGCAAGCGGAACGGAGGTATGCGCGGGGCAGGGCCGGACCCTACGACCGTGGCATGGACATAATCCGCGCCGCCATCGAAGTTCAGCGCATAATTGCCGACCTGCGCCAGCTTGACGGTGGCTTCGGCTTCCAGTCCGTAATAGCGCGCCTTGGCCTGATTGTTCTGGAAGCAGGGGAAGTCGAGCGGTGCGCCGCCGTTGACGGTTTGACATACGCTGTCGTCAACGATGCTGTCGTAAATGTAGCCGTCGAACCAGTTATGATAGCCCGATAGAGACACCGTGTAGCCCGGTCCCTGACCGCGCAGCGTGCCTTCTATCCCCCAACTGCTTTCCTTGCCGAAGCCCGGATTGCCCAGTTCGAAAGCCTGCGTGCCGGCGTGATTGCCGCGTGCGAACAGCTCCTCCGCCGATGGCGCGCGCTGGCTGCGCGAAAGATTAAGGCCGAGACGCCAGCCGGGGATGATTTCATGGCTCGCGCCCAGCGATCCTGACAGCGCGTTGAAACTGCGGTCGTAGGCGGGGTTGTCGAGATCGGGATCGGCGACAGCGCGCAATATCGTATGTTCGAACCGCGCGCCGGCCTCGATGCGGGTATGCCCCAGATCGAGCGACTGGAGCGTGAAGACACCGAATTGCTGCGTTTCGTTCTTGGGCAGGAATTTCTCCTCGCCCACGACATTGAAATCACGGATGAACATCTGCGCGCCGAATGCACCGTCCCAACCGCCGCGCTTGGCCTGTACGAACTCAAGACGGGATTCGAGCGACTGGTTGTAGAATGTGGTGCCGACCGCGCCGGTATCCTCGATTTCCTGATGCTGATAATCTGCAAATCCTGCGCGTAGGCGGATGCTGTCGAGAAAACCGCCGCCGGTGGACACTTCGCCGCGGAGGTCGGCACGGGTTTGCTTCATGTGCAGGCGGACTTGTTCGGCTTCGCCATCGGGATCCAGCGGGTAGCGGACTGGGACGCCGTAGAAATTGTCGATATGATTGACTGAAAAGCCCAGATTGCCGCCCTCAGTGATCAGCGCAGCGCCGCCCGCCACTTCCCAGCTTTCCGCGGCGCTGTTGGGGAGTTTGCCGCGAAGGTTGGCGAGGTCCGCGATTTCCGGGTCGCTGCTGGCAGCGGCCTGTTTGCGCAAGTCGGAAGACAGGATGTAGCTGCCGGTGTCGAGATTGCCGGTCTTGTTATACGTGCCGTCGAAGTGGACGACGAACTTGTCGCCCAGCGGAACCTCGACCTTGCCCGAAACCGTGCGCTCATTGGCGGCGGTGCCATAGGTGGCTATGCCGTCGATGTGGATCGGTTCGTCCGGGATACGGCGGGGAATGCGGCTGTCGATGACGTTGACGACGCCACCGATGGCCGACGATCCGTAGAGCAGCGCGGCGGGGCCACGCAGCACTTCGATGCGTTCGGCGGTCAGCGGATTGATCGCGACGGCGTGGTCGACGGAGGTGTTGGACACGTCGAAGCTGCCGATACCGTCAGTCAGGATGCGGACACGCTCGCCCTGAAAGCCGCGCAACACGGGGCGCGAAGCGTTGGGGCCGAAGGACGTCGCTGATACGCCGGGTTGCCGGGATAATGTTTCGCCGATGGTGGTTCGCAAGCTGCGGGTCAACTCCTCGCCCGTAACTACGGAAGTGCCGGACAATATGTCGCCCTGACGGCGGGGGATGAGAGCGGTGACGACGATATCGGAGGGGCGGGCGTCATGATAATTGCCCTGGCCGCTTGCATCGACCGGTGCCTGATCGGGTTGCTGGGCATAGGCCGCGGGAATTACGAAAAGGGCGGAGCTGGCAAGCAGAAGCGAACGCATCATCTGGGGGCAATCTCGACTATCGGAGGAATAATGCTGTTGCCTAACGCATAATGATACAACATATCAAGTGATACTGTGTAACATTTGTGCGATGCAGCGTTTTGTTCAACGGATGGTCGCGAAAAACCTCTAACTATCCCTACCTGAACAAATATTCAGAAAGCGCGGAGACGATATGATCGTCTTGCGGTGCGGTACGGACTGCCTGTCGGACGTCGATTGCGGGCAGCGGAAAGGCCAGGGGCAGTCTACGGATGCCGTCCATCCGAGCAAAATCGCGCGCGAGAGGGCCAAAAGCGGCGAAATAGCCCCGTCCTTCCCTGACGGCTAACATGATGTCGAACAGATTGTCGGTTTCCAGAACGGGATCGATACGCTCTATATGCGCGAGTGATAGCGCTTCGTCGATCATCGGGCGGAGGCTATTGTCTGGCACCAGCATGATAGGCGCGATTCCGTGGAGATCCTCCGCCATTACGCTCTCCAGTGCGGCGAGGGGGTGGGCGTCGCCGATATAGATAGAAAGCTGCTCGCTCCACGCATAACGCGATGGCCAGCCTTCCGGTGCACCCAAGGCATAGAAATACGCGATATCGATTCTGCCAGCGATCAACCGGGGAATAGCCTGGGCAGCGTTATGGGTGTCCAAATCGAGCGAAATGACCACATCGGCGTTCGTCTGCTCGAACGCAGTCAACGCATCCTGAAAATGGCTGAATATGGCGGGGTGAGCGGCTACCGTTATAGTCTGGCGCGCGGACGTTTCGACGACGGGTGCGTCTGACCGGTCCCTCGATTGTACCTTGGCAATGATTGCGGATGGCGTAGGCGCAGGGGCTGGGGTCGGGGCGCGCGTATCCTGCCAATTCTCCGGTGCTGTTTCCGACAGCATTTGCATGGCTTCGACGGTCTTGCGCCCCGCCTCCGTCAGCGTTGCGATACCCCCCGTGCGATCGAACAGTCGATGGCCCAGCCGCGTTTCGAGCGCGTCGATTTCGCGCTCTATGTCCGACGGCAGCAGGTCGAGATCCCGCGCGCAATCGGCGACGCTGCCGGACGCAATCATCTGCGCGAAAATATCGAGCTGGCGCAGGGTGGGCGTTATCATCGCACGACATTAGGGGAAAAGCCGCAATGGGTTAAGCGGATTGTAAGCAAATGCGCGCGCGGTACGGGCAATGTCGTGTTAAAAACGGCCACCAAGACTGCAAAATCAGACCGGCGAAGCAATAAATCGCATGAAGTGCAGCGTTTTGGGCGTTCTGAAGGTGGACCTGCCCTTTGCATGGCGCTATGCCGCCTGTTCCATTACTACAGGAAAGAGCAAACATCATGAACAATAGCGATCTTGCAGACACCATTGCTGCCGCTCACGCGCTCAGCAAAACCGACGCGCGTAAGCTGGTCGACGGCGTGTTTGCCGCCATCGCCGATGCCGCTGCGAAGGGTGACGAAGTCTCGCTGAACGGCTTTGGCAAGTTCAAGGTGAAGGACACGCCTGCGCGCGAAGGCCGTAACCCGGCAACCGGCGCGACGATCCAGATCGCCGCTTCCAAGAAGCTGTCCTTTGCACCGGCCAAGGCCGTCAAGGACAAGCTGAACGGCTAATCCCTTTCGGGTTTACCGCGTACTCAGGAACGGGCGCTCCCTTGCATATAGGGCGCGCCCGTTTTTTGTTGGGTCGAGGTTGCGCCATCCCGTTCGAAGACGAATAACTGTGTCGCATCGCTAAATCACGGTTTGATCGCGGCGACAGATACGCTATCTGCTGACGTCATGCGCAATTCGATATCTCATTTTGTCCTTTCGGGCCTGACACTTGCTTTGAGCGGCGGTGCTGTTCCGGCGCTGGCGCAGGCCCCTGTTTCGATCCTGCCACCGCAGATGTCGACGACCGTGCCACCGCCGGTCGTACCGACGGCACCGCTGCCCTTGCCCAAGCTCTCTTCGGCACAGACGGCGTTTCTGACCGAGTGGCTGGCGGGTGGTGCGGATCAGGGGCTGACGCAAGCGAAGGAGAAGGCTGCCGCGCCCAAGGGCGATGCTCTGGTACGGGCCGTGCTGGACCGCGCGAGCGCGCTGTATCGCGGGCGCGTCGACACTGCCGATTTTCTTGAGGTGTGGGCATTGCGTCCGGCCGCTTACGATCCCTTGCCCGGGCTGACTCAGGCTGTTCAGGCCGATCGGCTGGCACAGTGGACTGCCAGCCTGACACCGCGTTATGCGGGGTATGAAGCGCTGAAATCCGGTCTCGCAAAATACGAGGATATTCGCGACGCAGGCGGATGGCCTGTGTTGAGCGCGGAATCGACGCCGCAGGCGATCCGTGCGCGCTTGTCGATCGAAGACTCTTCGGTCACGCCGGACGAGCCGCTGACCGCAGCGATCCAGAGGGCACAGCGGCGCTATGGCCTCAATCCCGATGGCCGGATCGGCGGGCGGACGCTTGGCGAACTCAACGTGCCGGTGCGCGAGCGCATCGGATCAATCATGGCGAATATGGAACGGTGGCGCTGGCTGCCGCGGTCGCTGCCTGTCAACCGGGTGCAAGTGAATATCGCCGCTGCGGTGCTGACGGTATTCGAAGGCGATGCGCCGGTGACATCCATGCGCGCTGTGACGGGCAGCCCGACCAACCAGACGCCGATGCTGACATCGAACATTCATTCCATCGTGGTCAATCCGCCCTGGAACGTGCCAAGCTCCATTGCCAAGCGCGAATTGTGGCCCAAGGGCCGCGCGGCGCTGGCACGGGAAGGCTACAAGATCGTCGGCACCCCCGAAACCGGCGAGCGCATCGTGCAGCCTGCTGGGCCCAACAGTGCGCTGGGTCGGTTGAAATTCGATTTCGACAATCCGTTCGCAGTGTATTTGCACGACACCCCCGCGCGCGCGAAGTTCGCAAGCTATGACCGACTGGCCAGCCATGGCTGCATCCGGTTGGAAAAGCCGGTGCCGCTCGCCGAATTGATGGTGCAGAGCGATCCCGCGCTGGCCGGGCAGGTGCAGACCCTGATCGACAAGGGCAAGACACAGCGTGTGCAATTGCCCAAGCAGGTTGCCGTCTATCTGTTGTACTGGACGGCTTTCGCCAGCAGCAACGGCACCATGAATTTCCGCGCCGATCCCTATGGCTGGGACAAGTTGCTGGCCGAGAAGATCGAATCCTCCAGCCGCCGCGCGGCTACCATAGCCATTGCATCGAAGGACTGACCCCATGCGTAAACTTGCTCTCATCGTTCTTGCCGGTGCGTTCGCGCTCAGCGCTTGCAACAGCAAGCCACCCGAAGAACCGCAGACGACCAACAACATGATGGAAGTGCCCGAGGAAGAGATCCCGGCCAACGAAGCCGAAACCCCGGTTGAAGTGCCCAACAACAGCGCCCCTGCAGTTGCGCCGCCGGTTGTCTCGCAGGATCAGCAGACGCTCGACGATGCCGACGCTACGGGCCTGACCGCGCGCCTGCCCGACGATTCTGTCGGTGTACCGACGAACCAGACACGCCAGACCGATTGAGTGGGTTCTTGGACCGTTAAGACATCGGCCCTATATTGGTAGTTATGAATCGTCGCGAATTCGCCAGATATGCTTTTGCCGGCGTCGGCTTTGCCGCGCTGTCGCCGTCCATGGCCGGTGCGGCCATCACGGAAGTGTTGAACGCTCTCCCGCCGCCAACCCCGCCACCGTCGAAGGTTTTTCCGGCGGGGCTGGGTACGCGGTTCAGCCGTCAGTTGCTGGATCGTGCCAAGGCGGCCTTGGATGCGCATAAGGATGCGTTCGAACTGCGCGACCGCGTTGCGCTCGCCGATTTCAGCGAAGCATCCAAGGATTTGCGTTTCCATATCGTCGACCTGATCGGCGGGCAGACCAGTTCCTACCTCGTGGCGCACGGTCGTGGCTCCGATCCTGCACATTCGGGCTGGCTGCAGAGCTTCTCCAACGTCCCCGACTCTCTCGCCACCTCGGCAGGGACGTACAAGACCGGCGAAATTTATCATGGCGTCCATGGGCAGGCGATGCGGTTGATCGGACTCGATCCGCTTAACAATAACGCCGAGATGCGCGCTATCGTGATCCACGGCGCGGATTACGTGACCGAGGAACATATCGCTAAATGGGGCAAGGTCGGGCGCAGCGAGGGCTGCCTTGCCTTGGCTCCGCATATGCTGCCGCAGGTGCTGGGCCTTCTGGGGCCGGGGCGGATGGTGTACGCGGATAAGGTTTAGGCGTGCGCGACGTTTTCGGCCTTCTCTTCCCTTCGAGTCTCCGTAAGCCGCAACCTGATACGCCGACTATGTCCCGAGGGCCGCAACGCACTTAGGGAATGGCTGGTGACGGCCCTCTTACGGTATTGCCATCCTGTATCGGACGTTCCGGCACCGCCATCATGCCATTGCGGAAATCTCGACTATCAGGACGTCGGCCACGTCTTTATCCTGCGCGCGCGATGCGTTTGTCAGCAATGTTCGGAGCTGGGCGGCATTTACGGGCATCTGGGTCGAAACATAGAGACGAGAGAACTCGATTAGCTCCGCGATGAGTGCGGCGCGCAGTTTGGGCTCTCGTTCAGTTAGCCCTGCAAGAGCCACATCGCTGGCTGCCGACATCACCACCGACACGTGCAACGCCCCTTCGATACGATCGGAATTGATGATCGGCACTATGATCGGTTGCAAAGGGAGAAGCTTTGGCGGCGTTTCCCGCGCTACTGTTTCGCCAGCCGTGGCTGGAACCACTGACACAGCCAGGCTGGCTGCGGCAATCGATATAACAGCCTTTCTGATATTGGTGCTGAAAATGGGTCGAACTCCGTTGGTTGCGGACCGTTTGCCGCTGCTACTCCTATAATAGAGGATCGCCAGCCAATATTCGGATATTCGATGAGCAGAGACCAAAGACCAGCTCGCCCGGTAATAATCGATTCCGGGGCAGCAACCGGCAACAGCCCGCGTGAAATGGAATCTGCTGCCGAGAGCGTAACCCGCCAAGTCGAAACGCCGACTGTGGCGCCGCCGCGATCCAACGCACTCATGTCCGCTCTGTTCGTGTTTGCCTGCATCGTAGGCGCGGCGTGCACGGCGGTCATGCAGTCATTGTGGACCCAGCCATGAAGGCGCGCGTCGCACTTGCGATATCCGGTGTTCTGATAGTGTCGGCGGCGGCCCCTGTGCCAGCGCCTTTGGTGGAAAAGGTCGCCCCTCTTCCGCATTCGACCGATACGCCGCGGGATGGTGCGCGAGGATGGACATCTGCGCCCCGGCTTCCCCCCTTTGGGCCGCGCTTGTCGGGGCTGCCGGTCATTTCCGCGCCGCAAGGCTGGCGGGCAGCGAGCAGCCCTCCAGGTTGGGGCGGGCTGATTGCAAGCCAGCCAGCGACGCGACAAGCCGCACGATGGGCCTATGCAACTGGCCAGATTGCATCGGGGCGCGGGGCGGAAGCATTGGGGGCACTGGATATAATGCGCCAGGATGAGCCTGATCTCATGCTTGTTCCTGCATATCGCCTCGCGCTGGGCGTCACGCTTGCGATGCTGAACCGACCGGCCCCCGCACTTGCTGCGCTGGCCGACGCATCGCTCGCCGCCAATAGCGAAGCCTGCGCATGGCGAATGCTGGCGTTGGCAAAAAGTGGCATGGCCCCGCAGGCGCTAGGGCAGTTTCGGTGCGCGCTCTCCGCACTCAACGCGCGACCGGTCGCGCTGAGAGCGCCGTTTCTTCTGGCTATTGCCCGCACGGCCGCCGATATGGGGCATCCGGCGCTGGCGGTCCAACTGGTCGCTGCGCTGCCCGTATCGGACCCGTCCGCCAATCTGTTGCGAGGACGGGCTGCGTTCAAGCTCGGTGACCTTGGGCGAGCGATGGAACTCATAAGTGAAGCACGCAAAGCCGGCAGTACGGAGCAGCGCTTTGACGCGGACATCAGTTTGATCGAGATCGCCGCAGCAAAAGGAAAACTGGATGGCCCGGCCACCAATCTTCTGCGCGAGATACGGTTTCGCTGGCGCGGGGGCGATGTGGAGGTGCGTGCGCTACGCCTCAGCTACCGCATTGCGCGTGAATCGAAAGACCTTCGCGCTACGCTGGAAACCGGTGGGACCCTATCCCGCTATTTCGATGGAGGAACGGATCGCGCAAGCCTGACCGCCGAGCTTCAGCAGACGCTGACCGCTGTCCTGTCGCCCGACAATCCCATGCGCCTGGAGCAGGTCGCCGGCTTATATTGGGAATATCGCGATCTTGCGCCGGCAGCGGCCGATGGCGATTTGCTCGTATCCCAGTTGGCGGACCGTTTGCAGAGCGAGGGACTGTACGAACGCGCAGCCGAGTTGCTTGACCATCAGTTGCGCTTTCGTACGCGCGATATTGCTCAAGGGCCGCTTTCCGCCCGGGTTGCCACGCTGTTCATCCTCGCCGCAAAGCCCGAGCGGGCCTTGTCTGCCATTCGCGATACCGACGGAAATATATACCCCGATGACATGCGATGGGACCGCAATCGGATGGTCGCCGTCGCGCTGGATCAGATCGGACGGACAGAAGAAGCGATGGCCGTGTTGCAGGACGTGCCCGATGGCGCGGCGATCCGTGCAGAGATCGCATGGAAGCGGCACGATTGGCGGACGTTGGCCGCAGCGCCCCTGCCAGCATCGCCGGGAAATGCGCCGCTGAGCGACATCGTTCAGGCGCAGTTGCTACGCCATGCTACTGCGCTCGCCATGATGGGCCGCGAGTCCGACCTGGCTGCGCTGCGCGCACGATGGAGTGGCCGCTTTGCCAATCTGTCCACAGGTACGGCTTTTGCGGCTTTGACCGCTGCCGTGGGGGGCATCGATACTGCAACCTTGAGCGCGGCGATGGCGGCCATCCCCTCGGCCAGTCCGGCAGGGGATATCGCCGATCTTATCGATATGGCACCGAATGTCGTCAAGCCGATGGGATAGGCGTAGCGCTGGCAGATATTGCACTGCCAGTCGGAATGAACCGCTAAGGTCTACCGAAGATAGCTGGCCAGACTGAGGCTGGAAAGCTGCGCGAAAACCGAATAGCTGGCCTGCAGCATCGTCTTTTGCTGGGCGAGATCGATAGCGACCTGGCCCAGGTCGGCATCCTCATTGCCGTTGATAATACCGTGCAACAGAACGCTGCGGTCGCTCGCGCGTGTTGCGAGGGTTTCGGTTTGCGCTTGCCTGCGTCCATTCTCAGCATTGACGGTGCGTAGCTCGGTAAGCCCGGTATCGATCTGGCTGGCTGCCGCCGACAGAGCATCGAGCTGTGCGGCAGTGGGCGGATCGCCGATCGTGCCAGCGCCAGCGAGCGTTTGAAACGCTGCATAGAGACCCGAACCGATATCGCTGGCGGTGACGCCATATTGGACATCGACACCGTCCGCGGCCCGGACCGTGGCTTTTACGGAATCGTTGGCAAAGGCAGCAGCGGCAGGCATAGCTATCGTGTCGGCCAGCGTGACAGGAAGAAACGGAGCGCTATCGGTCTGCGAACCGCCGAACAATGACGCGCCACCGTCCGTGGCGTTGAGCGAGGTGCGAAACTGATCGAAAGCGGCGGCGATGCTCTCTGAAAGGCCGGGGGATCGTCGGGTGCCAAGCGCCGTCAGCAGATCTTTCTTCAATGTGCTCGCCGCCGTGTCGATCGCGCCGATGTTGATGTCGTTCAGCGAAAGCGCGGTGCCGACGCGCGTGGCCACGGTGGCATAGGCGTCTTGCTGCGCCAGCAAGGAGTGGGTCGAAAGATTGCGAACCGCCTGCGTACCGAGCGAAGCATAGTCCGCAGCCTTTTTGCCGGTGGATAGCTGCGTTTGCGTGGTCGCCAGCAATTGCTGGGAATGCTGGATCGCGGCAGACATTGTGCGCTGAAGTGGAATGGTGGCGACACGGGACATTGTGGGTTCCTAATATTAGATCATGGCAATCAGGGTGTCGTACATCTGGCTGGCGGTGCTGATGACTCGCGCCGACGCGGAATAGCTGTTTTGCAGCACCACCATCTGGGCCAGTTCCTCATCGATGTTGACGCCAGAGAAGCTGTCACGCCGGTTGACGGCATCGTCGCGACGCGCGGTTGCGTCCGCGAGCGATGACTTCGCCTGCGCCGCTGCCGAACCCATCTTGCCGAGCAGTTGGGCCGTGAACGCTGCGGTTGTAGTGACCCCGTCTTTACCAAGGTCGATTTGGCCGGCTAACTGGTCGCGAAATGTGGCAGCCCCACGAACATCGCCCACGCCCAGCGCTTTTCCGCCCACCGGGATACCGAACTGGAGCTTTGCCAGCCCGAGTTTGCCAGCGTTGGCAAGGATATCCGGGCGGACCCCGGCGGTGGAAATACCGCTGGATGCGCCCGTGAGTTGCGAGATGACCGAAAAGGAGCGCCCGCTTCCCAGCCGATCTGTCGAGTCCGAGGGTATCGTCAGCATGGCGCCGACCACATTGGGTTTGGGTTGAAACTGGATACGCCCTTTGTCATCCATCGCGAAGTTGCCGAAGCCACCGATCGGACTGGCGTTCAGTTCCGTGACGAGGTCGCCGAAGGTCGGTCCTGTGGACGCGGTCATGGTGTAGCTGGTCAGCGCTCGCCCGGACGAATCGCGCAAGATGATTTGCGTGGACTGGCCCACCGCGAAACCGTGGGCATCGGATGGCGCGAACCCAGAGGGCACCAACGGGCTGTCGCTGCTGCGCACAAGGTCGTTCATGCCGAAATATTGCGAGATGCCGACGCCTGCGCGATTGCTCGGTTGAGTTGGATCCTGTGCAATCACTACGCCGTTTCCTGCGCCGTTTGCCGCTATCGACAGTATGCCGCCGACGAACGACGCAGTGGCGCTGCCGCCAAGGCCGGTATTGATCGCAGCGATTGCATCGCTGACGGTCGCTGTGGGCCCGAGCGCAGAGAAATCTATTGTGGCGGACGCGACGAGAACACCGGTCGATTTGGTCACGGCAAATGTCGCGGAGCCAGTGAAGCCGAGTCGATCGGTGCCTACCAACCCGGATTGCCGACCGACAAGTTGCGCGGGCGGTGGAACAGTCGTGCTCTCGTTCGAGGCCGCATTCAGTGTCTGGGCAACGCCGGTGAACAGTACCCCCAGTTTCTCGGTGAAGTCCGGCAATGCCCGGTCGCGCAAATCGAGCAGGCCACCCAGCTTGCCACCCACTGCCGCTGAATCGATTTTGTCGCCGGTAGCAGCGCCCGCTACGCCATTGGCATCGGCGAAGCGCAAGGCAATGACTGGAAAAGCCGGCTGATTGCCGCTGGCGTTGGAGACGGGCAGCGAGAGTTGCCGCAGTCGACTATCGAGCAAGGGAATGCCCGATGCGGTATCGATAGCGATACGGCCGTTCGGTCGCTGGCGGACGGTCAGCTTCATCAGTCCGCTCAGTTCCTCGATCGCCGACATGCGCTGATCTGCTACGCCAGCCGAACTGCGCCCGCTGCCGTCAAGACGGGTGACGCTGACGTTCAGGTCGTTGATCCGCACCAACAGGTCGTTGATGCGCGTGACCGATTGCCCGACTTCCGACTGAACGTCCGACCTCAACGATGTGACGTCGGACATCAATTGATCGATCGACGTGATGGCATCCTGAACGTTGGCAGTGAAGTTTGCCGCCGTCTGGGCCGATGTTTGCGTGCCTGTCATGGCAATAGCGGATGCGCTGATCGCGTCGATCCGGGACGGCAGGCCGAATTCAGCCCCTGGGGCGCCGAGCAAGGATTGCACACGGTCGAGATAGGACGCCGTTACATCCGACGCGCCCATATCTCCGGCACGCTGATACACTGCAGCTTCGAGGAACCGGTCCGCAATCCGGCTCGGTTCGCCCACTGTTACGCCATTGACCAGTCCGGCGGTTACGCCCGTGGTCTGGGCCACCGTCTGGCGTGCGTAGCCGGGCGTGCCGACATTCGCGATATTGTTGGATACCGAGCGTAGCCCGGCCTGCGACGCTGCCAGCCCGGATATTGCCGATGACATGATTTCGTTCAACGACACGCTGGCAATTCCTGTTCTTTACGGGATGTCGGGTGGAAGCGTGCCTCCACCCGGTGGTCACATCATTGTGTTATCGTTTGAGTGCGTTGATTTCCTGCAGCATCTCATCGACAGTCGCCACGATCTTGGAAGACGCGCTGTAGGCACGCTGGAAGCGGATCATGTTGGTGAACTCCTGTGCCAGATCTACCGTCGAGGCTTCGAGCGTTCCTGCCGAAATGCTGCCCGTACCCAGCGAACCGGGCGCATTGATGGCCACGCTGCCGGACTCGTCGGAGACGTTGTAAGCGTTGCCGGGCAGGCGGGTCAGGCCGTCCGGGTTCTGGAAACTGGCAAGAGGCAATTGGTAGACTGCGCGCGCAGACCCGTCATCGAATATCGCGCTGACCAGTCCGGTGTCGGAGATTTTGATCGATGCAACGCTGCCCAGAAGTCCGCCATCTACCGTCGACGACAATAGTGCTGAGGTGCCGCCGAACTGGGTCAAGCCGTCGAGCCCTCCGTTGGTGCCCAGGCCCATCTCGATCGGGCTAGCACCTGCGCCATTGGTCCACGTGGGTGTCAGGGCAGAGAACATCCCGGGATCGGACGCAGTGCGATTGAGGCTGCCGTCACCGTTGAACACGATCTTGCCGCTGGCGAGGAGGCCACCGGCTGCCGTCACGTCGGTTGCGGGGGTCGCGTAAATTTCGCCGACCCAGGCGTTAGGGCCGGTTTTGAGAAAGGCGACCGTGACAGCATGGGTGCCGCCCTGCGCATCGGCAATATCGACAGGCCGGGAGAACTGCGGAGCGACCGTCCCCGACGCCATGTTGCCGGCGACATAAGTGCCGGTAAATGCAGCGGCGGTCGAATCGAGGTTGGCACGCATCTGCAGCTTGCTTGTTGCGGCAGCAGTGCCTGTGAGCTGGCTTACCCGTACCGGCGACAGCGTGTTCAGATTACCGGTGTTTGCGTAGGCACCCTGCGCATCGAGCGGCCAGCCCTGAAGATAATAGCCGCCCGAATTCTTCAGATAGCCTTCGTTGTCCGGTGTGAATGAGCCGGCCCGTGTATACGCGATATTCCCCGCCGGACCCGAACTGTCGCGGGTGACGAAGAAGCCCGACCCCTCGATACCGATGTCGGTCGTGCTGCTGGACGCCGTGAGCACGCCTTGCTTCGACACCAAAGAGTGGGTCACGGCCGCGACACCGCCTGCCGAATATTGGGGAGAGTTTCCGTCGGGCACCATCGTACGGAATTGCGCGTCGGCGCTCTTATATCCGACGGTATTGATATTGGTGATGTTGTCGGCGACGCTTGCCATGGCAGTAGCTTGCGCGTTCAGGCCGGAAACGCCGGCGAACAAGGCGGAGTAAAGGCTCAAGGATAGTCTCCAGGACAAATGACATCGCCAAGGCGGCAATCTTCTCAATTGTAGGATGACCGCGGAACATAGCCCAACCCTTGGCCAAATTTATTCGCAGCAGCCCGTGTTTCCAAGTCCCTCCTATAATGAAGGAAATGACATGGGGTTCTGAACGATGACACTTCGAATTACATTACGCGATGGCGAGCCGATGATCGTCAATGGTGCCGTTTTGCGCTCGATCGGACGCACGGAATTATGCGTCGAAAACAATGTGACGTTACTGCGCGGTTCGGAAGTCATGTCACCTGAGCACGCCACGACGCCCGCGCGCAGGCTCTATTATAGCTGCATGCTGGCCTATATCGATCCAGATGGCGCGGCTGGACATTATGACGACATCGACGGTTATCTCGCCGGGTTGGTCAATGTACTGGAATCGTCCGAAGCAAAGGCCGCCTGCGCAAGTTTCGCGCGCAAGGCAGCCACGTCCGATTTCTACCGCGCTCTGGCAGATTGTAGGGCCTTGATCGAATATGAAGCGGACGTGTTTGCACGCGCCGAACTTCAGGCGGTTTGAGCGTTACGCATGCAGGTTCTGTCCGCCGCCGCACGCTCTTTGCGTACGCTATCGCCAGATCGGCGCTTTGGGCGGGTGGTCGGCGTGCGAGGGGCAATGATCGAGGTCGAGGGGCTGGAGGGCGCCGGGAGTATCGGATCGCACCTCACCGTGACGGCCGGTAACGCCAAAGTCACCGCCGAGATTACCGGGCTGGAGCGCGGCGTGGCACAATGCCTACCCTTCAGCGATCCACAGGGCGTTTCATCCGGATCGCGCGCGGATCTGATTTCCGGGCAATTCGTCGTGCGGCCGTGCGATGCCTGGCTGGGGCGGATGATCGATGGCCTTGGCATCGCGATCGACGGTAAGGGCGCGCTGCCCAAAGGCATGGATCCACGGCCGATAAAGGCAGCTCCGCCGCCAGCGGCCCAGCGTAACAGACTAGGTGCAAGGATAGGCACGGGTATACGTGCGCTCGACATTTTTGCGCCGCTGTGCACCGGGCAGCGGCTCGGACTGTTCGCCGGTTCCGGCGTCGGCAAGTCAGTGCTGTTGTCGATGCTTGCACGCTGGACGGCTTGCGATGTCGCAGTGATCGGCCTGATCGGTGAACGCGGACGGGAAGTGCAGGAATTCGTCGAGGACGATCTTGGCCCCGAAGGTCTTGCGCGCAGTGTAGTGGTGGTGGCCACATCGGACGAACCGGCGTTGATGCGCCGACAGGCGGCCTGGACGACGCTGGCGGTTGCAGAGCATTTCCGCGATCAGGGTTTGAACGTTCTGTGCCTGATGGACTCCGTTACGCGCTTTGCCATGGCGCAGCGTGAGATCGGCTTGGCAAGCGGAGAGCCTGCGGCCACCAAGGGCTATACCCCCACGGTGTTCGCCGAATTGCCGCGGCTGCTTGAGCGTGCGGGACCGGGGTTGCCGGGGCAGGGGTCTATCACCGGGCTGTTCACCGTGCTGGTCGATGGCGACGATCATAATGAGCCGGTCGCCGATGCGGTGCGCGGCATTCTGGACGGCCATGTCGTCATCACGCGCCGTATCGCCGAACGTGGGCGCTACCCCGCTATCGATGTTCTGAAGTCGGTGTCGCGTACATTGCCTCATGCGCTGACAGCGGAGCAGAACGCTTTGCGTCTGGCGGCGCGGGAGATCCTGTCGACCTATGGCGACATGGAAGAGATCGTCCGCCTGGGCGCGTACAAATCCGGTGCGAGCCTGGAAGTCGACCGGGCGATCCGCCTCGCGCCGCAGATCGAGGCGTTACTCAAACAGACCAAGCATGATTGTGGCGACCTGACTGAGAGCTTCGCGGCGCTCAGCACAATTTTGGAGGATGAAGTATGATCACTCCCTATGATGCCGCGCTACGACTTCGTCGGCGTGAGATTGACGATGTACGCATATCGATCAGCGTCGAGATCAATCAGATGGTGGTCATCGATCAGCAAAGCGCGTCAATCGACGCGGCGGTCAGTGAGGAAACGGCACTGGCGCATGCGGACCCAACCCTTTCGGCGCACAGCTTCGTCGCAAGGATGCAGTCCCAGCGCGAATTGTTGAACCGCGATCGCAGTTTTTGCGATGCGAGGCTCGCTGCACTTCGTGCGCAGGCCACTGAGGCTTATGGATCGCTGCGCGCTTTGGAAAGCGTAGCAACGCGGCATCGCGACGATGTCTCACGTGCTGCAGCTATCGCGGAACAGAGCCAGATCGACGATTTTTCAACCGCTCGCTTTGCACGGGCCATGGCCCAGGCGCGGCAGAGGCGCGAAAGCAACCGAAAGATCGGTGCATGATCAGTCTTCCTGAACTGAACACTCTTGCGCCAGCTCAGAAGGCCGCGATCATCTATGCCGAAGCACATGGCGAGGTTGCCACACGGCTCTGGCGCGCGGCTCTCGGCAGCGAGGCAAGCACAGATACGCGGGATACGGCGACGCAGATATCGGACACGCCCGGCTTCAACCTGCAGGCGCTGCTATCTCTGCTTTCCTCGCACAGCGACGTAAGCGCCCCACAGCCCAGCGCGATATTACCGCAGAACACCATCCCCAAGCCAATCGATCTGCCGCCTGCAGTTCCGGTGGATATTGTTGGATTTGGCGAGGTCAAAGGGCTTGGCCCCAATATCCGCTTTGGCGACGCGCTGGTTGCGGCGGCGCGGCGCACAGGTATTCCCGCCGCGGCACTCGCCGCAATTGTCGATGCCGAAGCCGCAAAAGGCGGCGATGGAAGCTGGAAGACGGCGTCGCGCAACCCACGGTCGAGCGCCGCTGGGCTGGGTCAGTTCCTGGCAGGCACCTGGCAAGGCGAGGCCGAGCGACCGGGAACATGGCTGCATGGCATCGCAACCAGCCATGGATGGATTGGCGGCGATGGCCGCATCCTTCCGGCTGCGCGATCATCGCTACTGGCCCTGCGTTACGATGCCGCCACCTCGATCCATGCCACCGCCGATTATGCGCAGCGAAGCGTCGCGCAGTTGAAAAAGGCTGGCATACCGCTTGATGAAAATGTGGGTACGGTCGCCCGGGCGGCCTATCTGGGCCATCACCTTGGCGCGGCTGACGCGATACGTTTCCTCAAAGGGGGGCTGGGTAGCGGGCGTGCGAAGTTATTGCTCGACGCCCAGGTCGGTAGCGCCGCTGCCAACCAGCGCATAGCGCAGGCTGGGGATGCGGCAAGCGCGCATCGGTCGTGGCTGCTCGACTATGTCAACAGGCATGTCACGCCGGCAAGGTTCGCCGCCTGAAACCAAAAATATAGGATAGTAGGTAATCGTACATATAGGACAATTTAGGATATGTTATTGGTTCTACCCCAAAACGGTTTGAAGAAGGCGGTTGCAAAATCTCTGCCTTCCTTAATTTCTGGGGGTGCTACATGTCTAAAACTACCATCGAACTGGAAGCTGCCGTCGCCACCGTTATTGCGCAGATGCCTGCTGCAGGGGGTGTGCCCACCGCTCGCCAGCGCGCCGTTATCGACAAGGCGTTCGTTTCCATCCTGAAAATAATCGCGCCACGCATCCGGCACTTCATTCGCCAGTATGGCCTTAGCTCCCATTGGGAAGATGCAGAGCAGTGCTGCGCCATCGCCGTTCATCGTGCAATTCAAGGCTATGATCCCACCAAGGCCCAGTTCACAACCTTCGTAAACTGGCAAATACGGGGCGAGTTACAGAGCCTGCGCTTTCGGTTGATGACGGATCAGCGCCCGTCGGCGAAAAAAGTCGATGCGACCACTGTGTCGCTTCATGCCCTGACGTCGAACGCTGACGGCGAAGAAGCGATGCTCGATTCCATTCTGGAAGATGAAGGCGCGCTGGCGCGCACTGAAGCAGGGGCTTCCAACTATCTGGCATCGGGGGCTACACAGTCGCTGGTCGAGGAATATATCGATCATCAGCGTGCCGCCGGCATCGAAGCGCTCCGCAAGCGCCCTCGGCCAAAGCGCATGGCGCGCCCCGAACCCGTCGATCACAGTGCCGCTATGCTGCGCCGCCCGCGTACCCACGGCGTTTGCCCTGTCGAACTGGAGAAGCTTGAGCAGAGGCTCCTGCGTGACAAGGGGATCATCGAGCGTCGGCTTTTCGATATTACAACGCTCGATACAGTTGGCAGTGAAAACGGCGTTACCAAAGAGGGCGTCCGACAGATTACCAAGCGCGCCACGCGCAGTATCGCCGAACTGGCCGCCACTCATCCGCGCTTTGCAATGATGGCCGAATATCGCAAACCCGCTGTCATCGCCAAACGCAGCCGTAAACCCACAGTGCGCGTGCTTCCTACTGCTACCGACAATACGATCCTGCCGAAGATCGGTCAGCCGCACAACACTCTGTCGCGCGTGGTCGCGATTGCCCCTCCCTCGACCGAGGAAATGCAGTCGACATACCGGAACGAGATCGAGTCGATCATCGGGTCGGAATCGATAACCGGCGGCGCAGAGAATTTTGCTCCAAACGGTCAGGGCAGTTCGGCACGGCATTGAGAGAAGAATCTGGGATCGCAGCGCTGACGCTGGCATGCAAAAGCCATACTGGGCGAAGCGTTGCGGTCTCTCATTCTTCTATAATGAAACATGAGCGATTCAAAAAAAGCATGCCTAAAGGCTTCGACGGATCAAGCACCGTCCTTTTGTTCTGGGAACTCAGTACAAGGTTCCGGCAGTTCGCCCTCTGACATGGCCGGCATTGCCCAACGGTTTGTAGAGAATGCCGGGCCGCTCCTCATCGCCAGCCGGTCTTTGCTGATAACGCTTACGATGACGGTCGATCCCACCCGCCCCAATAATGTGAGGGCGTATTATTGGAACGGCAAAGGCCATTTAAGAGCGCTTATGCCCGCGCTTCGCTACATGGACAGATCGTTAGGGCGTTCGCTGACAGCGTTCGAAGGGGCAGGGCGCATGTTGCTGGACGATCTCTTACAGAGATGGCCCGTAAATGCCTGCCCGCCTGCAATTGGGATCGTGACCGACGGGAGCGGAGTGGCCTTCTCCCGCGATCACCCCTCGCCAATGCATGCCGACTGGTTGACCATGCATCTGGGAGGGCGGCGTAAGACCATAGATTTGCTGCCTTGTTCGCCAGACGGATACTGGGCGCGCCTGATAGCTCCTATCAAAAGCCAAGGCATCCATTGACGGATATTGTATTTTAACTAACCATCCTATACAAAATGCGAATTGCGTTGCGCGATCTTCACAGCTTTGCATTGGAAATACGGGATGGCTCGCTCTTTTGGCACGGATGTGACGACTTGCAGCCCCCGACCGGAGGTGCTTGCCGGGTCAGACGATAACGAAGACACTCCGGTATCGAGCCCGTCGCATACGGTTCCCGCAGAAATAGCGCTCGACCGCTATCGCGCCGTTATCTTTCCCAACCGCATCCGCGAACAGCGTCGCCGCCGCGGCTATCAGAAATTGATGGCGCTGAGTGAGCAACTGCCGGAAATTCCTTACATCAGGCTTTCGAAAATCGAGCGGGGCGAAGTCGCTGCGCGTGCGGATGAGCTTCAGCAGATTGCCCGCTCGCTGGATATTGCGCCTTCAGAACTGTTGACCGATGTCGCTGCGCCAGGTTTCGATATGGCTGTCTGGGCACAACCCTTTCAGGACGGTCGTCTTTGGGTGCCGGAAGAAGAGCGCGTTGCAGTAATACTTGCCGCAGCGTTGCGAACATTGCGCAACAAAGATCGCACGCTGACAATTGCCGCACTCGACGAAGAATATGGATTGGCCCCTGTCATTCTCTCGCGGCTCGAGAATGCATACAGGACGCTGAATCGCTGGAATCGCGAGACCATCGCCACGCTATGCCGACTGTTCGATGTTGTCGATGAAGCAGCGCTGCGTGAGAAAATTGCCGCGCAGTATCTGGGCGGTGAGCTGGATGCCCATGTCGGCCGCATTGCCGATGCGCAAGACAGGATGCGCCGAACGCAACAGCGGATCGCAGCGTTATCGGCAGAGCTTGGGCTTGCTTCCAGCCGGTCGCGTAAAGGCGGGCGTGCACCTCTTTCGAACTCCGAAGCGGAACAGCGCGTCGGCGGCGGCCGTGCAGATGAGCCGGTTGCAGACCTGCCATCGCCTTCTGCCTCCGACGTGCGAAAGTTACCTGTTTATGGCGCACCATTGCCGGGTGGGTTGATCGCAGTAACCAAGCCCGATTCAACGATTGCGTCGTCGGTGTCGGCAGGTCCGCGTGCCTATGCGTTACGGGTGTGCCGTGCGACATTGGGAGCCGGCCTGCCATCAGGCGCGGTGGTGGTCGTGGATCCGGACAGATTTCCTGTCGCGGGCAGTCTTGCGGCGATCCGTAGCGACGATGGCCATCGGCTTGTAACCGTCACCTTCGATCGCACCGGCGCGACCAAAGGCTATAGCGTTATGCCCGATATGGAAATCGCGCTCGACGATCTTGATCGGGCCGACGTGCACGCGGTTGTGGCGGCGATTTTTCCAGCATAGCGTACGCTGTCATGGCCCCTTCAAGAAGCCGGACGGCGCTTGGTCGGAAGTGGCGCTGACGGGCTGGCGGCAGGTTCCTTGACCTTCGGCGTCTTGCGAGCGAGAGACATGCTGAGATCCGCCGCACCGCCGGGCGTCATCGCGGCAAGGATCATTGCAGTCGAGCGGCCTCGCATCCGCTGGGCGACTTTCATCTGGACGTCCATATCCAACTGCTCGAATACCAGCGCCGCTTTGGCGGGTTTCATCGCCTGATAGATCCTGGCCAGATCGTCATATTGTTTACCTTCCGCCGCGGTTGGGCCATCCGGTTTTGAGGCCGCCGATGCGTCAGCCTGCTTTTGTCGCGCAAGAAGATCCGCTTTGATACGTGTCTCGGCAGCGCGCGTAACCTGTTCGCGCAAGTCCAGCGCTCGATTGCGACGCACCGATGACTGATCGCGCGTCGCAAGGTCTTTCTTGATCGCAACCCCCAACCGGGTTGTCGGTTGTTCTTGCTCGGACGCCGGGGCGGCCAGGCTGACCGCGTGCGTGACCATCGAAACCATGGCAGTGGCTGCAGTCAGCAATAATAGTGACGGACGGCCGATCATACGGCCGATTCCGTCAACTTGCGGGTTTCCGTCTGCTTGGAAGATCGCGGCGTTTGCGGCACTTTGGGACGGGAACGGGGTTTGGACGAGGGTTGCGCCTGCGACCGGGTTTTTGCTTTTGCTGCAACATTTGGTGTGGCCTTGCCGACGGCATCCACGATCCGTTCGGCGACAGCATCCGCAATTCCGGCCATAATGGTTAATTCTTCGCGCATTTCCGTACCGGTGGCGATAACGCGCGCATTCGCAGCGCAATCCACGCGTAGCGTTTCGCGCAAGTCTGCCAAAACGGTGCGCGCTTGTATGGTAGAGGCGTCCAGGGCGATGATCATGGCCCCGAAATCGTCGCTCTTCACTGTCCTGAGGCAGCGCATCAGTCTGACGCTCTGGATCAGAACGGCGGTGCAGAATAGCATCGTCATAATATTGGTGAATATGGAAAAGCTCATCGCGCGATATCCTTGAACATGTCGGCTAGCATCCGAACCGCGATATTGTTGCGTCTTTGCCCGATTTGGGCGCGACCCAGTGTGATTCCTCCGGACTGAAGCTCGAGAGGATCGTCCGGTGAAATGTTCAATGCGAAAGTCTGCCCGACTTCGAAGTTTCGCACTTCCTGAAGTCGCAGCACCTTCTGGCCAAGCACAACGTCAATCGTAAGCTCGGTCTTTCGCAGCTCCGTCGCCATGTGCTCTTCCCAGATATTGCCTCGCCCAGGCGTCTGGCCCATGAAGCGCTGAAGCAGCTTTTCGCGCACGGGTTCTAGAGTGGCATAGGGGAGCAGGATGCTGAACTTGCCCCCGCGTCCCTCCATATCGACACGGAAGGTGGCGACGGCGGCGATGTTCGTGGGGCTGGCGATTGCAGCGAAACGCGGGTTGGTTTCGATCCGCTCAAGGACAACGCCGATCTGATCTATCGGCTCGAATGCCGTTGAGAAATCCGCAAGGGCAAGTTCAAGCATTTTGGCAACCAGCGTCGTTTCGATCGTGGTGAATGCCCGGCCCTCGATGCGGACCGGTCCACTGCCGCGCCGTCCGCCCAGCAACGCATCCACGACCGCATAGATCAGGCTGGATTCAACGGTGATGACTCCGTAATTTTCCCATTCCGGTACGTTGAACACGCCGATCATCGCCGGCAATGCAAGCTGCCCCATAAACTCGCCGAAACGGATCGAGGTCAGTTCCTCGAGGCTGACATCGATCGCGTCCGACGTCAGGTTGCGCATGCTGGTGGCAAAACTGCGCACCATATGTTCGCAAACCACTTCCAGCATGGGGAGCCGTTCGTGGCTGATAATCTTCGATTCGATGACAGCTTTGAGGCCGCTCTTCTTGGTCAGAGGCGCATTGCCTCCGAACATCGCGTCGATACTGGCCTGGTCGAATTCGTCACCGTCACCCAACGCCATTTGCGGGGCCGGGAGGTCGAAATCCATGAAATCGTCGCTCATTGCTGGATCAAATCCTGAATGAGTATGTCATTGACGGCATCGGGCCCCATCGCGCCTTGTGCACGCACCAGCATTTCCTCCTTGATACGGAAGACGGCAGCCGATCCGGCCAGATCCTCGGGCCGCAATTCGCGAAGGAACGGCTGAAAGGCGTCAACGATCAGGGGCAGTTTGGCTTTGATCTCTTCGCCCTTCACAGCAGAAGCAGGAACGAAGGTGAAGCGGATCTTGAGGAACCGCGCGGCTCCGTCCGCGCCGCGCAAGTTCACGACCATCGCGGGCGCCTCGACATAGGTTGCAGCGCTTTCCTCATGGACTTCCGCCTCGGGCTTCTCCTCACCAGCAGGGCGTAGCAGGACGAACGCAGCGCCACCCCCCACAAGCAGTATCGCCAGGATGCCACCCACTATTATAATCAGGCGCTTGCTGAAGCGTGGCGGCTTGACGGGCGGCGGAGCGTCTTCGTCGATCGTCGCTTCGGGTTCGGATTCAGATACTGACAACGGGAGCCCTTTCCTTGCGGCGTGGTGTCGGAGGAATTCCCCTGTCGAGCACCATCCGCTGGTTTCTCGTCTATTATAGGAGAGCGAGGCGGCAACTTCTGCCTAGTGCCTCTCAACCGCAGATTATTCCTGGAGCCGAGACGAATGGATATCTCCACTTATGTACTGCTGAGCCACGAGCAGGCGTTGCGGCGAAGGCTGGGTTGACAGAGCCATCATTTTCCTCGGCATTCAGGCGTAAATATTGATGCCAAGGCGCAGTTTGGCCTGGGATCACTCTATTATAGGATAGAAGCGGGTACCGGCGCAGCATTAAGCGGTGGGCAGGCCAACGCAATGGGCGGCGGGCGCGATGGCTTCGTCAGTCGCATCGACAGCGGCCTCAGCGCAGCGACCACATCCTATATTGCGACGGCAGGCGACGATCAGGTCGACAGCGTCACGTTTATGAATGGCGCACTGTATGTGGGTGGCCGCACGACAGGGGCGCTCGATGGTGCGCGGCGCGGGTCCGTCGATGGCTTCGTCAGTCGCATCGACATAGACACTGGCGCAATCCAGCGCAGCAGTCAGTTCGGTCAGCCCGATAAACGTACCGAGCCGGTGCGGATATCGGCGGCAAGTGGCGGCGACACTGCGCTGGGTGCGCTCGGCCTGCATCGTGGCGCGCTCAATCCGGAAAGTTCCAATACATTGGTCGCACAGACCAGTCTGCGCGCGGGCGACGAATTTTCGCTGCGCGTTCAGGGCGGCGCGGCCAAGAAAGTCGTCATACAGGCGGACGATACTTTGGTGACGCTGGGCGATCGCATCCGTCGGTTGACCGGCTCCAAGGCTGTCGTAGCCGCCAGCACCGTTGCCGGCGTAACGACGCTGCGGATCGATGCCAAGGCGGGCTCGTCAGTCGCATTGATCGCAGGTCCGAAGGACAAGGACGCCCTTGCCAAGCTGGGGATCGACCCCGAGCGACTTGCGGTTCCGCCGACTACGACGAGCCGCTCGCCCAAGGTACATCCCGGCGGCAATTTCGGGCTCATGCGCTGCGCGTTACGGATCGCTCGCACCAGCGCGCTATGCGCGCCTTGCGTCGGCAGCGTACGGAGCAGCACGGCGATCTCAGCCGGTTCGAACAATAGCTGCGTCAGGATTGCGTGGGGAGAGGTGCCTGCTTCCGCGTCAAGATATCGCAGAACATCCTCTTCCGTTTTAAGCGAGGCTGCGGTCGCGGTGAAGCGGCTTATTTCCGTTGCATGGGTTGCGGTGTCCTGCGCTACGGCATCGTAAACGAGACGCGGCAAATGGCCATCGCGCATCAGGAACAGGATATGGACTTTGCCGCCGCACGTTTGGCGCAGCGTGGCAGCCTCCTGCCCAATCCATTGCGCAAAACCCCAGAGCACCGGCCCTATCGTCGTATAGCCCAGCAGTTCGGCGGGGTTATGAACTTGCGGCTCGCCAAGCGCAATCGCTGCACGGTGCGGCTGACAGTTCAAATTGGGGGTCGCTGCCCCCGAATGGATCATTTCACTGGTGGCAGCTTCTAGCCGCAATCGTTGTTCAACGGCGGGACTGAACTGCCTGAAATGCAGAGCTTGTACGCCGGCCTTTTGCCCCGCGACCAGATCGGCAGCGCGGTTGTCGCCAATGTGCAGGATGGTATCGCATCGCACACCCAGTTTCTTCACGACTTTACCGATCAGGCCTTCGCCCTTCGACACACCATGTTCGGAGGAGCAGAAGATCCGGTCGATCAGCGCCCGCACCTCGTCCCCTGCAGCAGCAGCGATCAGTGCGCCGAGTTCCGTACTGTTGAGATATGTGTCGCTGATGATGATCACCATCAGCCCGCGTGCCCGTGCCGCCTGCATGAGCTTGATGACGGGCATGAATCCGAAACAGTGGTTTGCCTCTGCATTAAGCTCCTGCTCGACCATCGCTGCGCGCTCACGCGACGTGGCATTGGGAGCAAGTTCGGCATAAATATCTGAAAGAGCGACCTCATTGTTATGGGTGCGCAGCGCAGATGCGATGCGCGCGCGCTGCTCTGCCAATTGGCGCTGCAACTGACTGGGGCCGTCCAGCGCGGAGAAAATGTCGCGTGGCGCGTGCGTGTCCCGCCACAGGAGTGTATCGAAGCAGTCGAGCGAAAGAATCTTCACGTCGGGCCGTGCATCGAGCGCTGTTGGCAGGTCGCAAGCCAGGATCGTGTCGTTCATGCGGGTGTCCTTCAGATATCGGTGCGCTGGGCAATGCGCTGGTCTCTCCCATTATAGGACGATTATGGGATTGTGCGTTCGCCGTTTTCGATGCGTGATCGTCTAAAATAGGAGTTCAGCCAAGAGGAACGCCTATGTCACTCAATGCCTATCAACGTGTTCGCAGCATCGTCGAAACGCCCCGCCAAGCGGAGCGCCGACTGATGTGCGAGATCACCGGAGAAATGATCCATGCGCGTGAAGCCGGCCACGTTCGGGGGGCTCTGATGCCTTCGTTGCATCGCAACCGGGAATTGTGGAGTACCTTCTCGGCCGTGTGTGGAAGCGCGGGCAACGAACTGCCCATGCCTTTGCGCGCGAGCATCATTTCGCTCGCCCTGTGGGTCGATCAGTTCACTAGCGATGTCGCCGCAGGGCGGGAGTCGATTGACGATCTTATCTCGGTCAATCGCGATATTATCGAGGGACTGACCGGTAGCGGCATCCCCGATTGAGGCGGCGCGCGCACCAGCGTGCTGCCGCAGTCAATGGCAAGATCTGCCTGATACAACTACTGCAGGACGTCTCCTGACGTGTCATCCCCCATCCTGGGAGCCGAAAATGCATCTGACTAGACAAGGGCCGCCCACATTTGGCCTCGCGATGCCGCAAAAACTGTCTCGAACTTCTCCATTGGAAACTTCCACATGATCGTTGTTCGTCGACCGCTCATAATCGCGATCTCCGATCCGGGGTTACGCAGTGTTCTGGCCGCTCTACTTACGATGGCGGGAGAAACACCGATATCGACGGTCGATCACCTCGATCCGGCGTTGGGGGCAGAATTGCGCGAGATTGCCATCCTGGTCATCGACGAGCCGCTGATCTCTGCGACACCGCCGGAATGGACGGAGACGCTTCGAAACCAGTGCTGGACTGGCTCTCTCGTCATTGTAGCGGATCGGCTGCTGCGTTCCAGCGAGCCGGAAGACGGGATCATGTTAGTGCAGCGAAGCCAGGCCGCCTATGCAATACCGCCGATTATTTCGCGTTGGCAGGGGCAAGCGCTGTGATCACGCAATCGGAATAAGCCCGGCTGCAAAAGCGATCCGAAGTGCTTCGGAAAGGCTGCGAACGCCCAGCTTGTTCATCATGTTGGCACGGTGGATTTCCAATGTGCGGGGGCTTATGTCCAGATCAGCGGCAATCAGCTTGTTGGCACGGCCCTCTACCAACCTGATTAACACATCCTGCTCGCGTTGCGTCAGACTGGCGATGCTCTTCTTGGCGCGCTCAATGGCCGAACCTTTATGATGGTCTTGTTCGATTATCGTGAAAACTCTTTCGATGGTTCGCAAGAGCAATGCCGGTTCGCACGGCTTTTCAAGAAAATCCAGGGCGCGCAGTTTCATGGCCTCAACGGCGATGGATATGGCACCTTGTCCGGTCAGCATAATGGCCCCGAACTTTTGTGGGCAATCGGCAATGGCGCGCAGGACGTCCAGTCCGCTCATTCCCGGCATATTATAGTCAAGCAGGATGCAGCCCGGTTCGAAACGGTCCATTTCGGCTACGAAATCGTTTCCAGTTCTAAAAGAAAAGACCATAAGATTTGTTTGCGTGGATAGCAGGCCTTGTAGCCCGGCCCGCACCGATTTGTCGTCATCAACAATATAGATATTGCGCGTTACCATTTAAATTCCGTTTACTAGGTTTTCGCGCTGGGCAGAGTGAAGCGGAACGTCGCCCCACCCTCCGGTCGGTTGGCTGCAGTAAGTGTACCCCCGTGCGCCATAATTATGCGACGTGAAATCGATAATCCTAACCCCATTCCCTTGTCACCCTTGGTCGACGCAAACGGAACATACAACCGGTCCATGATTTCGGGCTTGATGCCCGAGCCGGTATCGGAGACGCTAAATTCCACCATGTCGGCTTCTAAGCGTTTCGTGCCGATCGTCAGAATGCGTCCATCGCGGGGGCATTCGCTGAGCTCTTCCATCGCATTGCGGAGAAGATTGATGAACACCTGTCGTATCTGCGCGCAGTTGGCCAGCACGCATTTTGCCATGGGATCGAGATCGGACAATAATTGTATGTCCAAGTGTCCCGCCTCCAGAAACGTCGCGGCTATCGCATCGTCCAGCAGTTCCGACACGGATACGATATGCGTTTCCAGATCTTTGCTTTCGGCCAGTCCCATTCTGCGGATGATTTCACTGGCTCTCAGGGCTTGCTCCTTGGCCATCTGGACGAGGGCTATTCCTCGCTCATGATTCATATCGTCATGCGGAAGCAGCTCGAACGCGCCAAGGAGATAGACGAGAGCGGCCAAAGGCTGGTTCAATTCATGCGCTAGCTCAGCCGCCATTTCGTTCATCCCGTATCGAGGCCAGCCGTCAGGTAGCTCGGTATGCACCGTGGCTACGTGCTCGTGCTCAACGGCCCAATTTGAAATTTCATGCGATAAACCAAAAAGGTTTTGCGGCGTCCCGGACTCGATATTGCCTGTTTTCGATTTGGCTTGAGCTTTCCTGTCATCGCATTGCCATACGCAAGCCGCCGAAGGGCAGTCGGCAAGGAAAGCCTCCCTTATCGGCAGATAGTCATATCTTTGAAAATCGCTCCTGCCTTTCTCGTCCGGGATCGTCGAACCGGGCGAAGCTATTTCCAGGGCGGGTCGAAAAGCACCGAATTGCCTACGCAATTTTCTCCAGCATTGACCGGATGTAGAACCATTATGGCGGTATTCCGGCTGACGTTCGGTGGCGACCGCAACTGCCGACCATAGAAATGCGAAGAGTACCGCACAGCTCCCCCACGCCGCAATCATGGGCACAATCCCGTGCGGCATAAAACCTCTGCTGTACAGTAGGATGTCTGCCATACTCATCAGGCCAGCCGCCCATGCGAGGGGCGAATTGCTTGGCCAAACAATGTCGTGGGGCAGGCTTTAAATCGGCTGAAAAATCCACGCACCATAATATTACCACACAATCAAACGCTCAATATTTTTTGATATTTATCAATGAACCGTCCAATATAAAGTAGGTATTTAGACATATAGGATTTTGCACTTATATTCCCTATTGTACGGTCTTACGATTTGATCGTCCGCGCGCTGTAATGCTGCGCTGCAACCTTCGACATTGTCGTGGTCTTCGATACAGTTACCCACGCATGTGGCTTCCCCGGAGAGTCCGGGCACGATCAAGGTAGTCCCGGTCTTTGGCCCTATTTTGATCGATTTTTATCTCAACCTTGGCGGTCGGCGGAATCCCAAAGCGATCGATACCGTTCCCACCGCGCATCTTCCAATGGCCTAATAAATTTTGCGCAGGACGTCGGTCAGGAGGTTTTTTTCCTAGAATGGTTGATGCCCACGTTTGGCAAAGCTCAGTTCGTGAAAGAAACGGATGATGATGAAATGGTACTGTGAAGTCGCTCCTATACGGCAAAAGCTGTTTATTACCTTCTGCGTTATGACAGCGATGGTCGCTCTGGCTGCAATAAGCGGCAGTTTCGCGACATGGTTCGGCGGTCTGACCATCGGGTTAGTGGTGGGGATGGTGCTGGTTGCCGCAACGGCAATCATCGGCGCATGGTTCCGTAAAGCGATCGCGGATCCCTATGTGACGACCGTGGTTCGCATGGAAGGTCTGGCGAACGGCGATTTGAGCAGTGCCATTGAATTCACAGACAATAGCGATTGCGTCGGTCGGCTGACCAAGGCGATGTTCACATTCCGTGATGCAGCCGTGGCGCAAATCGATCGAGCGGCTGAGCAAAGGGAAGTTGTCGATACATTATCCACGCATCTGGAGGAACTGTCCGCAGGTGACCTCATGGCAGCGATCGAAACTGACTTTCCGTTCGAATATGCGACGCTCAAGACCAATTTCAATGCAGCTCTGGACAACCTGCGCGCATTGATCAGCTCCGTCAGCGAAAGTGCATCCACCATCGGCACGGGCTCCAGCGAAATCGCACATGCATCCGAAGATCTGGCGCGGCGTACCGAAAGCAATGCCGCTAGCCTGGAAGAAACTTCGGCTGCCGTCACGCAGATGGATGGCCGCCTGCAGGCGACTGCCGCAGCAGCGATGAGCACGGTCAGTCGTGCCAATCAGGCGATAGAGACGGTCGGTAGCGGTCGATCGATCGCTGCAGAGGCCGTTCAGTCCATGGGCCGGGTGTCGGAAAGCGCCAAGGGAATCGACAATGTGATCGAAGGACTGGACAAGATCGCTTTCCAGACCCGCGTGCTTGCGATGAATGCTGCGGTTGAAGCAGGTAGGGCAGGCGATGCCGGACGTGGCTTTGCCGTCGTGGCCGATCTCGTCAGTGCGCTCGCCATGCGCGCTGAGGAAGAAGCCAAGCGTGCGCGCGATCAGTTGACAGCCACGCAGACGGAAATCGTTATTGCCGTCAAGGCTGTGCAAAAAGTCGATGGTGCTCTGGAAGGCATTTCGAGCGACGTAGGGCAAGTGCACGAACTGTTGGCGACGATCGCTTCGGACAATCAGGCCCAGTCGGTGGCTGTCACGCAAATTTCCGCAGCAATTCGGACGATGGACCAATCGACGCAGCAAAATGCGGCCATGGTCGAGGAAACGTCTGCTGCAGCCCGCAATCTCAACGGCGAGGTGAGCATGCTCACTGATGCTGCGGGTAAGTTCAACATTCAAGATTCGGGCGTGCGCAGCAAGGTGCGCCGGGCGTTCGGCAGCGGCGATCATTCGCCTGGCGCTGCAGGTACGGCCCGACCGCTTCCTGCGTCCGCTATTACTGCGCTCGTCCGGGCCGACTAACTCTGGACGGGAGTGGGGGCTGTACCGTTTGGGGGCCCTGTAAGTTCATTATTGGCGCCATAAAAAAGATAACAGGGCTTCGGCCGGAGAACATCATGTCCATTGATCAGGTTAAATCGCGCCTCGCCTTTATGGAAATCGACGACAGGCAGCAAGCGACGATTGCATCTGTTCGGCCCCTGGTAAAATCGCTCATAGGTCGGGCGCTCGATCGCTTTTATGCACGCGCCAGTATGCAGGCGGAGACGGCGCGACACTTCCGCGATCCAAAGCATATGGCATCTGCCAAGGTGAAGCAGGAAGCGCACTGGATGACTATCGCCAGCGGTCGCTTCGACGAGAGTTTCTACACGAGCGTCCGTCGGATCGGGACAGTTCACGCCCGTATAGGTCTGGAACCCCGCTGGTACATCGGCGCATATGCGCTGGTGCTGGAAGATCTTATCGCCGGCATCGGAAGGCATTACAGTCCATGGCGCCGCTTGCTATCGCTGTTTCGGATGCCGAGCGCCACGCAGGCAAGCATAGCCATCGTCAAGGCGGCGTTACTCGACATGGAATTGTCGGTCTCGATATATTTTGAGGAAGCGCAGATCGAACGCAATGCTGCGATTTCGGCGACAGCCCATGCGCTCGATGCGCTGGCACAGGGAGACCTGACGACAGACCTGACCGGGTTGCCAGCCAACTTCCTGGCTTTGGAGCAGAGTTACAATAAGGCCCTGGGGCAGTTGCGCGGATTGATCGGCGTCGTTTCGGAAAGTGCCGATGCCATAGGTACGGGGTCAGACGAGATCGCGCATGCGTCGGAAGATCTTGCCCGCCGGACCGAGAGTAATGCTGCCTCGCTGGAGGAAGCGGCCGCGGCCATCGCACAGATCGACGAACGGCTCAGGGCTTCGGTAACGGCCGCAGAGGTAACGGTGGAACGTGCCGATGAAGCAAGGGGCATGGTTGGAAGCGGTCGAGCGATAGCGGATGAAGCCGTGCAGGCGATGGGACGGGTGGCGGAAAGCGCAAAAGGCATTGATGACGTCATTGAAGGTCTGGACAAGATTGCGTTCCAGACGCGGGTGCTTGCGATGAATGCCGCTGTCGAGGCCGGTCGAGCGGGCGATGCAGGAAGAGGCTTCGCAGTCGTGGCCGATCTTGTTTCGGCATTGGCCATGCGCGCCGAGGAAGAGGCGAAGCGCGCCCGCGATCAGCTTACGGTTACGCAGGCGGAAATCGTGGTCGCGGTTGACGCCGTTCAAAAGGTGGATAGTTCGTTCTCCGGGATTTCGGACGGTGTAAGTCACGTCCATGAATCGGTCGGCAGTATGGCCTCTGGAAACCATGCCCAAGCTTCTGCCATTGCAGAGATCGCCGCCACTATTACCATGATCGACCAGTCTACCCAGCAAAACGCAGCTATGGTCGAGCAGACTTCGGCGGCAGCGCGAAACCTGGCGAGCGAGGTCGTCAATCTTACAAATCAGTCCGCGCAATTCAAAACCACGACCAAGCCTATTGGCCATCGGGTGCCGCAAAAGAAAACCCGCACCCCGACACAGCAAACTGGCGGTGCAAGACCGCGTAGTGTTGTTTCGGCCAAGCCATTGCGCGCTGCTGCGGTTCCCGCGTCGATGTCCGACGACGATGCCTGGCAATCATTTTAAGGCAAAAGGGTCCGTCCACCCCCGGCAGTGAGCGCCCGACCGTACACTGCCGGGATGTCGAGAACAGCAAGAGAAAGAACATAGTCATCAACGCAAATAGATAGCTTGGGTCGGGCCAGGGGCCGGAGATTTCCTACAATAGAAGAAATCGGCGACCGTCATCCGACGCGGCCGTTCATTGCAGGCAGTTCAGGTATCTTCAGGGAAGAGACTGTGTTTCACGACTAAAAAAATGGCTGTGTTTGTCGAACGATCCGGGGATCATCATTGCGCAATATGACGCAATGCGTCGCCAGATGCCGATGCTCTTCGCTTTGCTTATCATCAATGCTGCGGCTGTCACATATATCCACTATCTCTGGGCACCCGAATGGCTGACGGTCGGTATTACCGCTTGCCTCATTTCAATCGTTGCCGTCCGTCTTCTTGCCTGGACCGTATTTGCCGAAGCAACTGCTAAGATCGCGCCGGAGCGAGCGCGGAAGTTATTGCAAAGGTCGATAGTATCCGCGACGGCGTTCTCGCTCGCGTTCCTGACATGGGCTATGCTGCTGGATCAATATGGCGGTCAGCTTGAGCATGCACATATCGCAGTGTTTACCGCGATAACGGTGATCGGTTGCACATTTTGCCTGATGCATCTCCCCCAGGCGGCATTGCTCGTGAATGTCACCATCATGGTGCCGCTGCTGATTTATTACCTGTGCCGTGGCAACCCGATTTTCATCGCGATAGGATTCAATATAGCGTTGGTCAGTGCGGTTATGACCCGTGTTCTGTTGAATACCTATGCTGCATTTACCACGCAGATTCTGTCGCAGGCCAGTCTGGCTTTGCAACAGGTAGCGACCGAGCGACTGGGGGAGGACAATGCCCGGCTTGCCTTGATCGACATGCTGACGGGCTTGCCCAATCGGCGTTACTTCTTCAGCCGTCTGGACGAAATGCTGCAGGAATGCGCTGTAACCGGAGAGCGGTTTGCGGTCGGTATATTCGATCTCGATCGCTTCAAACCGGTGAACGATATGTATGGCCATGTGATGGGCGATCGGTTGCTCGCCGATGTGGGAAGGCGATTGGCCGGCCAGGTCGGCGAGGGTATCCTGATCGCGCGGCTGGGGGGCGACGAGTTCGGCGCGCTTATTTCCACCTATGGCGACCGTGCCTTTGCCACTGGCCAACATATCTGCGCATTATTGTCCGAGCCGTTCGATATTGATGACAACCGCCTGTCACTAGGCTGTTCGGGTGGAATCGCGATCTATCCGGATGCTGGCACCGATGCGAATGAGCTGATCGATCGCGCGGATTATGCTCTCTATAATGTGAAGTCCGCGCACCGGGGGGGATGTGCCCTGTTCTCGGCGGACCATGAAACGCGCATCCGGTCCGAACGTGCGATGGAAGCGGCGTTACAGACGGCAGATCTCGACGCGGAACTGCATGTCGAGTTTCAGCCGATCATGTGTCTGTCGACATTGACCATCCTGGGAGTGGAGGCACTGGGTCGCTGGACCAGTCCGCTCATCGGCGAGGTTCCACCGGATCGCTTCATCGCCGTGGCGGAACGGGTGGGGATGATGCACCCCATCACGATCAAGCTGTTTCGAAAGGCCCTGCGCAGCTTTGTCGCGATGCCGAGAAATATCGGTCTTTCGTTCAATCTTTCGGCGCAGGACATCGTTTCGTCAGAATTGATTGCGCTGCTTATGGCGGCGATTGACGAAGAAGGGGTCGACCCGTCCAGGGTCACCTTCGAATTGACCGAGACGGCATTGATGTGTGATTTCGATGCTGCTGTTTCAGGTATCCGGCGGTTACGCAGCATCGGCATTGCCATCGCGCTGGACGATTTCGGCACGGGCTATTCCAGCCTCAGTTCACTCAATCGCTTGCCGCTGGACGAAGTGAAGATCGACCGCAGCTTTGTCGACGGCCTTGGTGAAAAGGCTGGACGCAATATCGTGGGCGCTATTCTGGGTCTGTGCCGCACACTTGAGATCGACTGCATCATCGAAGGCATCGAAACGGAATTGCAGCATTCGCAAGCGAACGAACTTGGGTTTGACTTGGCCCAGGGGTATTTGTTCGCGACGCCGATGACGATGCCGTCTCTGTTGCTCTGGCTGGAGGAGCGCGGCTGGCAGGAAGGGTTCAGTTTCCCTCGCCCGCGTCACATGCTGACCAACAGGGGCAGATCGATAGCACGCATACGACCTGTCTGAATTTCACGCTCGTTCGTAGACGGTGCAGGCAGCCGCCAACTATCGACGATAGCTATTGCTCGCCGCTGCACCGATGTTCTTGTGGATCTCATCGAAAGATATCCCGCGGATATAAGGCCAATAATCGGGCTATCCGCCGCGAGACCCCGGAACGGCGAGGCCTCACGGCAATGAGCCTCGAACCCCTAAAACACGGCCTTCGCGTCGCCGCCCATCATCTGCGCACGAACCAGCGGGATCGGCGGGCCGCCAAAGCTTAGGAAGCCGTCGTGGAACTGCTTCCAGGCGTCGCGACCGCCCTTATCCTTGATCCAGTCCTCGCGCAGCTTGCGGATCATCAGCTTGCCCATCGTGTAGTTAAGATAGGCCGGATCGTAAGTTCCGCGTGCCGCCTGCTGCCGCGCATTGCCTTCGTCCTGATAGCATTGCTCCACGAACATTTTGCGCGACTGCTCCTGAGTCATCCCGCGCGCATGCAGGCCAATCGCAGACAGGTAGCGACAGTTGCGGAGCAGCGCATTGCTGAGTTGACCGATATGCGTTTCCGGGTTGCCGTTATCCAGCCCGGCGTCCCACATCATTTCCTCGGTATAATGCGCCCAGCCTTCCGCGAAAGCATAGCCCACGAACACCTTGCCGAACGTAAATTTGGAGCGGTTGGCATGAAGGAAATTCAGGAAATGCCCCGGCCACACCTCATGGACGGAGGTAAACAGCAAATCCTTTTCGCCGGGGATATAGCCATCCTGCACCGCTTTCGACCAGCTCGGGTCGGGCGGCGAGATGTAGTAGACTGACGGCAGGCCTTTTTCATACGGTCCGGGGATGTCGATATAGGCGCTGTTCTGGCGGTTATAGGGCGGCGATTCCTCGACCTGCGCTTCTTCCGTGCCGGGGATCGAGACGAGATCCTTTTCAAGAATGAAGGCTTTCAGTCCCGGCAACTGCTTGCGTGCTGCCGCGACGACGCCGCCTTCGGGCTTTTTCGCATTCATCTGGGCAAAGCAGGCAGTGATCGTCCCACCAGGAAGATACTGCGCGCAGGCCGCTTTCAGCGCATCCTGATTGCGCTTCATGTCCGCTTGACCGATGCGTTCCAGCTCGTCGAGCGGGGTATCGACCATTTCCGTCGCCTGCACCATCCGCGCGAACCGCTCGGGGCCGAGCGCGAAGTTCTGCGTCGCCTTTGGCCGCCCGCTTTCGATCCACGTCGCAAGATCGCGCATAGCCACGGATGCGGCATCAGCGGCCTCATCGAATTCCTTTTGTAGCGCTGCGTCCTTCACCGATGCGAAGGCGGCTTTCGCGTCGCCCTTGTAATAGTCCGCAAGCCCGCCGAAGCCTGCCTTGCCATAATCGATGAAGCTGAGCGGCATCGGCATTTTCAGATTGGCTTTGATTTGCGCAGCGGCGGTCGGCACATTCTTGGCAAAGGCAATGAACGCTTTCATCCGTGTCGGTGCGTCGGCATAGGGTCGCGCGATATAGACATTGGGGTCCAGCCCGCCGCCGATATAATAGGCTGGATTGTTGTGCGGCTGATCCGCGTCCGTGAGCCAGAACAGCTTGCCTCGTGCGACGGCGAGCAGATAGTCTCGCTCGAACAATTGCTCCTTCGACAGTTTGCGCGCGGCAAAGCCTTCCGCTTTGGCGATGCTGTCCTGCAGGAAAGCCGCCTGTGCCTTTAGCCCCGCTTCGCTCCAGTCGGGCAGCTTCCCATCGAACTCATGCCGCCCCTGATACACTGCGAAATAAGGATCCTGCTTGAAATAGCCTTCCAGAAACGCCGCACTGAATTTCGCCCAGTCGGCATTGTCGGCACCGGCATCGGTGACAGTAACCGTCTGCTGATTGGCAGGCGCTTCGGAACAGGCGGACAGGGAAAGCGAAAGAGCGGAAGCAGCAAGCAAGGCAGTGACATGCAGTCGGCGTATCAAATGAAGTCTCCCGGAACGGATCGTGATTCGGTGTATTACAGCACCATGCCACATTATTGCACTGACGGAAGAACTGTCGATTTGTACGAAGCGATGAAAGCAGCGCTCCTGTCACTGAAAAAATATACGGTGTTGCCGCAACCTGACTACACGGCCTAGAGCCACAGAAATGACTGCGCTCGCCCCCGACCATCCGTTGCGTTTCCCCAGCTTCCGCGCCTATTTGCTGGGGCGTGTATGTGCCGTGCTGGCGCAATACGGCATGATGATCGTGCTGGGGTGGCAGGCGTACAACATCGCGCGTGAAACGATGGGCACGCAGGCCGCAGCCGCGCAGCTTGGATTGATCGGACTGGCACAATTCGTGCCGCTGTTCCTGCTGACCCCCGTTACCGGCTGGGTCGCCGATCACTACGACCGACGGATGATCGTGCGCGGTACGCTGCTGCTGTTGACGGCCGCAGCAGGTCTCCTCAGCATTGCGACATATGAAGGGTGGGTTACTCTGCCGCTCATCCTGCTGATTGCGGTCATGGTTGGCATTGCCCGTGCGTTCAACGGTCCGGCATTCGGCGCGCTGGCACCCAATCTGGTGCCAAAGGCTACTCTGCCGCGTGCCATCGCTCTGTCCAGTGTTGCATGGCAATCGGGGATGATTGTCGGTCCGGCGGTGGGAGGATATGCTTTTGCCGCTGCGCCGTGGGGCGCTTATGCGTTAAGCGCGATGTTGTATGCCGTGGCGCTGCTATGCCTGTTGACCATCGGTCCGGTCCCACAGGCTGCGCGCAATACCACGCGCCACCCGATCCGACAGATGGTCGACGGCCTGAGCTATGTGAGACAAAACCGGTTCCTGTTCGCGACGATCACGCTCGATCTCTTCGCGGTGTTGCTCGCGGGGGCGACGGCTCTCCTGCCTATCTACGCACGCGACATATTGCATGTGGGGTCCAAGGGTCTGGGACATCTGGCTGCGGCACCGGCGGTCGGGGCGGGGCTAACGGCCCTGTGGTTCTCCTTCCGCCCGATGCAAAAGGAGGTCGGCATGAAGATGCTGATCGCCGTCATCGTGTTCGGGCTGGCGACCATCGTCTTCGGTCTCACGGCCTTTTTACCGCACGACATCGCTGTCGAGGTTGCACTGGCGGCCTTGGTGGTACTTGGCATTTCGGACATGGTGTCAGTCTATGTCCGATCCTCGCTGATCCAGTTGCATACGCCAGATGAGATGCGCGGTCGCGTGGGCAGCGTGTCGCAACTGACGATCTCAGCATCCAATGAATTGGGCGAAGCGGAGTCCGGTTTTCTCGCCGCGCTGGTCGGTCCGGTAACGGCAGTTATCGCAGGCGGCATCGGCGCGATCGTCATAACGCTTGCATGGTCGAAGTTATTCCCCGAAATTCGCCTTGCGCGCAGCTTCGACCCACCCGACATACGGCCGAGCGAAACAGCCCGAGACCCCCTGGTTACAGACGTCAAGGAGACGACATCATGAAGGCATCCAGCATTTTGGAGACCATCGGCAACACCCCGCATATCCGCGTGAGCCGTTTGTTCCCCGACGCAGAAGTATGGATCAAGTCGGAACGGTCGAACCCCGGCGGTTCGATCAAGGATCGCATCGCGCTGGCCATGATCGAAGCGGCAGAAGCATCGGGCGATCTTAAACCCGGCGGCACCATCATCGAACCGACATCGGGCAACACCGGCGTCGGTCTTGCGATGGTCGCAGCGGTCAAGGGGTACAAGCTGGTGCTCGTCATGCCCGAAAGCATGTCGATCGAGCGTCGCCGCCTGATGCTGGCCTATGGCGCAAGTTTCGACCTGACGCCGCGTGAAAAGGGCATGAAGGGCGCCATCGAGCGCGCGCTGGAGCTGATCGACAAGACGCCCGGCGCATGGATGCCGCAGCAGTTCGAAAACGCCGCCAATATCGACGTGCACGTGCGCACCACCTCGCAGGAAATACTGGCGGACTTCGCCGATACGCCTCTGGATGCGATCATCACGGGCGTCGGCACCGGCGGGCATATCACCGGCGTAGCTCAGGTGCTGAAAGCGGCCTGGCCTAGCCTCAAGGTGTTTGCCGTGGAGCCGACCCTGTCGCCCGTCATCAGCGGCGGCCAGCCGGGACCGCACCCCATTCAGGGGATCGGCGCGGGCTTCATCCCCACCAACCTGCACACGCAATTGCTGGATGGGGTGATCCAGGTCGATCCGGCCATCGCCAAGGATTTCGCCCGTCGTGCCGCTACCGTCGAGGGGATGCTCGTGGGCATATCCTCCGGCGCGACGCTCGCCGCAATTGCGCAGAAGCTGCCTGACCTGCCAGCAGACGCAAAGGTGCTGGGCTTCAACTACGACACCGGCGAGCGCTATCTGTCGGTGCCCGACTTCCTGCCGGAATAAGCGGAACTGCGGCGACGCATCATGCGCGAGGATATCAGGAACTGGATAAGCGCGGCGGGCGCATTGCTGGTGTTTGCCGGTTTGCCCGCCGCTGTCGCGCGCTTCGATTCCGCGCGCGTCGCTGCCAATGCATCGGCGGCGGGGGATCATCGCAGCATAGCGCTTCGCCCGCCCTCGCCACCGCCCGCCGTCGAGCCGCTGGTCGTGCTGGCGGTCGAACGCGACGAAGCGCGCGACATCAACGCCCGCGTGCCGTTTTCCACGCTACCCAATCCGGCAGCAAGGCCATTCGCTTTCGCAGGCGCGCCGGATTCGCTGGCCCGCGCCATAGATTGTCTGGCGGCGGCGCAATATTATGAAGCGGGCGATGATACGACCGGGCAAAAGGCCGTGGCGCAAGTCGTGCTCAATCGCCTGCGCCATCCCGCCTTCCCAAAGACAGTGTGCGGCGTCGTGTTTCAGGGCGCGGAACGGCGCACCGGATGCCAGTTCACCTTCACTTGCGACGGCGCGCTGGTGAACCGAACGCCCCCGGCTGCAGCGTGGGAGCGGGCGCGGGACGTGGCGCGCGCAGCCCTTTCTGGTGCCGTCTATCCCAAGGTCGGCTATGCGACGCATTACCATACCGACTGGGTCGTGCCGTACTGGAGCAGCAGCCTGAACAAGATTGCTGCTGTGCAAACCCATCTGTTCTTCCGCTGGGCAGGGTGGTGGGGAACGCCGCCCGCCTTTCAACGGACCGTGAGCACGACCGAGCCGATCATCCCACAGATTGCCCGTTTTTCACCCGCACACCAATCGACGGTCGGGATACTTGGACTTCCATCCAATACGCCGGGATTGGCTGCTCCCGCTGTGCTGGCCGCTGCGCCTGCCCGTGCGATTGGCGCGGATATGCTGGGCAAGCAGGTGGGCGGAGCTAAGCTCATCGCCTTTGCGCCGGGGATCAATGCCTTTATCCTGCTGCTGGACGCCAAAACGCCGGACAGCTATCCTGCCGTATCGAGTGCGTTCTGTGCCGGGCGCCCCCGCTGCCGCATTCTTGCGTGGAACGATGCAGCCGTTGCGCCACAGGGCTTCCCGCTCCCGGAAAGCGCATTGTCCAGCATGGCCTTCAGCTACATGCATGACGCTGCGGGCGGATTTCAACGCGCCTTGTGGAATTGCATCCGCATTCCCAGGGCGACGAAAGCGGAATGCATGCGTCTGCGAGACCCCGCTGCAGCAGCGCCCCCACAGCCCCTGCAACCTGCGATAAAAGCCAAACCCCCGGAAACCGTGGTGATCAGGCCAATGGAAGGCAACGCAACCCAACCGCAATAACTGAACGCGGGTTCGATCTTTAGCGTTCTTCGCCTCCGCACAGCACCCGCCCTGCGCCATTGTGTGTGACCTTGCATGCTGCCTTGCCCAGCACTGCGACGTCGCCCGACCCGAATGCGCTGATGTCCGCCGTACCCGATGCGGTTAGCGACAAGGTGCCGGTGCCTTCGTTCACCAGCTTTGCGTCGCGCGCGATCAGGCCTTCCGCCATCAATGCTCCGGGGCCGGACACGCGCATCTCGGCGCGTCCCGCCGTGCCGGTCAGCGTCACTCGCCCGCCGCCGGACAGCAACACGGTCACATCGTCCAGGGCGATCTTGCCGACCGTGATGTCGCCGCCGCCGCCCAACACGATCTCGCCGCGCTGACCCCGCATCCGGTCCACGGTCAGCGATCCGCCGCCAGACAGCGTCACCCGGCGCAGGTCGTCGGTCGACAGCTTCAGGCTGACGGGTCCACCGCCGCCTTTCGTGCCCGATTGTCGCGCTTTCATCCGGATGACGAGCAAATTACCCGACACGCGCATATCGACGCGATCCAGTGCGTCGCGGTCGCCATCGCCTTTGGCGGTAACGCCGGTGCCCGTCGTCACCGTCACGCGGATCGGCGCTTCCACCCTGATGCTGTCGAATCGCGTGATCGTGTATCCCTGCGTTGCGGCAAATGCTGGCATGGCAGCCATAAGCAGGGGCAGGGCGATGGCAATGTGCTTCATGCCAAGCGTTAAAGCCCATGCGGGCCGCTCGATCAATGGTGACGTTGGCGTCGCATCAAGCCGTGCAACGCGCTTCGCCCGATCCCATCGCCTTGATTTTACACTGCGCCTTGCCGCGCACGTCCGCATTGCCCGATCCCATGATGCTCACATTGACCGGGCCGTCGGACGCCAGCTTGACGTTGCCCGAACCCAATATGTCGATCTCGGCTTTGCCCGCTTTCAGCGCGCCAGCATTGATACCGCCCGATCCGGTGGCAGACAGCGTTGCGGAATCGGCAGTCCCTCCAATATTCAGATCGCCCGATCCCGTGGTGTCGACCTTCAGCATCCCCACCTTTGCTTTGCCCAGATCGATATTCCCCGATCCGGTCAGGGACAAAGCGAGCCTTTCGCCGTTCACCGTGTCGACCTTCATATTGCCCGATCCGGTCAGCGATGCGGCGGCCATTGCGGGCATGGTTACGCGGACCGTCGCGCCTTCGTCGTCATTGCTCCACATAATGCCGATCCGGCTTTTCCGACCGACATATAAAGTCCCGTTCTTGACGCCGATCTCCAGCGTTTCCAGCACTTTCGCATCGCCTTCGACCGCCACCTTGTACGCGGGGCCGACGGTCACGATGACGTCGTCCGGGCCTGTCGCTTCCACGCTTGCGAAATCGCGCAGGCTGGACAGATCGCCATTGCCCGCCACAGCACCCGGAATGCCGCTGCTCGGATTGCTGATCGAACAGGCTGTCAGGGCCAGCACGGACGCTGCCAACGCAGCAGAAAGAATGGGGGACTTCGGCATCGTCTGCTCCTGCAACTGTATTGCCTTTATAATACACAAGGTGACATTTGGTTGTAAAGGCAAAATCGCCATGGCGTTGCGCCTCAACGGAAAAGGGCGCCCCAAACGGGACGCCCTCTGCAGTATCGCTAAAGCCGTAAAAGCCTCAGTCGACCTTTTCCTTGTTATACTTCGGTGCAGCCTCGTTGAGGATGAACAGAATTTTCTTGAGCGCGCCGGGTTCATCCGTTTCTTCCATCGCCGCGAGTTCGCGGGCGAGACGGCTGGACGCCGCTTCGAAGATCTGGCGTTCGGAATAGCTCTGCTCGGGCTGATCGTCGGCGCGGAACAGATCGCGCGTCACTTCGGCGATCGACACCAGGTCGCCCGAATTGATCTTCGCTTCATATTCCTGCGCACGGCGCGACCACATGGTGCGCTTGACCTTGGGCTTGCCCTTGAGGGTGTCCATGGCTTCTTCCAGCGTCTTGTTGGAGGACAGCTTGCGCATCCCCACGCCTTCGGCCTTGTTGGTGGGAACGCGCAAAGTCATGCGTTCCTTTTCAAAGCGCAAAACATACAGTTCCAGGTCCATGCCTGCGATCTGCTCTTTCTGCAGCTCTATTACACGGCCAACGCCATGCTTGGGGTAAACAACGTAATCACCGACGTCAAAGGACAGCGCTTTGGCAGCCATTTGGAACCTTTCCATCACAACTGGGAGAAACCGGTGTTGCGTCACCGCATGCAAAAAGGGGGCCTACATGCGGCATTATCCGCAACGTCACCGAAAAATCATGGGACGATTTTACTCCACACGGACGCGAAGGCGCCCGCTGCTCCGTATCATGTAGCAGATTCGTAATAAAATTACCACCCCACGCATCATGTGCATGAGGAAGAGGTTGGTAATGTCGATATGTCGCCGCGAAATCAGTCGCCTGCGCCGGGCTCCGGAGAGAAATATTTGTCGAACTTGCCGTCTTCGCCCTTATGGTCGTCGGCATCCGCCGGCGCATCGCCCTTGGTCGTGATGTTCGGCCATTCGGCGGAAAACTTGGTGTTCAGCTCCAGCCATTTCTCCAGACCGTTTTCGGTATCGGGCAGGATCGCTTCGGCGGGGCATTCAGGCTCGCACACACCACAGTCGATGCATTCGCTGGGATTGATGACCAACATGTTCTCGCCTTCGTAGAAGCAATCCACGGGGCATACTTCGACGCAGTCCATATATTTGCAGCGAATGCATGCGTCGGTCACGACATAGGTCATTGGGGGGGCCTTTTCCTGGGTCCAGTGTCGTCCTGCTATTCCGGCCCTTCGCCTGCGTCAATATGAATGGCGACGATAGCGCGCAGCTTTGTATCAGCCCCCCACAACAATTTCTTCGTAACAGGCCTGTGCTTCGGGCACCGGTCCGCGACGAAAGGGCAGGGCGCTCACGCGCACCACGCGCACCGCTTCTCCAAATGGAAAGGTTATCAGGTCGCCGGGCCGGACGGGTGCATGGGCGCGTTCTATCCGGCGTCCGTTCAGCCTCACATATCCGGTTTCGGCAAGTTTCTGGGCACTGGTGCGACTGCTGGCCAGCCGGACGAACCACAGATATTTGTCGATGCGCAGCGTCGGGCTGGACGCTGCTGTCGTTACTGCCCGCTCAGCCATTGCGCCCCAGCAAGTCGGCGAGACCGGCGAAAGCCGACCCTGCCGATGGGGAAGGCGCAGGCGCCGCCGTGGGCTTCTCCGCCGGGCGCGGTCCGTCTTTCCTGCCGTGCGGTCGGGGTCGCGCAGGCCGCTCGGCGGGGCGTGCCTTTTGCCGCCCACGAAACACCCAGTTCGGCCCGCTCTCTACGGCTTCGATCGGCCGAAACCCGGCCGCGCGCATCAGTTCGAGGAAAGCCGGTTCCAGCAGGCCCAGCGAAACGATACGCGGATCGAGCGCAACGAACGGCTCGCCCTTCGCAATGGTCTCATGCGCGGCGCGGGCCATGCGCTCGGCCATGTCGATGCGCAGATGCTGCGCACCGAACCCCCGGAACCCGGCAATCCGCGCGCCTTCGATGGTATCCGCACCTTCCAGCGCCAGCAGCGTCGCGCCTGCAGGGGGCAGGGGCAGCATCGGCTTTCCGGTCCGCGCCGACATCAAAGCCATCCGCCACAATGCCGCGCCGGGTTTGAGCAGGCCGGGATGGAAAATATCCAGCACACCCACGGTAATGCCGGACTTGCGCAGCGTGTATCGCTGTTCCTTGTCCAGATGCGCGAGGGCCGGGTCGATATCGATGCGGTCGCTCACCCCGCCTGCATCGGCCAGTTGCGCAAACACCGCGCGGATGACCGGTGGCACGGCGGGGTCGATTGCCGCCGCCGCCATTTTGACGAGCGGCAGGACGTTGCGCTCCTGCTGCGCCGTCATCCACGTCGCCAATCGCTCTGCGATTCGCTTGTGCATGTCCGGTCCCAGATCGGTCAGCACGCGGTCCAGCCGGATCTCCGGCGCAATGAACGTCGCCCCCTTGTGCAAGGTCGCGATCTCGATACCGTCCCAGCATATCGTCGGCATCCCCGTCGGGCCGGGGGTAAGCACCAATGCAGCATCGGGTGCCGCCAGTAATTCATCCGCTTTCACGCGCAATATCGCCCCAAGTCGTTTCTCCGCGGCTGCCAGCAACATGCGCCGGTTTTCACCACGTGCAAGGGGATCGACCGAGAAACGGAATCCGTCAAGTCGTCCTATCGCTTCGCCATCGACACTGACTGATCCATCTTGATCCACATCGACGGGCAATAGCGCCATATTCTGCCCCATATCGCGCAAAAGCACCGCGGTACGCCTGTCGACAAAGCGTTGGGTCAGTGCGGCGTGCAGAGCGTCCGAGAGCTTTTCCTCCAGCGCGCGCGTCCGTTCCGCCATTTCGGCGGGATATTCCAGCCAGTCGGGCCGATGCGCGATATAGGACCATGTCCGTGCTGCCGCGATCCGCCCCGATAACGTGGCGATATCGCCCTGCACGGTGTCGAGCCGCGCGATATGCTGCGCGAACCAGTCGCGCGGGATATAGCCCTGACCTTCCGACAGGAACCGCCACAGGCGCGACACCATCCGTGCGTGATGATCCGCGCCCAGTTTCTGGAAATCGGGCAAGCCGCAAGCCGACCACAGCCGTTTCACCTGCTGGCGGTTGCGCGCGCGTTCGATAACCAGCGGATCGTCGGCCATCCGCTTGAGCACCGTGAGGTCGACGGCTTCCGGCGCGGCGCGCAACTGCGGTTTGTCGGGGCGCGCCTCCAGATCGGATATCAATATGTCGAGCGTGTCGCAACGCGGCGCGCCATCGCGCCAGTACAGGAAATCGAGCGGCGGAAACCGATGGGCTTCGATCGCTTCGATCTCTTCAGGCGTGAACGACGCATCGCCCCCTTCGCCGCCCAGCGACCCGAACGTCCCATCGCGATGATGCCGCCCCGCGCGCCCCGCGATTTGCGCCATCTCGGTGATCGAGAGCCTGCGTGTCCGATGCCCGTCAAACTTGCGCAGCGAGGCAAAGGCGACATGTGCTACGTCGAGATTGAGGCCCATGCCGATGGCGTCGGTCGCCACCAGATAATCGACCTGGCCTTCCATGAACATCTTGACCTGCGCATTGCGCGTGCTGGGACTGAGCGCGCCCATCACCACTGCTGCGCCACCGCTGAACCGCCGCAGCATCTCGGCGACGGCATATACTTCCTCAGCGGAGAAGGCGACGATGGCGGATCGCTTGGGCAGGCGCGACAGCTTCTTCGCTCCCGCATAACTCAGGGTCGAAAAGCGCGGCCGGCTGATGATGTCCACGTCCGGCACCAGTTTGCGCACCAGCGGCGCGACGGTCGCCGAACCAAGGATCATCGTCTCTTCCCGCCCGCGCGCCCTTAGCAGGCGGTCGGTGAACACATGCCCGCGCTCCGGGTCGGCGCCCAGTTGCGCCTCGTCCAGCGCCACGAAGGCATAATCCCCATCGACGGGCATCGACTCGGCAGTGCACAGGAAATAGCGCGCCTTGGGGGGGCAGATTTTCTCTTCGCCAGTGATCAGCGCGACGCTCTCGCGCCCCTTGATCGCCACCACCCGATCATAGACTTCGCGCGCCAGCAGACGCAGCGGAAAACCCATCATCCCGCTGGAATGCCCGCACAATCTTTCGACGGCCAGATGGGTTTTGCCAGTGTTCGTCGGGCCAAGCACGGCGGTAACGGCGGATCGTGCGAACTGGACCATGGCCGTATGTCGGGCAAGGACCGGGCCGACGCAAGGGGGGATGCGTGCATAGTGCGCTCGCGGATTATGTTCCCGCCCGTTTGGATCATTGGACGGCGCTAAGGCACCGTTCGCCGCAGAAAGCGGTTTGACGTCCATCCGTTAAATTGACTTTAACCTTATGTGTTCACAAGCGTAATCCCAATGCCGTGGCGCGGGGGCTATGGCAGGAATATGGTCCGGGGGGTTGCCGGTTTTGTTTCAGAAGTCTGAGTTCGGGACTGCCCAGGGTGGCGCTGCGCCATCCTTGTGGCTGGCTGGCGCGATTGCCAATCCCGGCCGTCCCATCGACACCCGCGACTGGCGCGCCCGCCTGAAGGATTGGGCGGAAGACGTCGAGCTCGTCCCCGATCTGGGCCAGCGCGTTGGCAGCCTGACATGGTTCCGCGGCCTCGCGACCTGCACGGCGCTATGTGCGTCCGCCATCGCTCTCTCCCCCGGTTTCAATCCCATTCCCGGCACGAGCGAACCCGTCATGGACGCGCGGCAGTTCGACGAAGTGCGCAGCCAGATGATCACGCCGCTTGCGCTGGGCGCGGACAGCGGCCGCCATATGGGCGCGACCGATGCGGTTTCCTCGCTCAAGGAAACGCCGGAACGCCCGCAAGTGGAACTCACCGCACAAATCGGCAATGGCGACAGCTTCGCCCGCGCCTTATCGCGCGCAGGGGTCAGCAGCGCCGACGCGGGTCGGGTTATCGGTCTCACCGGTCTCGATCTGCGCGGCGATGCGCTGAAGCCTGGCACTCGGCTGGACATCGTTCTGGGTCGTCGCATCAGCCGTTCGGTGCCCCGTCCGCTCGAAAGCCTCTCCTTCCGCGCGCGACTGGATCTCGCGATTGACGTAACGCGCGTGAATGGCGCGTTGCAGGCAAAGCGCATTCCCATCCGCGTCGACGACACGCCCTTGCGCATTCAGGGGACGGTTGGCGAAAGCCTCTATCGCTCCGCCCGCGCGGCCGGTGCACCGCCCAAGGCTGTCCAGTCGTTTCTGCGTACCTTGATGCAGCAGATTTCGATCGGCTCCATCGGCGCCAACGATCGCTACGACATTATCGTCGCCCATCGCCGCGCCGAAACCGGCGACGTGGAAGTCGGCGACTTGCTCTACGCCGGCCTGAAACGGGCGCGGGGCAAGGATATCGACATGCTCAAATGGACCACCGGCGGTCGCACCGAATGGTTCGAGGCATCGGGCGTCGGCGAACGTCGCGGCGTATTGGCGCAACCGGTATCGGGACGCATGACATCGGGATACGGTATGCGCCGTCACCCGATCCTCGGCTTTACCCGGATGCACGCAGGTATCGACTTTGCCGCCGCCTATGGCTCTCCGATCTACGCGGCGACCGACGGCGTGGTCGCCTTTGCCGGGCGTCATGGCGGCCATGGCAATTATGTGAAGCTCTCGCATGGCGGCGGTCTGGCCACGGGCTATGCGCATATGAGCCGGATCGCGGCCTATCCCGGTCAGCGCGTCCGGCGCGGTCAGGTGATCGGCTATGTCGGGTCCAGCGGCCTTTCGACTGGCCCGCATCTCCACTACGAACTCTATCGCAATGGCCAGACCGTAAACCCGTCCTCGGTCAGCTTCACCACGACGTCGCAACTGGCGGGTCGCGATCTGGCCGCGTTCCGCGCGCGCCTTGCTGCGCTCAAGTCGATCAGAGTCGGGGCAGCAGTTCAGACCGCGCAAATCGCCGGGACTGCCAAAGGCAAATAATCGCGCTTTCCTACGCCCGCCAGATCGCATTAATGCGGGACATATGATCCAGTCCGCCATTCCCGCCGATGCCCGCCTGACCCTGCGCCCCGTCGCATTCGTCGATACGCCTGTCGGGCTGGATGGTCGCACCGCCCGCATCGGCGACAGCATGCTGTGGTTTCAGGCCTACGAAGCTGTCGCGATCCACAATGGCGTGCGCGTATTTCGCGATACGATTCCCGTCGAGCATTTCCCCGACTGGATAGCCGGTCTGCCAGACCCCCTGGCCGAACGCGCGACAATGCTGGTCGCCAACATCGCCGCCCCACGGCCCGCGCTGCAACTGGGCGAGCGCACCATCCGCCTCGATCTGCCGCAGGTTATGGGCATATTGAACCTTACGCCGGACAGTTTTTCGGACGGCGGCAAGCATGTCGGAGATGTGCAGGGGGCAGCCGACTCCGGTTTCGCCATGACCGTGGCGGGGGCTGCGCTGGTCGATGTCGGTGGCGAATCGACTCGTCCGGGCGCGGAGAAAGTCTGGGAAGGCGATGAAATCACCCGCGTGGTGCCGGTCATCGAGCGGCTTGCGGCCTCCGGCGTGCCGGTATCGATTGACACGCGCAAGGCATCGGTAATGGAAGCGGCGCTTGGTGCTGGTGCCACAATAGTAAATGATATCAGTGCCTTACTCCACGATCCCCGCAGCATGGATGTGGTGGCCCGCGCCGGCTGTCCAGTGATCCTCATGCATGCGCCTTCGACCGGCGACGATCCCCACGCGAATCGCAGCGGCTATGGCGATGTCGCGACCGATGTGTTCGACTGGCTGGAGGCGCGCATTGCCGCCTGCGAAGCCGCAGGCATTGCGAGAGCCAAGATCATCGTCGATCCCGGTCTAGGATTCGGCAAATCACTGGCCGATAATCTGGCGCTGGTGAATCGGCTCGCGCTCTTCACCGGGCTGGGCGTTCCGCTGTTGTTCGGGGGAAGTCGCAAGCGTCTTATCGGTGCCCTGTCTAACGAAGCACCTGCCGCACAAAGGCTCGGCGGGTCCGTGGCGTTGGCCAGTCGCGCCGTGGATCTGGGTGCCCAGATGGTGCGCGTGCATGATGTGCCGGAAACCGTTCAGGCGCTACACCTCTGGCGTGGCCTGCGCGACGCGGCGCTTGTCGCGCCTTAACTGGCGGCGTTACTCGCGGCAGCAGGGGCCGCTTCGGCAGGCGGCGTGACCGCGGCATCGAACACCCGCAGGCTGTCCAACGTGCGCTGGCCGATGGCCTGATACTGCTCGCTCAGCATTTCGGGATAGACGAAGGTCGCGGTGACCAGCGACCCATCCTTCTTGCGGACCATACGAACGGCCACGCTATTGCCTTCGCCATCGTTCGCAGTGCCGCGATATTCGTTCTCACCGACGAAATCGCCATCGACAGCTTCGGACTGGTCGTTCATCGCTTCGACGATCTGCCGCAAATCCTGATCATTGCTATTGGCCGACCAGAAAACCCGCACGTCCGCGCCTGCGCCCGGATCTTCCGACACCACGCCCTCGGCCGTCGACGTCTGCGTATTGCGCACCCAGCCTTCGGGCAATGTGATTGAAAAGCCACGCGGCGTATTGACGTAGTTGCGATTCTCTAACGCCACCGCATCGGAAGCGCCGGACTTTTTCGCTGCTTCGTCCGCAGCGGCCTTCGCATCCGCCGCCAGTTGCTCGCTGTTGGGAACTTCGGAAACCGACTCCTGCCGTCCGCATGCGGTGACGAGGAGCAACAGGGCGAGGCTGGCAAGACGCGTTTTCATGGCGATAGCCAAAGCATAGTGCGTCCGTTAATTCAACCGAAGAGCGCCCGATGGCCCCTTCAAAGCTGATAACCGCCGTCACTGACCAGCACCGATCCGGTCATGGTCGCTGCCTCGTCCGACAGCAGGAAAGCGATCTGCGCAGCGGTCTCCTTCGCCGTGGCAAAGCGGCCCAGCGGCGTTGCATCGCCCATCGCCGCAAACGCTTCCTCGATCCCGCCGCGCCGCTCGGCAAGGTCGGTAAAGAACGGCGCCTGCTCCCAGATCGGCGTGCGCACGCCACCCGGTGCGATGGCATTCACGCGGATACGCCGCGCTGCGCCTTCCTTCGCCGCCACGCGCATCAGATGCAACGCGCCTGCCTTCGATGCAGCATAGGCGGCGGTTCCCGGCTCCGCCTTGATGCCCGCAACGGACGCTGTGACGACGATGGCACCCGGCCCCTTCATCGCCTGAAACAGTGCCTGCAACGTCAGGAACACGCCGTCCAGATTGACCGACATCACCCGCCGCCAGTCGGCAAAGTCCATGTCGTCTATCGCGCCAGTGTCGGCGATGCCTGCATTGGCCAGTCCCAAAGTGATGTTTTCGAGTGTCGACTTATTTGCTGCCCAGAACGCCGGATCGGCCACATCGCCGTCCAGACAATCGATTGTCAGCTTCTTGCGGGCCAGTCCTTCTGTAACAGTTTTTAGCGTGTCGGCTTTTACGTCGCACAGGATCAGCCGGTCGACACCTTCGTCCGCCAGTCGCTGTGCGCTCGCCAGCCCGATTCCCGAAGCGGCACCCGTGATAAGCGCGCTGTGACCTTTGAAACGTCCCGACATTCTGCTCTCCTGACGGGGCAGTCATGGGCCATGTCAGGCTGCGCTGTCGATCCCCAATTCGGCGAGCTTGCGGTAGAGCGTGGAGCGCCCGATCCCCAGCCGACGCGCCACTTCGCTCATCCGGCCACGGTAATGGCCGATGGCCAGCCGTACCACGTCGGCTTCGATCTCCGCCAGTTGACGGATATGCCCATCGGGTTCGAACAAGGTGATACCTGCTGCCTCACCATGGCTAGCCTGTGCCGGTTGGGCGTTGCCACTGCTCTGCCGTGCAACGATCTGCGCGGAGATTTGCGGAAAATCCTGCGGCGTCAGCGCATCTCCTTCGCACAGCACTGCCGCGCGAAACAGGGCGTTCTGGAGTTGCCGGACATTGCCCGGCCACTCGTGCCGCATTAGCAATGCGACGGCTTCGCCTGTGATGCCCAGACTGCGCAAACCCGGCTGCGCCGCAATCCGCGCAAGCAGATGGCGGGAGAGAGCGGGAATGTCTCCGGACCGTTCGCGCAGCGGCGGAATGGTCAACTGAACGACGTTCAGACGATAATAAAGGTCTTCGCGAAAGCGCCCGGCTTCCACTTCGTCGATCAGGCGGCGGTTGGTCGCGGCGATGACGCGGACATCCACATGGATCGGCATGCGTGCACCAAGCGGCTGAACTTCGCCATCCTGCAGGACACGCAGCAGCTTTACCTGCGCCTCGAGCGGGAGTTCGCTGACTTCGTCCAGAAAGATAGTGCCCATATCGGCATCGAGGAAACGCCCCGATTGGCGATCGAACGCCCCGGTGAATGCGCCACGCTCATGCCCGAACAGTTCGGATTCGACGAGATTCGCGGGAATCGCGCCGCAGTTCACGGCAACCATCCGCTGTTTGAAACGTGGCGATGCCGCATGGATCGCACGCGCGATCACATCCTTGCCGACGCCACTCTCGCCTTCGATCAGCACGGGAATGCGCGCCCGTGCCGCTTTCGCCGCCACGGCGAGCGCAGCCCGGAATTGTGGAGCAGAGCCTACAATCTCTTCGAATGCGAGGGGCGCGGAGATTTTCTCCGTCAGGGGACGCAGTTCGCGGCTGTCAGGTGTTGCGCTCAAGGTCGCGTTGAGCGCAGCGAGTAATTGGTCAGGCGCAATCGGCTTGGACAGATAGTCGGTGGCGCCCGCACGCATCGCCTGCACGGCGACCGCTACACTGTTATGTGCCGTGACAATCAGGATCGGCAGGGAAGGGCGTTGCGCCCGGATGTCACGAACCAGATCGGTCGGGTCGAAATCCGGGCTCCACTGGTCGATCAGCACTGCGTCGAGCCGCAACCCATCCTGCGTACCCAACGTGGCCAGCGCAGTTTCCCCGTCATTGGCAAACAGCGTACGCCATCCCGCGCGCGCAGCCAGCGCGGACACAAGCCGCCGCTGAGCAGGCTCATCATCGATAAGCAGCAGCATGGGCGTTTCGTCCCGCAAACTTCTTCCCCCTAACTTCTGACAGGAGGACGATTCTACGAGGTTGCGGTAAAGACCCGATTAAGCCTGACACATAATTCTTTGGGGCATGGCAGGGTTGAGGGCGCAGAGTGTTGTCGATAAGGAGAATGTCGAAACGCTCAACATCGAAGGAAATGCAATGGCCTCTCAGCAAAATATCAAGAGTGCAGAAAAGACGTACGAAAGCTTTCTGAATTTCATGAAATGGGGCACTATCGTGAGCGTCGGTCTTGGGGCGCTAGTCGTTATCCTGATCTCTAGCTGAACGGCCAGGATCGTAAATTGAGCTGAAAGTCCGGTCGAGGTCAGTCCGGAGCAGCGCGGGGGGATGCAGTTGAAAATAGTCATCGTGAAGGAATTGGCGGCGGGGGAACGGCGTGTCGCCGGTACGCCCGAAACCGTGAAGAAGTTCATCGCTTTGGGCGCTGAAGTAGCCGTCGAAGCCGGTGCTGGCGTGACTGCATCGATTGGCGACGAGGCTTATGCCGCTGCCGGGGCAACCGTTGCCGATCGTGCCACCGCAGTTGCCGGAGCGGACATCGTCCTGGCCGTTCAGGCACCTCCAGCGGACACGCTGACGGGCGCGAAACCTGGCGCATGGATCGCTGCCAGCTTCAATCCCTTCGGCGATCGGGCGCGCGTCAACACTTATGCGTCGGCGGGCCTTGAAGCGCTGGCCATGGAATTCATGCCGCGCATCACCCGCGCGCAGTCGATGGACATTCTGTCGTCGCAATCGAACGTATCGGGTTATAAGGCAGTACTCGACGCCGCCGCCGAATATGATCGCGTCTTCCCGATGATGATGACTGCGGCTGGCACGGTCTCCGCCGCGCGCGTCTTCGTGATGGGTGTGGGCGTCGCGGGCCTGCAAGCCATTGCAACGGCCCGCCGCCTTGGCGCGCAGGTGTCGGCAACCGACGTGCGCTCCGCGACCAAAGAGCAGATCGAAAGCCTTGGCGCAAAGGCGGTGTTCGTCGAGAACGTCAAAGGCATCGAAGGCGAAGGATCGGGCGGCTATGCCACCGAAATGTCCGACGAATATAAGGCCGCACAGGCCGAACTGGTCTCCTCGCATATCGCCAAGCAGGACATCGTCATCACCACCGCGCTGATCCCCGGACGCCCTGCGCCACGCCTCATCAGCGACGCGCAGATCGCCAGCATGAAGCCGGGCAGCGTGATCGTTGATCTCGCCGTCGAAGCAGGCGGCAATGTCGAAGGCGCTGTCGCGGGCGAAGTCGTTGTCAAGCATGGCGTCAAGATCGTCGGCAATCGCAACGTTCCGTCCCGCGTCGCGGCGGACACATCCGCTTTGTTCTCGCGCAACCTCTACAATTTCCTGTCCGCCTTCTGGGACAAGGAAAAGAACGCGCCGGTGCTGGATGAGGAAATCGGCAACGCTATCCGTCTGACGCAGGGCGGCAAGGTTGTGAACGAGCGGTTGCTCTAAGAATAATCCGGAGCCCGGATATCAGCCGGGTTGCGCTAAGCCGCTGTGCGCAGGGGCGAGCCAAGGGGGCCAAAAATGGACTTCGTATCAATATTATCCATCTTCGTGATGGCCTGTTTCGTGGGCTATTATGTGGTGTGGTCGGTGACGCCCGCGCTGCATACGCCTTTGATGGCGGTTACCAACGCTATCTCGTCCGTCATCATCGTCGGCGCGCTGGTCGCATCGGCTGAGGCCGGTAGCGCCGCGGCCAAGTATCTCGGCCTCCTCGCGGTGGTATTCGCGTCGGTCAACATATTCGGCGGCTTTGCCGTGACCGAGCGTATGTTGGCCATGTACAAGAAGAAGGAGCGCAAGTGATGCACGAAGCGGTCACATCCGTTCCCCCATTCGTCGCGCTGGCCTATCTGGTCGCAGGCGTTCTGTTCATCCTCGCCTTGCGCGGCCTTTCCAGCCCCGCGACCAGCCGCACCGGCAACCGTTTCGGCATGGCTGGCATGGCAATCGCCGTGGCCACCACGCTTTATACCCATGATCTGACCAGCCTGCCCGAAATCGTCGGTGCCATCGCCATCGGCGGGGTCATCGGCTTCATCACCGCACGCAAGATCGCGATGACGGACATGCCGCAGCTTGTGGCCGCGTTCCACTCACTCGTCGGTTTAGCGGCAGTATTGGTGGGTGCAGCGGCCTATCTCAATCCCGCAGCGTTCGGCATTCTCGATACGGTGACGAACGAGATCCACAATGCCAGCCGCATCGAGCTTGGTCTGGGTGTCGCCATCGGTGCGATTACCTTCTCCGGTTCGGTCATCGCGTTCCTGAAGCTGAACGGCAATATGTCGGGCAAGCCGATCATGCTGCCGGGGCGTCATGCCATCAATCTGGGTACGCTCGCAGCGATCCTTGGCCTCATCGCCTGGTTCTACGTCATGGCTGCGCCTAGCTTGGTCGCGCCCTGGTTGTTCTGGACAGTCATCGGCCTCAGCTTTGCCATCGGCTTCCTGCTGATCATCCCGATCGGCGGCGCGGATATGCCGGTCGTCGTTTCGATGCTCAACAGCTATTCGGGCTGGGCCGCCGCCGCGATGGGCTTCACGCTGGGTAACAGCGCGATGATCATCACCGGTGCACTGGTGGGCTCCTCCGGTGCGATCCTGTCATACATCATGTGCAAAGCCATGAATCGCAGCTTCATCAGCGTGATCGCCGGCGGCTTCGGCGCAGATGCCGGTCCTGCCGGGGCCGGTGGTGCGGTCATTGACCGCCCCTACAAGCGCGGTTCCGCCGAAGATGCTGCGTTCCTGATGAAGCAGGCCGAAAGCGTCATCATCGTGCCGGGTTACGGCATGGCGGTGTCCCAGGCACAGCATGCGTTGCGCGAAATGGGCGACTTGCTCAAAAAGGAAGGCATCAGCGTCAAATATGCGATCCATCCGGTCGCAGGGCGTATGCCGGGCCACATGAACGTGCTGCTGGCTGAAGCCAATGTCGGCTATGATGATGTGTTCGAGCTGGAAGACATCAACGGCGAATTTGGCCAATGCGATGTCGCCTTCGTCATCGGCGCGAACGATGTGACCAACCCTGCAGCTAAGACCGACAAGACATCGCCCATTTATGGCATGCCCATCCTCGATGTTGCCAATGCCAAGTCGGTGCTGTTCGTGAAGCGATCAATGGGCGGCGCGGGCTATGCCGGTGTCGATAACGAAGTCTTCTATATGGACAACACCATGATGCTCCTCGCTGATGCGAAGAAGATGGTGGAAGAAATCGTCAAGGGGCTTGCCCACTAAGCGGTCCATCCCCTAACCGTCCGTATCTTTTGCAGACGGTTAGGGTGAGGACGGCAGGCAATGCGTAAAATCGGTTTGATCGGCGGCCTAAGCTGGACGTCCACGGCGCGCTATTACCAGATTATCAACGAAATGGTCGCGCGCGCAAAGGGTGGATTACACAGCGCGCCGATCCTCATAGAGAGCCTGGATTTTGCTGATGTCGCCCGCTGTACCAGCGCAGACGATTGGGATTGCGCATCCGGCCATTTGATCGGGGCGGCGAAGCGGCTGCAGCAGGCCGGAGCAGAGGCGCTGCTTATCTGCGCCAATTCCATGCACAAAGTGTTTGAGGCGGTGGAATCTTCGGTCGACGTTCCGATCATCCATATCGCAGAAGTCGTGGGTGACAAAATGCAGGCCGACGGCATCAAATCCGCGGCCTTGGTCGGCACCCGCAACGTGATGACCGAAAAATTCTATCGTCAGCGCCTCGTGTCGCGTGGCGTATCGTTGTTGCCGCCTGACATGGGCCTTGCCGATCGGATCGACCGGATCGTGTATGAGGAACTGGTGCTCGGTAAAGCCACGCGCGAATCCGAACGCTTCATGAAATCGGAACTCACCGACATCGCCAAGGAGCAGGTTCAGGCCGTTGTGCTCGCCTGCACCGAGCTGGAAATGATCGTCGATGTCAAAGCGAACGTCTTGCCGATTTATGACTGCACCACCATCCATGCGAAAGCAGGCGCGGCGTTTATTCTCGCAGAATAGGCCGAAGGCTATCGCGCTACCGTCCATGTCTGCGTTTTGCAGAAAAATGCGATGCACCCCTGCACCTTGAGCGTTCCATTGGCATTGCGCGTCAGCTTCGATGCGTAGGTCTTGCCGGACTGCGGATCGTAGATCTGGCCTTTCCAGAGGTCGCCTGCATCGTTGAAATCGGTAAGGATCGTCAGCCCTTCGATCGAGCGACTGCGAAGCTTCTTATCGGGGTTATAGGCGTCATTCTGAGGAGCGCCGGGTGTCGGCTTTACGACCTTGCTGATGCGTCCGCACACCGCTTTGCCGCACGGGCCGATCTGCACGATGGCCTTGCCATCTTCGGTAAACCAGCGTCCGGATATCGGCTGCGCAGCCTGGGCAATTGAAATCCAGCCTCCAGCCAAAACCATCAGCGCTATGCGTAAAGGGCTCGATTTCAAACTGCGCTCCTATTTTGTAGATTATCGTTGTCATAAAGCTGCCATCCGATCACGGCTAGACACAGTAAACGGAAACGCGATGGACCGAATGGCCTGCGCGGAACACGGGGGGCGTAAAAACTATGGGCGAATGGACAATCGGCATCATTGGCGGCTCCGGCCTTTACCGCATTGAGGGACTGGAGGATGCGCATTGGGTGGCAGTCACTACGCCATGGGGAAAACCATCCGACGAGTTTCTGGTCGGCCATATTGAGGGGGTTCGCTGCGTCTTTCTACCGCGCCATGGTCGGGGACATTATCTGGGGCCGAGCGACCTGAACTCCCGCGCGAATATCGACGCGATGAAGCGGCTGGGGGTGACCGACATTCTGTCCATTTCCGCTGTAGGTTCGCTCCGTGAAGAACTGCCACCCGGGCATTTCGTAATAGCCGATCAGTTTATTGACCGAACCTTTGGGCGAGCAAAAAGCTTTTTCGGCAAGGGGTTGGTCGCCCATGTTTCCCTCGCGGATCCAGTATGCCCGCGTCTATCCGATCTGGCCGCGCAAGCCGCGCGCGCTGCCAAGGCACCGACGACCCTTGGCGCGACTTACCTGGCAATGGAAGGACCGCAATTTTCCACACGGGCGGAAAGTGCTTTGTACCGGCAGTGGGATTGCGATGTAATCGGCATGACCGCCATGCCCGAAGCCAAACTCGCGCGCGAAGCAGAACTGCCTTACGCGCTTGTCGGGATGGTAACGGATTATGACTGCTGGCGAACCGAGGAAGCAGGCGTTGAAGTGACCGACGTTCTGCGCGTTCTCAACGACAATGCCGCACTTGCCAGGCGATTGGTGCTGGAGTTTATCGCGCTGTTGCCGTCCGAACGTACGGCTTCACCGATCGACACGTGCCTGGATCATGCTCTTATCACCGCGCAAGAAGCACGCGACCCCGAAACGGTCGCACGGCTGGATGCCGTCGCAGGGCGACTGCTACGGTAATCTTTAGAACGCCGTAGAGATCGAGCAGGCAGCCGGGCCGAGAATAACGACGAACAGCGTCGGAAGGATGAACAGGATCAGCGGCACGGTCATGATCGCAGGCAGACGTGCTGCCTTTTCTTCCGCGCGCATCATACGCTCGTTACGAAATTCGGCTGACAGAACGCGCAGGGCCGACGCAAGCGGCGTACCGTATTTCTCGGTCTGGATCATGGTCGTGACGACGCCTTTGACTGCATCCAGCTTGACGCGCGTTGCCAGATTTTCGAAGGCGTGACGGCGTTCGGTCAAAAAACTCAGCTCGATGGCGGTAAGCTGAAACTCATCGCCCAACTCAGGATAGGCTTTGCCCAGTTCCCTGGCAACACGGCTGAATGCGGCATCAACGGTTAGACCCGCTTCCGCGCAAATCACCAGAAGATCGAGCGCGTCGGGCAGGCCTTTACGGATTTCCGTCGCACGCTTGGAGACCTTGTTGTCGATGAATATGTCCGGAGCCTTGTAGGCGAGGATCAGCAATACCGCAAAGCAACCGAAGCGCTTCATCGGACCCCAATCGGGTTCTCCACCCAGCACATAGAGCCACAGGCCAACGGCAATACCCACGACGATGGGCACAATCATGCGGCCGAAAATGATCGCGACGGCCCAATCCTTCGACCGGATGCCTGCCTGCGCCAGTTTGATCTGCGCCTCTTTCAACTGGTCTTCCTGCAGAACTTTCAGGCTCGACAGGAACGACCGCATATTATCGGTCGTCTGGTTCTTTTGAACCAGCTTGGCACGACGCTTCGTGGTCGAGGCCGTAATGCCCGCCTTTAGTTGTTCGCGGCGTTCGTTCAGAACCTTGACGCGCTTGGCCATCGGGTCGCGCACCGTCATAACGGTATACAGTACGAACATCATGGCCAGCGTCGCCATTGCGGCGAGCAGCGTTCCCAGATCGGTGGCAGTCAACCCGAACAATGTGGCTCCGGGCGGCGTTGCGGCTTGCATGTCGTCGTGCCTCCCTTGTCAGATTTCGAAGTTGATCATTTGCGACATGATGAACACGCCAATGCTCATCCAGCCCATGCCACCAAGGCCAATAAGCTGCATGAGGCTGAGGCCCATCAAGCCCGTGGGATCGCCATTGAAGAACGGCGCCATATAATCATAGTTGATGTATGTAATCAGGCCGAACACAATGAATGGCAGCGATCCGATAATATAGGCCGAAGCCTTGGATTCCGACGACATCGCCTTGATCTTGAGCTTCATTTGCGCGCGCTGACGCAGCACCGTGGCAAGATTGGACAGTGTTTCGGCCAAGTTACCGCCCGTCTCACGCTGGATTGCCAATGTGATGACGAAGAACTGGAACTCCGCCGTGCCAAGGCGGTCTGCTGTTTCCTGCAATGACACGTCCATGGTCTTGCCGATTTTCATCCGCTCGTTGATGAGCTTGAATTCCTCACCCACCGGTCCGGGCACTTCGCTCGCCACGATGCTCATCGTTTCGCTGATCGGCAGGCCGGAACGCAGCCCGCGCACCAGCAATTCCAGTGCATCCGGAAAATTCTTCGTAAATTTGCCGATGCGTTTGGCGATCAATTTGCCCGTGAACCAATAGGGCAGACCCAAACCAGCGGCCAGCCCGACGAACAACGCAAAAAGCAGCGAGTTGTCCCGCAGAACCATGATGGCGGTTATCGTAACGAATATGCCCGCGCTTACAGCCATATAATGGCTGAGCGTCCATTTCTTGCCGGTCATTCGGATACGTTTGGCCAGGTTTTCCGGATTGGGAATCAGCGACACCAACAACTTCATGTCGTCGGTCGTGCGGTTGGAAATGGCTTTCCGCATCCGCGCTTCAAGAATAGCATCCGGAGAGTCGGCATGCCGCCCCCGGATCAAGGCCAGCCGCCGCTGCCGCGCTTTATCCGGCGAAGGGCCGGACAACGCGAATGCCAATATGCCCACCAGGCTCATGGCCAGCACTATCAGCAGGATCAATTGGCTATCCATCGTACATCTGTCCCGTCATGCCGGTTCCGAACGCGCGGCGTAATACGGCGGCTTTCTTGTCTTTTCTGGCAGGCATCTTCGATCGGAAGTCGGTAAATTTACCCATGAGCGAGCTGCCCTTGGGCTTGGACTTGGCTGCGCCAGCTTCGTCCAGAACGCCCAGTGCTTCCTCCAGTAACTGGGTCAGGCCGAGGCCCGTCTTGCTGCCCTTGGCGACTTCGGCGAGCGTCTTGCCCAGCTTGGCCGCTTGCGCGGCGAGGCGGGCGTCGAAGGGCACGATGATATCCACCTTGCGCTCGATCGATTGCTCGAAGTCCTTGCGGCTGATTTCCAGTGCCGTGGGATGTACCCGGTTGGCGACCACGATGACGCGCGATTGGGGCGCGTTGCTTTTCAGCCAGGACAATATCCGGATCGAGTCGCGCGCGGCGGCCAGCGTCATCTCGGTGACGACGATGGTGACGTTGGCATCTGAAATCAGATGGGGGTGTGCAATGAGCATGGCGCGCGGCAAATCGACCACGCTGCATTCGAACGCTGTGCGGAATTCGTCCAGTAGCTGGTGATAGGCGCCCCCATCGGTCATCATCGGCTGGCTGATCGGCGCTTCGGCGGAAAGGATCGCCAGACGATCGCTTGCCCGCACCATTGCACGCTCGATGAACAGGCCGTCGATGCGTCCGGGATTTTCGATTGCATCCGTCAGACCACGACCGGGCTCCAGATCCATGGCGAGCGCACCCGTGCCGAAATGCACGTCGAGATCCAGCAGAGCCGTCGTCCGCTTGCTCTTTTCGCTAAAGAGCCAAGCAAGCGACGTTGCGATGGTGGAGGCGCCGGCGCCGCCGCGGGTGCCGATGATGGCCGCCGACAGATGCGGACGTTCCGTGGATGCATCGGTGCGGGGTGCCATGAAAACGGCCTGTGCCTGCGTGATCGTGTCCCGCAGATGGTCCGCGTTCAGCGGCTTGAGCAGGTAATCCTGTATGCCGCTTGCCACCAGGTCGCGGTACAGCCGAACATCGTTCACCTGGCCCGCAGCAATCACGACCGTACCCGGCTCGCATACTTCGGCAAGACCGTTGATGTCGTTAAGCGGATCGCCGCTTTCCGAAAGGTCCACGAACAGAATCTGGGGACTCGCGCTGATCGACAGCGACTGGACCGCATTACGCAGTCCGCCCTTGTTCACCTTTTCCGGTGGCCATCCCATTTCGATGCACACGCTGCGAATGACATCGAAGCTATGATCGTCGCAGGTAAATGCCTGGAACGGGTCACGCGCGGCGGACCCTGCGCCTTTCCACGGTGCGTTCATCATTTGCCCCCTGCGGTAATGGTCTTGAGGTCGCCAGAACCTGTCGGAGGTTTCTCACGATAGGTTTTGATCGCACGATCCGAAGTGGCTGTGCGCAAGTCGCTCTGGGTTGTTTGGCCGCGCACCAGATCTTCCGGATTGGCGACCATGGCAGCAAGGTTGGCGTTGATACCGCAGCCAAAGTTGCGCGACGTGCTGCCGACGCCGTTGCTCTCGGCGGTATCGCGCCAATCGGGGCAGCCCGGTACACTTGCCGACGCGCGGCGGACGATCAGACGGACCGATCCTGCCGGCGCATCGCCGACGGCAATCGCGGCATCCTCTTCGATAAGCAGTCCATGGCGTCCGATGACGTTGGCGATCCCGTCGCGCACGCCGTGGCCATAATAGCTTGCGTCGGATGCGACCGAAATGCGGTCACCATAGCCAATACCGATCGAACCCAACCAGCCTTCCAGCCGATTGGTTTCGCTGGGCGAGAGAGAGCCATTGCTGTCGACCTGTACGTCATACGCATAGTTGGTGTAGCTCACGACCGGCTGATGCACAGATTGCAGGCCCCGGTTGAAGCTGGTGTCGCTTCCGCCGCATGCTGCCAGAGGCAGTAACGCCATGCCAATCAGAGCAGAGCGGAGCAGCGTCGCCGGGCGGCTGTGAAGCGAGGTCCGTTGAGCGGAATATCGTACCATTTTAACGGTCCTTCCCATCAGAAGCTGAAGCCGGGAGCGGCGGTGCCACTGCCCGATTTATTGGGTGTGGGTTGATTGGTCGTGTTGGCACGCGCAATGGGTGCAACATTCTGACTGCCCGACGGCGCGATGGTCGGCGTCGGCGCGCGCGCTCCGCTCACGCCATCTGAACCTTGTTGATTGAAAAGCCCTTGTGCCTCCGTAGCGGTCCGGAAACCGTCGGTGGGCAAACGGATGTCCGAAGCGTTAGCCGGCTTAACAAGATAGGGCGTTACGACGACAACCAGTTCAGTTTCATTGCGCTGGAAATTTCGTGACTTGAACAGGCTACCAAGGATCGGGATATTGCCGATGCCAGGCACCTTATCGACGTTGTTTGCATTGTCGTTGCTAAGCAGGCCCGCGATCATGAAAGCTTGCCCGGAACCCAATTCGACTGTCGTTTCAACCATCCGGCTCTTAAGCGCTGGGACTGAAGAATTGATCGAGAAGTCGAGACTGGAAACGGTCGGCCGAACGCGCAACGAAATGCGACCATCTGCTAATACAGTAGGTGTGAAGGCGAGTTGTACGCCATATTGTTTAAATTCGATGGTATTGCCTTGAAGGCCGTTACTGACGGCATAGGGGTACTCGCCGCCCGCAAGGAAACTTGCAGTTTCACCGGAAAGCGAGGTCAAGTTCGGTTGCGCAAGCGACGTGGCGAGCCCCGACGTTTCGGCTAGGTCGAGAGCTCCTGCGATATCCATTCCAAACAGCTTCGCAATGAAACCGAAAGTAGTCTTGTTACCTGAAGGCTGCGTAAACAACCAAGACCGAGTAATATCGCTAGGAGGAGCAGGAATACCGCCTTGATCTGTAATCGCACCGCGAGTTGCACGACCAATATAGCCTGAAAAACTGCCGCTGCCTGTTCCTAAGCCAGTGAAGTTGGTCCCAATCTGATGAACCAGGTTGCGGCTGACCTCGGAAATCCTGACCTGCAAGTTCACCTGCAATGGTGTAGCCGTCCGCAAGCGGCTCACCACTGTAACCTCCTTGCCAACAAAAGCCTGCGTGAGCCGTTCTGCTTCGGCCGCATCCTCGGGGGCTTTGATCGTGCCGGTCAGCAAGATCATGCCATTCATCGTGGATACCTGCACATCGGCATCCGGCATGGCGAGCTTGAGCATCTGATCGACGCTGGTCAGGTTGTTGCCGACCCGCACGACAGTCGTGTAAAGGGTCTGACCGCTTTTGCTAACTGCCGATACGGTGGTTTCGCCCGGCGCTTTGGCCAGGATGAAAATTTGCGTATCCGAACGGACGAAGACGTCGGCGACGGTCGGGTTGGCTACCACCACGTCGGACATCTTGCCGGACAGGTTCACGAGCCGGCTACCGCCAACCGAGAGAATGACACCGCCGTCCGCACTGGTGCTGTTGGACGGCGCTGCGTTCAAGGTCGCGCCGGGAATCAAGCTTGCACCCGCTGCAACGCTTATGGCCAGCATGGATGCGGCGGATTTCCGCGCAAGGAACTTGGTTAAAGTCATCTTACTTCCCCCCGACCGGTACAACGGTCACATCTGTTCCCCGTGCCACCCGGACGCTGGGGCCTACGGGCGCGCCGTTCGGTGCCATAGGCGCACCGCCCGGTCCGATGACGGCGGGCTTGGCAGGTACGCTGCGGCGCTGAAAACGCGATACATCGGCGCCGGTGGCAAAGGTCGAACCCTTGTCCGCCGGACTGGCTGCGATTTTGGCGAGCGCGCGCTTTTCAGCAGCCGGATCTTTGCCATCGGGCAGATCGTCGCTGGCACTGGCAATCGCGGCATCCATTTCGGACGCATTGTCGGCAATCGACCGAAGCGACAGCGACAGCGACCCCAGCGTCTGCGACACAGCGATCTTCTCGGCAATCTTGGGCGTCACTTCCAGAGTGACGTTGGAATAGGGTTGGACGATCGGCTTGCCGTCGGGACCGAGCGCATCGGTGCGCTGATCGGTGGCAAGGACGCGCAGGTTGCGCAGGATCGTTTCGGAAACCTTGAGCGGTTCGCCTTCGCCGCCACCCGCAACCGACTGCGTCAGCATCATGTCGACGCGATCACCCGGGAATACAAAGCCTGCGACTGAATTGGCCATCTGCACCGGCACCGTTACGGCGCGCATGCCAGGGCCGAGGGCGGCAGCAAGGAAACCACGGTCGCCCGGCTTGATGACGGCGCCCTGGGTCAGCGGCTGACCGGCAGTGATAGGATTGCGAACGACGCTCCCTGCCAGGCCGGTCGGATTGACCTGCCCCTTGAGAAAATAGACTTGTTCGACCAGATCCTTGGGCCAGGGCTGAAAGCGGAAGCTCTCTGCGTCGAGGATGGTGCCAACCGGCAGCGCTTTGGTCGCGACCAGCACAAACGGCGTATCCGCGTCGACTGGCATGGCTGATGCGCTGGCTTGCGGCGTTCCCGATGACGACAGCATGCTACGTGCCAATAAAGCCGTAGCGACTGCTATGATAAGCGCGCCAACCAGCAGCACAATTTTCTTGGCATCCATGACGAAATTCGCCTCCCTCAAGTTGAAGCCGTCGGCCCCAACCTTCTTCTTCACGTGAATTGGTTAATATATCGTTCGCCAACCAGCCAAAGCGCGGCAACGGAGATGGCAACGCCGTACGGAATCTCCGGCGGACCCTCGCGTTTGGCGATGCGATGATGAATTATCGTGATGAGCGTGACTACGCCCCCCGCCAGCGCCATAACGGTCAAGAGAACGATCAGGCTCTGCCACGGGAACCACAGTGCAAGGGCCGCTAGCATCTTCACATCGCCGCCGCCCATCATGCCGATGGCGAACAGGCCCGCGAAGACTGCAAACACGCCAACGCCCAGCCCGATTTGCAACGCGACGTCCGGCCACAGATCGATGCCGCAAGCCCACCAGTATAGCGGTGCCAGCAACGCGATGCTCAAGTTGAGCCAGTTGGAGATGATGCGCGACCGCAAGTCGGTTACGACGGCTGCCAAAAGCAGGGCTGACAGTACCGCCAGCAGTGCAAATTTGAAAAATTCCCCGGTCATGGGGAAGAAGATGTAGACCACATGCCTTACCAAACCGTAACCATGTTCACATGCAGCCGAATCCCCCGCAGTTCCGTAGTTGGCCCGAACAGGGAACCCTTGATCGATGGGTCGCTCCCGACGGATGGGTGCATCGCATTTATCGCATGGGAGACGGATCGCGGGGCAGGATGCTGATGCTCACCGGACGCGGCGACATGGTCGAAAAGTATCTGGAAATAATGTCTTATTTCGCTGAGCGCGGCTGGGCCATTACGGCGTTCGACTGGCGCGGGCAGGGCGGATCGGGGCGACTTACGGCCAATCCGTTTGTGGGACACATCGCCGATCTCGGACAATGGATCGCAGACCTGCAGGCCTTTGCCGCGCAATGGGAGGACAAAGGGAAGGGCGGTCCCGATGTCATTCTGGCGCACAGCATGGGCGGCTTCCTTGCGCTACGGGCGATGTCAGAGAAGATAGTGCAGCCGAATGCGGCGGTTCTGACCGCACCTATGCTGGGACTTAACAGCGGGCATATCCCTGCGTGGCTGGCACGGCTGATCGTGAAGGTCATGTTGCGTATTGCCGGTCCATCGGGGGCGGCCTGGACGCAGAACGAAGAGTCAGCGGTGCGCCTGCGCGCGCGCCAACGCCGACTGACGCACAGCCTTTCGCGTTACGATGACGAACTGCATTGGCGGCGGACCACGCCGGAGATCAGCCTTGGCCCGCCCACTTGGGGTTGGCTCGATCAAGCCTATAAGGGGACGGCAGCGCTGGAACACGATCCCGCTCTCGAGTATATGGATGTGCCCACTCTCATTCTGGGCACGGATGCGGATCAACTTGTCAGCCCGGCGGCCATTCGTCGGGTAGCTGCGCGCCTGCCAAACGCCACGCTGCATATGTACGGTGCTGAGTGCGCGCACGAAATATTGCGTGAGGACGACGCGGTGCGACTGGATGCGCTTGCCCGGATCGATGCTTTCTGGGATGCGCATGCGCCAGTAGCATGACGGACTATGACATCATCATCATCGGCGGCGGCATGGCCGGCGCAAGCCTTGGCGCAGAGGTCGCTGCCCACGCTCGTGTGCTTGTCCTGGAAATGGAAGAGATCCCTGGCTATCATGCTACCGGACGCTCGGTTTCCTTCTGGCAGGAAAGCTACGGTGGACCAGCCGTGCAGCCTCTCACCTCGGCGTCGGGACCCTTGCTGCGCAATCCTGACCCTTCTTTTTCGGAGACGTCGTTCCTAACACCGCGAGGCGCGCTGCACATTGGGCGCGAAAGGGATCAGGCGTTGCGCGCTGATTTTCTGAGCGCTTATGCTAACGCGGGAATTCGCATGGATGTTCGGGAGCGCGCTGAGATTGCGAAGTACGTTCCCGGCCTTCGCACCGAATGGACGTTGGGGATCGCAGAACCAAGCACGGCGGACATCGATACAATGGCGCTCCATTCTGCTTATCTGCGACAATTGGGTCAACGCGGGGGCGTCGTGAAAACCGGGACCGGACTGCTTTCAGCGAAGCATCTGCAAGCTAGTTGGCTCGTAGACACCCGTGAGGGGCAATATCGCTGCCAGACGTTGGTCAATGCAGCAGGTGCGTGGGCTGACGACGTGGCCCAGCGGTGCGGGGTCGCGCCAATGGGGATCACACCGCTTCAACGCACGGTGGTTCAACTTCGCACTGCCCTGGACATCCCGACAAACTTACCGCTCATTCTCGACCTGAACGGAACCTTTTATTTCAAGCCGGTTGGGAATGGGCGCATCTGGCTCTCGCCGCATGATGAAGAACCCCGGATGCCTGGGGATGCCGCGCCCGAAGAGTTAGCCGTTGCGACGGCAATTTCCCGCCTGCAGCATGTGGTCGATTGGCCAATACTGGCGGTCGAACGGAAATGGGCCGGCTTGCGCAGTTTTGCGCCGGATCGATTACCGATCTACGGATATGATGCGCACAATGCAGATTTCTTCTGGTTTGCGGGGCAGGGTGGTTTCGGCATTCAGACCTCTCCAGCCGCAGCGCAGCTGGGTGCAGCATTATTGCTGCGCAATCCTCCGAATGACTGCGTTGCGGGAATTGATGCTGCTTCCTATGCACCCGCGCGCTTCGCGAGGTAGGCGCGCTTCCAGCAACAGGAAAGGCATGTGAAGGAAAGGCGGAAATATGATTTGCATTTCCGTAACCACTTTTCGCTAGGACGGTGGCCAGAGGGTCACACGAATGCAGAATCGATCAGTCCAGCAAGGTGCATCAGCACCACGCGGCAAGCGTAAGCTTCTCGCGTGGATTGCTGTGTTGACCTTGGTGATTGGCGTGGGTGAGATAGCAGCACCCCTTGATCTGGGCTTGCGTGGTATTCAGTTTAGATTGCGATCCCAACCTGCAAGCGGAAAGATTGTCACCGTCGGTATCGACGATAAAGCCTTACTTGCGGTTGGACCTTGGCCATGGAAGCGGGACCGTTTCGCGGCATTGACGAATCGGCTAATGGCTGCAGGTGCTGATCGGATTTTCTATAGCATTTCCTTCCAGCCGCTAGAAAGTAGTGGAGATGAAATGTTCGCAAGAAGTATTTCAAAATACCCGGATCGAATTTTTCTTTCGGCGAGCATGGACTATAGGACTGGAGAAACGACCGGCACTGCAATGTTACCCATGCCACTGCTGGCCAAGAACGCCAACATTGTTAGTAACATGAAATGGGCAGAATTTTGGAACGGCGTGTCCAAAATGAAATACGGCCAAGTTATCAATGGGACCCGCTACCCGTCAATTTGGTCTGCTCTTGCTAATAATCGTAATATTTCAGACACAGCGTTTCCAGTAGATAGCTCGTATGATCGTTCAACCATTCCCTATTTTAGCGCAGCCGACATAATCCAACCCAGAAACACCATTCCCGAACTCAAGGGAAAAACTGTTTTGGTAGGAAATAGTTCAAACGTATACGGTGGTGTTCTCTACGTTTTGGGCCAAGGGCGTTCAGCAGACATTTTTGTTATTGCGATGGGCGCTGAGACATTAATGCAAGGACCAACGGTCAATTGGGGATGGATACCCGCGTGGGTGTTCGCCTTCGTAGTTTCTTGTATTTGCTTACTAGGGCGCCAGCCAAAATTAGCGATGGGTTTGAGTCTTGTCAGCATCGGGTTGGTTTTTGCAGCGCCGATCATTTGCCAGAATTTACGCATTTTCATCGATATTGCACCCGCATTGATTCTATTAGGCGCCACGGCGGTTGTTATAGCTTGGCAGCGCTTTGGTGCCCGCAAACAAAGTCAAGGGGCCATCAATCCAGTATCTGGGCTGCCGACAGTCAATGCGATTCTGCATCGCGACCAACTCGATCCGCATATACTCGTGGCGGCGCGTATCAGCCGCTTTACCGAAATCGTAAGTACCATGCCACCCAGTAATGAGCGGGACTTGCTGGAGCAGGTTGTGTCACGTTTGTCCTTGGGCGTTGGCCGTCTTCAGCTTTTGCATGGCGATGACGGTAACTTCTTTTGGCTAATGCCTTCGGAGCAACTGGCCTCGTCCGTTGACCAGTTCAAGGCGCTACAGCTTATTTTCCGTAACCCTATTTCGGTTGCGGATAAAAGCTTCACAGTCGATATCGCCTTTGGCGTCGACCAGGAAATCGACCGTCCCCTATCTCACCGGCTCGCAAGCGCGCTGGCCGCTGCACGGTCCGCTGCAGATCAGGGGACATGCTGGAAAATCCATGACCCGGCCGCTAACGGCGCGCAGCAATGGGCGCTTTCTCTTTTGGGTGAATTGGATCAGGCCATCGACAATGGCCATATCTGGGTGGCATATCAACCGAAGATGGAGTTGGCTACCCGTGAAATCATCGGTGCCGAAGCATTGGTTCGCTGGACCCATGCGACGCGCGGCCCAATCGGTCCTGACGAATTTATACAGGTGGCGGAGCGTCACGGTAGGATCGAGAAACTGACGGCTTTCGTGTTGAATGATGCTGCCCGGGTGGGCGCGCAGGCACTGAAATATGATCCCGGATTTACGGTGTCGGTGAATATCTCGTCGGTGCTGCTGGCCTCACGCAACATCATCGACATGGTGCGCCAGGCACTGAGCGCAAATGGCTTTCCTGCAACCAGTCTGGTGCTGGAGGTCACCGAAACTGCGGCGATGGCCGAAGGTCGTGTTGCGATAGCGTTGCTGGAGGAACTGCGGGACATGGGCGTTTGCCTGTCCATCGACGATTATGGCACGGGAATGTCGACCCTTGAATATCTCCGGGCCATTCCGGCTACGGAACTCAAGATCGACAAACAATTCTCTATGGCGTTGCACAGTAGCGCGGAAGATCAGGCGGTTATGCAGTCGACGATCGAACTGGCGCATGCGCTGGGTATGAGGGTTGTGGCAGAAGGTATCGAAACGGCTGAGACGCAGTATCTGCTCACGCAAATGGGGTGTGAGATCGGGCAAGGTTATCACATCTGTCGTCCGACGGATTGGGAAACCGTGCTCACCATGATCCAGCCGCAAAGCCGAATCGCTTCCCATGGTTAATGAGTTGTAAGGGATAGCCGTTTACTATATTGATCTGGAGGGTACGGCTTCGTGCTGTGCCTTTTATTTTGGGGATCAATATGACGAAGAACAAAGCGCGTGATCGCCGTCAGTCGCAGCCCGTTCGCGGATTCTGGGACTGGGTTTTCGGCGGTGGCGGCTGGGCGTAAGCCTTCCTAAATTCCTAATGGACCAAAGAAAAGCCCCGATTTTCGGGGCTTTTCTATGCCTTGCGGTGTTTGCATACGGGTGATGTGGCCTTCTGAAACGCACGGCGGCATGTGCGAAAATGCATCTAGTGGGCGAGATCCGAAATGCATTTCGGAGCACTTGCGGCATGGTTAGGTGATTCGGTTAACAGCGAATCACTATGAATTAGGCCGCCACTTTTCGCCTTTCCGCCAGCTCGTCGTTAAGCATTTCAGCAAGCAAGAACGCTAATTCGAGGCTCTGCGCAGCGTTCAGGCGAGGATCGCAATGCGTGTGATACCGATCTGCCAGACCCTCGTCCGTGATCGCGATGGCGCCTCCGGTGCATTCCGTAACATTCTGCCCCGTCATTTCCGCATGGATGCCGCCGCCGAAGCTGCCTTCGGCACGATGCACTGCAAAGAAGCCGCGGACTTCGGCCAGGATGCGTTCGAATGGGCGCGTTTTGTAGCCATTGGCGGCCTTCACGACATTGCCGTGCATCGGGTCGCAGGACCAAATGACCGGATGCCCCTCCCGCATCACTGCGCGGACCAGCTTGGGCAGACCCGCTTCGATCTTGTCATGGCCATAGCGCGTAATGAGCGTCATCCGTCCAGCTTCGCGACCGGGGTTCAGGATATCCAGCATCCGCAGCAACGCGTCCGGCTCAAGGCTGGGGCCGCATTTCATGCCGATGGGATTGCCGATTCCGCGCAGATATTCGACATGCGCGGACCCTTCGAACCGGGTGCGATCCCCGATCCAGAGCATATGCGCGCTGGTGTCGTACCAGTCACCCGTCAGCGAATCCTGGCGCGTCAGTGCCTGCTCATAGGGCAGCAGTAGCGCTTCGTGGCTGGTGTAGAAGCTGGTTCCACCAAGCTGCGGCACAGTTTCTGGGCTAAGCCCGCACGCTTTCATGAAGTCGAGCGCTTCGCCGATGCGGTCGGCCATTTCGCTGAACTTCTTCGCCCACGGACTGCGGCCCATGAAATCGAGCATCCAGCCATGGACGCGGTCGAGGCTGGCATAGCCGCCGGTCGAGAAGGCGCGCAGCAGGTTCAGCGTCGCTGCCGATTGATTGTAAGCACGCACCATCCGCGCAGGATCGGGCTCACGACCGTCCGCGGTAAAGGCGATGTCGTTGACGTTGTCGCCGCGATAGCTGGGCAGTTCCACGCCGCCAATGACTTCGGTATCCGAAGAGCGCGGCTTTGCGAACTGGCCCGCCATACGGCCGACCTTCACAACGGGCAGCTTCGACGCGAACGTCATCACCACGGCCATCTGCAGCAGTACGCGGAAGGTGTCGCGGATGTTGTTCGGGTGGAACTCGGCAAAGCTCTCGGCGCAATCGCCGCCTTGCAGCAGGAATGCTTCGCCGGCGCCGACCTTGGCCAGCTCAGCCTTCAGGCTGCGTGCTTCTCCGGCAAAGACCAGCGGCGGATAGGTGCCAAGCTGTGCTTCCGCGGCAGCCAAGGCTGCCGTATCGCGATAGGTCGGCATCTGCCGCCCTTCCTGGGTCCGCCAACTGTCCGGCGTCCACTTCGCTGCCACTGTCATGCTCCTGTCGTACCCGGGCCGAAATCGGGCCGGAAAATTGGATGGCTCCTATGCGCGCCCATCTCCGCTAAGGCAAGCCTGCGCTGCCTTTAGTTACCGCAAGGAGGGCTTTGGCGAAACACTATTGCGTGAGATAGTGTGATCGACGCTTTCGCTTAGTTAAGGTCTAGCTTCCATTCCCAGCCGAGCGGATCGCCATCCATCACTTCAACGCCGCGCGCGGTAAGGCTATCGCGGATCGCGTCGGACGTAGCGAAATCCTTGTTGGCGCGGGCGGCTTTTCGACGGTCGAGTTCGGCTTCGATCTCTGTCTCCGTGATGGTTGCGTCGTTGGGCCGAATGCGCAGATCGGCACGGGTGAGGGTGAGGAGATTGAGGCCAAGAATGTCGTCTATCTGTTTGATGAGCCTCAACGCTATGGCTGTGCTCGTCTTCTTCTCAGCGAGTAGCTGGTCGAGTATCGAGAGAACGCTGGGCGTCATCAGGTCGTTTGATATGGCGTCCTGAAACTGACCTTCGAGAATCGGCAAATTGACATTCACCGTGCTCTCTTGTCCGGCCGTATCGCGCGCCTTCAATGCCTCCACCGCCATAACCATACGCTTCAACCGCGTCAGCGCCGTCCCCAATATCTCCCCGCTAAACTCCAATTCGCTGCGATAATGCGCGCTGAGGCATAAAAGCCGATACGCCACCGGATGCACGCCGCGGTCGATGAGAGAGAATAGGGTGGTGAAGCCGCCCTTGCTCTTCGACATCTTGCCCGCGCGGTCGACGAGGAAGTTGTTGTGCATCCACCAGCGCGCGCCGGTGAAGCCCGCGACCGCCGGGGTGACGCTTTCGTCGCCACCGCAGCAGGCATGGAACGCCTGATTTTGGGCGATTTCATTAGGGTGGTGGATTTCGCGATGATCGATGCCGCCGGTGTGAATGTCAAAGGGGTGGCCCAGCGTGTCGTGGCTCATCACCGAGCATTCCAGATGCCAGCCCGGCGCGCCTTTGCCCCAGGGGGAATCCCACTCCATCTGCCGCTGTTCGCCCGGTGGTGATTTGCGCCAGATCGCGAAGTCGGACGGGTGGCGCTTGCCTTCCACCGGGTCGATGCGGGCGTTGGCGGCGTCGTCGCGACCGCCCGCCAGCGCGCCATAATCAGGCACGGTGGTTGAGTCGAAATAGAGGCCGGTCGGTAGTTCGTAGCAATGCTGCGGCGCAATCCGCTCTGCAAAGGCGATCATCTGCGGCACATAATCGGTGGCGACAGTCCACCGGCTTGGCTCCAGTATGTTGAGATCTGCGATGTTCTGCTTGAACGCCTGCGTATAGTGGGCCGCAATGTCCCAGATGCTCTTGGCCTGCGTGCGGGCGGCCGCCTCCATCTTGTCGTCGCCTGCGTCGGCGTCGCTGGTCAGATGGCCGACATCGGTGATGTTGATGACATGGGTAACGTCATAGCCTTTCCACGCCAGCGTCCGGCGGAGCGTGTCGGTGAACACATAGGCGCGCAGATTGCCAAGGTGGGCGTAGTTGTAGACCGTCGGCCCGCAGCTATAGACGCGCGCGGTGCCCGGCACGATCGACTCGAACGTCTCGACGGATCGCGAGAGGCTGTTGAAGAGGCGCAATGGGGTCTTGGTAGAAGCAGTGTCGGTCATGGCGATGCCATGCTGCGGTTGGCGGGAGAGGTCAACTTTTTGGTGTAGCTAGAGCTGGGTCGGGGCCGCTTTAAAAGGGCTTTATCCCGCCTGCGTCTGGTTGTTACCCAGTATCTGCGCAATACGCTTTGAGTATTCCTCCATCGCCGCAATGACTTTGGCGCCGCTTACGGCACGAGGATGAGGGTCGATCGCGCATAGCGTTCCAAAGAAGCTGCCATCGGGGAGAAAGATCGGAAAGGATGCGTAGCTTTTGAAGCCGTACATAATGGGGGTATGGTGCGTTTGCCATTGAATGTCCGCGTCCACATGGTCGATGACGACCCGCTGACCGGATTGGCGAATGTCGTTGCAGATGGTGGTTTGTATTTCGAGTTCGTCGCCGGGTTGAAGCCCAAACGCGATTTTGTCTAGGAGTTGACATGCTATCCAGCGGGTGTCGGTCACACGAGCCACCGCCGCAAAACCCATATCCGTCATTCGGCAAATATCTTCGAGGATCGCCCTGATTTCGTCGTTATCGCCTTGCGCGACCGCGTCCTCTGCCAGTTGATCCTTCATTCAATAGTCCCCTATTCGCCTATGCTGCCGGGGATATTGAAAGGCAACGAACATTTGCTCCTAATGTGCCATTGACACCGAAACCCCAATCCCCAGAACTTCTATCGCATCGGCTTTCCCGCTGAAATCGAGCAGGTCACCTTCGCCTGCTTCCATCATAGCGCGGGCGAGGGGGGCGGAGTAGGCTATGCGGTCCTCGGTGGGATCGGCTTCGTCGTCGCCGACGATGTCGAGCGTCCGTTCCTTGCCGTTCAAGCGGAAGCGGACGCGGGAGCCGAAGGCGATGCTGTCGGCAAGAGGCATCGGGGCCAGTTGTGCGGTGGCCTGACGGGCGCGCCAGTAGCGGGCTTCGCGCAGCACTTTCTTGCGTGCCTCTTCGTCGGCAGCGTGGGGGAGGGCGGCTTCGATTTCCGTCACCTTCGCTTCGATCAGCGCGAGGCCGCGCGGGGTCACCAGATTGGGGCCGGGCGGGATGGGCAGTTCGAATTTGGGTTCGAGATGTTCCTCGTCACTCTCGCGACGGAAGGCGACGCTCATGGTCTAATCCTCATCAAACAGGCCAGCCAGTTGCTCGACCATTGTGCCGCCAAGTTGCTCGGCGTCCATGATCGTCACGGCGCGCTTGTAATAGCGGGTTACGTCGTGGCCGATGCCGATGGCAACGAGCTGCACGGGCGAGCGGTTTTCGATCCAGTCGATCACTTGCCGCAAATGCCGTTCCAGATAGGTGCCGCTGTTGACCGACAGGGTGGAATCGTCGACCGGCGCACCATCCGATATCACCATCAGGATGCGACGATCCTCATGCCGGGCAAGCAGCCGACTGTGCGCCCAGAGCAAAGCCTCGCCGTCGATATTTTCCTTCAGCAGACCTTCGCGCATCATCAGGCCCAGATTCTTGCGCGCGCGGCGCCAGGGGTCATCGGCTTTCTTGTAGATGATGTGGCGCAGATCGTTCAGGCGGCCGGGGAGCGGGGGGCGTCCGGCGGCGAGCCAGTCCTCGCGGCTCTGCCCGCCTTTCCACGCGCGGGTCGTGAAGCCGAGAATCTCAGTCTTCACGCCGCAGCGTTCGAGCGTGCGGGCCATGATGTCCGCGCTGATCGCCGCGATGCTGATCGGGCGACCGCGCATGGAGCCGCTATTGTCGATTAGCAGCGTCACGACGGTGTCGCGAAATTCGGTATCGCGCTCGATCTTGTAACTGAGCGAATGGGTGGGATCGATGACGATGCGGGCGAGGCGCGCGGCGTCCAGCATCCCTTCTTCCTGATCGAAGTCCCAACTGCGCGATTGTTGCGCCATCAGGCGGCGTTGCAGGCGGTTGGCGAGTTTCGTGACCGCGCCCTGCAGCGAGGTCAGTTGCTGATCGAGGAACCCGCGCAGGCGGATGAGTTCATCCTCGTCGCACAGATCCTCCGCGCCGCAGGTTTCGTCATGGCGGGTGGTGTAGGTCTTGTAGTCGAAGCCGGGCGGCAGATCGGACATGGGGCGGTTGGGGCGGACGGGCATCATGCCCTCCTCGCCCATGTCATCCGCGCCGCTTTCGCTGTCGCTTTCGAATTCGTCGCTGTAATCGGGTTCGCCGTCTTCGCTTTCGCCGCCCTTTTCGTCGGAGCGCGCTTCGGTCTGGGCGTCGCTGTCCCCGGCGTCCTCCTCGCCTTCGTCGCCGTCTTCCTGATCCTGCTCCTGATCTTCGCCTTCATCCTGTGCGTCATCGTCGCTGGAGTCAGGGGGAGCGTCGCTTTCGATCAGTTCGAGATGTTCGAGAAGCGCGGTGGTCAGCTTCTGGAAAGATTGCTGATCGTCGAGTGCGAGGCCGAGGGCGTCAAGATCCGGACCTGCCTTGTCCTCGATCCAATTGCGTACGAAATCGAGACCGGCCTCGGTGCTGCGCGGTGCGGCCTGTCCGGTCAGGCGTTCCCGCACCATAAGCGCGACCGCAGTGCTGAGCGGGACTTCGTCGCGGCCCTTGGCGCGGACGATGGGATCCGATTTGAGGCGCATGGTAAGCGCTTCATTGAGATTGGCGCGGACGCCCGCCATCTGCCGCGAACCGATCGCTTCGATCCGGGCCTGCTCCACAGCGTCATAGACGGCGCGGGCGACCGCTTCTCCGGGCGCGGATGCAGCGTGCAGCTTGGGGTTGTGATGGCGCAGGCGCAGCGCGTTGGCATCGGCAAACCCGCGGGCGAGCGCAACCTGATCGGCGGGCAGGGCGCGGGCCGGGGACGGCACCTTGATCTGCTTACCCACGACATGCGGCGCATCGGCGGTGAAGGATACCTCCAGCTCCGGATCGCGCGCCATCGCCCGCGCTGCACCGGACAGCACGACCTTGAAGGAATCGAGGGGGGAGCGTTCGGTCATGGTGGTAAGAGTCTATGCCTTCCCCACGACGCTCTCCGGCAGATCCTTGCCGAACACGCGCTGATAATATTCTGCCACCAGGCTGCGTTCCGCTTCGTCGCATTTGTTGAGGAAGGACAGACGGAAAGCGAAGCCGACATTCTTGAAGATGAGCGCGTTTTGCGCCCAGCTTATCACGGTGCGCGGTGACATGACGGTGGAGATATCGCCATTGATGAAGCCCTGCCGCGTCAGTTCGGCAACCTTGATCATGTTCTCGACTTCCTTGCGGCCGCCGTCGTGATCGTACTCACCCGACTTGGCGAGGACGATTTGCGCTTCGGTCGCGGCGGGCAGATAGTTCAAGGTCACGACGATGTTCCAGCGGTCCATCTGGCCCTGGTTGATCTGCTGCGTGCCGTGATAAAGGCCGGTCGTGTCGCCAAGGCCAACGGTGTTGGACGTCGCGAACAGGCGGAACCAGGGCGAGGGGCGGATCACGCGGTTCTGATCGAGCAGGGTCATCTTGCCGTCGGTTTCCAGCACGCGCTGGATGACGAACATGACGTCAGGGCGGCCGGCGTCATATTCGTCGAACACCAATGCCACCGGGCGTTGCAGCGCCCAGGGGAGCAGGCCTTCCTTGAATTCGGTAACCTGCTGGCCGTCCTTCAGCACGATGGCATCGCGCCCGACCAAGTCGATACGGCTGATATGCGCGTCGAGGTTGATGCGGATGCAGGGCCAGTTGAGGCGCGCGGCGATCTGTTCGATGTGAGTCGACTTACCGGTGCCGTGATAGCCCTGAACCATCACGCGGCGGTTGTGGGCGAATCCGGCCAGAATCGCGAGCGTGGTGTCCGGGTCGAACACATAGGCGGGATCGGTATCGGGCACGCGCTCATCGGCTTCGGAAAAGGCCGGGATCATCATGTCGACATCCACGCCGAAGATCTCGCGCGCGCTGACTTCGCGGTCCGGCCGCTCCAATATCGTCTCGCTGCGGTTGTCGGGCTGAGTGTTGGGTATGTCGGTCATGGTCTGCCTGTCGGTCGAATGATGGCCCGAAGGCCGTGGGGGCTGCGCGCGAACGCTGTAAATGAATCAAGTAAAGGCCGGAGCCTTTCGCAAGTGCGTATAGGCGGAAATGACCTCCTGCAACGCTTTCTCGTGGCTGCGGTCCCCCCCATTATGGTCAGGATGGAATCGTCGCGCGAGTTCTGTATAACGCTGGCGAAGCGCTTTTCGGTCCGCGTCCGGGGTAAGCCCGAGTATCTTTAGTGCGCTGCGATCGTCGGAAGAGAGCGGCTTTCCGTCTGCGCGAGCCTTCGCTTCCTTCATCCGTTCACGGAATTTTCCGCCGATGGCGTCGAGCGGGTCGTGGAAATCCTGCCATTTGGGGGGAGGCGTCGCGCCATTGGCGGCAAAGGCGCGGGTTTCGCGTTCCCACCCGGAAAAGGGGCGCTGCGCTGCTTCGATCTCGTCCGGCGACATGCCGGTGAAGAAATTGTAGCCGGAATTGAATTCCCGCACATGGTCGAGACAAAGCCAGCGCCAGCGCGGTCCCTCCGCATGGGACGCCGGACCTTCGGGGGGAGGCGCGCGAAATTCGCCGGCCTCGGTGCAGCCTTCTATCGCGCAGGGACGTCCATCGTTTTCAACTCGTCCGTGGAAACGGTTGTGGCGGCGCGAAGAAAAAGGGTCGGAAGCCAAGATCAGTCCAGATGCAAACAGCGGTGATCCGACTATATAGGGTCCATGACCGAAGAATCGAAAGGCCCAGTGGCCACAGAAATCGAGGTGCGCCTGCGCGCTGCCCTGAACCCGCAACAGCTTGTCGTGACGAACGACAGTGCAAAACATAGCGGCCATATGGGGGACGACGGATCGGGCGAGAGCCATTTCACCGTTGAAATCATCGCCGAGGCCTTTGTGGGACAGGGCCGGGTCGCGCGGCAGCGGCTGGTGAATATGGCGCTGTCGGACCTGATGCTGGGAACAATTCATGCGCTAGCGATAAAGGCGAAAGCACCGGGAGAATGACGATGCCCGACGACCTCATTATCCAGACGATTGCGCCGACCACGCATAATCTGGGCGACTTCAAGGTGTATCGAAGCCTGCCCGCCAAGGAACGGACAATGGTGGGGCCGTTCATCTTTTTCGATCAGGCGGGACCAGCGAAGTTCGGTCCGGGCGAAGGCATTGACGTGCGCCCGCACCCGCACATCAACCTCGCGACCGTAACCTATATGTACGAAGGCGCGTTCCAGCATCGCGACTCGCTGGGGTCGAACCAGTTGATCGAACCGGGCGCGATCAATCTGATGACGGCAGGAAAGGGCATCGTGCATTCCGAGCGGTCGCCAGACGACGAACGCGCGCGCGCGTCCAAGCTGTCGGCTATCCAGACATGGATAGCGCTCCCCGATGCGCAGGAAGAGATGAACCCGGCGTTCGAGCATGTGCCCGAAGATGCGTTGCCGGTGCTGGATTATGGCGGCGCACATGCACGTGTCATCATGGGGGCGCTCTGGGGGCAGCAGGCACCGGTCACGACCTATGCACAGACAATCTATGCCGACATCATGCTCCGTCCGGGCGGGGCGATCCCCATCGAGCCGGAAGCGGACGAGCGGGCTATCTATGTCTCGGGTGGCGACGCGGCGCTGGATGGCGTGCCGTTAAAGGCCCAGACGTTGTATGTGTTGCGGCCCGGAACGCGGGCCACACTCTACAGCGTGGACGGCGGGCGGGTGATGCTGTGCGGAGGAGAAGCGTTCAAGACGCCGCGCCATGTGTGGTGGAATTTCGTCTCGTCCCGGCAGGATCGACTGATGCAGGCGCGTGAAGATTGGGACGCGATGCGCTTTCCATTGATACCGGGGGACGATCAGGAGTTTATTCCGATCCCGCAGGGGCGGCCCAAGACGGTGAGTTATCCCTGATCCAAAGCGGGCGTTCACACTCATCGAAAATCCCTCGCCCCGCGCGGCTTGCCCAATGCCGCGCCCGCAAGTAAAGCGCGCGGCATGAGCCAGCCGCTGATCATTGCCATCCCCAAGGGCCGCATCCTCGAAGAGGCGTTGCCCTTATTGTCGCGTGTCGGGATCGAGCCGGAGGCGGACTTCCATAATGGCAAGAGCCGTGCGCTGCGCTTTGCAACCAATCAGCCCAATGTCTCGATCATTCGAGTGCGCGCGTTTGATGTGGCGACATTCGTGGCGCACGGCGCGGCACAGATCGGGATTGTCGGGTCGGACGTGGTCGAGGAGTTCGACTATTCCGAACTCTATGCGCCGGTCGACCTGAACATCGGGCATTGTCGATTGTCGGTAGCAGAGCCTGCCGGGCTGGTGGCGGAGAATGAAGCGGCGTTGAGCCACGTGCGCGTCGCGACAAAATATCCGTATCTGACGCGCAAGCATTATGAAGCGCAGGGCATTCAGGCGGAATGCGTGAAGCTGAACGGCGCTATGGAACTGGCGCCGTCGCTAGGGCTGTCGCGGCGGATCGTCGATCTCGTGTCGTCGGGGGATACCCTGCGCGCCAATGGCTTGGTGGAAACAAGCATCATCATGCAGATTTCCGCGCGGCTGATCGTCAACCGCGCTGCGTTCAAGATGCGGTCGGGCGAACTGGTGCCTATGGTCGAAGCCTTCCGCCGTGCCGTCGAGGTGCGCGATGCCGCTTAGGCTGGATGCCACTGCGCCGGATTTCGCTAACGCCTTTACAGCGCTGGTAAATGCGCGTCGGGAAGCGGACGAGGATGTGTCGCGCGATGTCGCTGCGATATTGAAGCGTGTCCGCGCCGAGGGTGACGTCGCGCTGGCCGATTATACGCAGCGGTTCGACCGGCACGATCTGGAAACCAGCGGCTGGGCTATACCCGCAGCGGAGCGCAAAGCGGCACTGGAAGGCATTTCCACGACGTTGCGCGATGCGCTGGAACTCGCGGCGGATCGGATCACGACCTATCATGCCAAGCAGAAACCGCAGGATAGCGACGGTATCGACAGCGCAGGCGTGCGTCTGGGCGCGCGGTGGCGGCCTGTGGATGCGGCGGGATTGTATGTGCCCGGTGGGCGCGCGGCCTATCCCAGTTCGCTGCTGATGAATGTCATTCCGGCCAAGGTTGCCGGGGTGGAGCGGATCGCGATGGTCACGCCGACGCCCGATGGTATCATCAACCCGATGGTGCTGGCCGCAGCCGAAATCGCCGGGATCGGTGAAATCTGGCGCGTGGGCGGAGCGCAGGCGATTGCGGCTTTGGCCTATGGCACGGACCGGATTGCGCCGGTGGACGTGATCGTCGGCCCCGGCAATGCGTGGGTCGCCGAAGCCAAGCGGCAGCTTTACGGCGTGGTCGGCATCGATATGGTGGCCGGACCGTCCGAGATTGTGGTGGTGGCCGATGGCAAGAACGATCCCGAATGGATCGCCGCCGATCTGCTCAGCCAGTCCGAACATGATCCGACGAGCCAGTCGATCCTGCTGACCGACGATGCGGCCTTTGCCGATGCCGTTGCTGCGGCGGTGGAGCGGCAGGTACCGGAATTGTCGACGGCAGCCGTGGCGCGGACGAGCTGGGACGCGAATGGCGCGATCATCCTGTTGCCTGATATTGCCGCGTGTGTCCCGCTGGTCAACGCCCTGGCTGCCGAGCATCTGGAACTGGCCGTGGACGATCCCGACGCGCTGTTTGCGCAGGTGCGCCACGCAGGGTCGGTATTCCTGGGCCGGATGACGCCAGAAGCGGTTGGCGATTATGTCGCGGGACCGAACCATGTGCTGCCGACCGGACGGCGCGCGCGATTCTCATCGGGGCTTTCGGTGCTGGATTTCATGAAGCGTACAAGCTTTCTGGCGCTGGATCAGGCGTCCATCGCGGCAATCGGCCCGGCGGCAGTTGCGCTGGCGGAAGCGGAAGGCTTGCCGGCGCACGCATCTTCGGTGGCGCGGCGATTGCAATTCTGACTGGGAAGGGAGTAGGGGGACGCGATGAACGATCGTGCCCAATCCCGCTCCGCCGCCCGGCTTGCCGCCGTGCAGGCGCTTTATCAGCTCGACATGGAGCCGAAACCGCTGCACCTGTTGCTCCATGAATTCCACGAACATCGCCTTGGCGCGACGATCGAGGATGTGGAATATGCCGAAGCGGAAACCACATTTTTCGACGATATCGTGACCGGTGTGGATGCCCGCAGCGACGAAATCGACGGGCTGATTTCCAGCAAGCTGTCAAGCGGATGGAGCCTCGAACGGCTCGATAAGCCGATGCGTCAAATCTTGCGCGCAGGCACATACGAACTGCTGGCACGCGCCGATGTCGGCACCGGCACCGTCATCAGCGAATATGTCGATGTCGCCCATGCCTTCTACGACAAGCGGGAGTCGGGTTTCGTCAATGGCCTGCTGGATGCCGTCGCCAAGGTTGCGCGTCCCTGACGGACGAAACGGCCTTCATCGGCTTATTGCGCGGGCTGGCGACCGATCCGGCTGCGCGGGGGCTGATGGACGATGCGGCTGTGCTGGATATCGGCGACACGCGGCTTGTCCTGACCAGCGATACGCTGGTGGAGGGCGTGCATTTTCTGCCGGCCGATCCGCCTGATAGCGTAGGGTGGAAGCTGGCGGCGGTGAACCTGTCCGATCTTGCAGCCAAGGGTGCCAAGCCTATCGCCTGCCTGATGAACTATGCGTTGTCGGGTGACGACGGCTGGGACAGCGCGTTTCTGTCGGGATTACGCGCGGCGCTAGAGCAGTTCGCAATGCCTTTGGTCGGGGGCGATACGGTGGCGATGCCGCGCGGATCGGCGCGCAGCTTTACGCTGACCGCCATCGGCAGCGCGACCGCTACCCCTGTGCCATCGCGCACTGGCGCGCGGGCAGGGGATGTCCTCTATGTAACCGGGCCGGTGGGCGATAGCGGGGCGGGGTTGGCGCTGCTGCGATCCGGGCAATCGTCGCCCATCGCTTTGATCGATGCCTATCGCCGTCCGCAACCGCGCGTGGCCGAGGGGAAGGCGCTGGCTGCCTATGTTACGGCAATGATGGACATATCCGATGGGCTGCTGATCGATGCGCAACGGATGGCTGTGGCCAGCGGGATCGGCGTGACCGTCGATTATATCCCGGTGTCGGACGCCTTCCTTGCCCTTCGCGGTCGTGCCGCGCAGATCGAGGCGGCGACCAGCGGGGACGATTATGAATTGCTGTTCGCCGCACCGGAAGGGGCTGTGTTGCCTGTTCCAGCAATTGCGGTGGGGCGGTTCGATACCGGCGGCGGCATGCGGTTGGTTCTTGATGGCCAGACCGTGCCTCTGCCCAAACATATTGGCTATCAGCACAAAGGTTCGACTTAAGCACGATATCTGCGCGCTTGACCTTGCGCGGCAGAGCGATACTCTCCGCCGACGAATTGCTTGCCGATCAGGATATGCGCCATGTCGATGCGCCGCCGATTGCCAGCCCTGACCCAGCGACCGGATGCTGTATCCCCGGCCTGCTCCCCGCTTCATGCCGCCTGTTTTCCCTGTGGAGCGGTCATGACCTAGAAAGCGAACAAGGGGAGAGGAACAGGAATGACAATAATTTATATCGCCATAGGGTGCGGCCTGCTGGCCGTGCTGTACGGCATTATCACCGCCAGGCAGGTGCTGAGCGCATCGCCGGGCAACGCGAAGATGCAGGAAATTGCGGCCGCCATTCAGGAAGGCGCGCAGGCCTATCTGGCGCGGCAATATCGCACCATCGCCATCGTCGGTGTGGTCGTCGCGGTGCTGGTGTTCGTATTTCTGGGGATCACATCGGCCATCGGTTTTTTGATCGGCGCGGTGCTTTCGGGCGTGGCCGGCTATATCGGCATGAACATCTCGGTGCGCGCCAATGTGCGCACGGCGGAGGCTGCGCGCAGTTCGCTGCAAAGCGGGTTGACGGTCGCGTTCCGGGCTGGGGCGATCACGGGGATGCTCGTGGCGGGCCTCGCGCTCCTCGCGATTTCAGTATTCTTCTGGTATCTGACGGGGCCGGGCCAACATGCGCCTGACGACCGCCTCGTCATCGACAGCCTTGTTGCGCTAGCCTTCGGTGCGTCGCTGATTTCGATCTTCGCGCGTCTGGGCGGCGGTATCTTCACAAAGGCTGCGGACGTGGGCGCGGATCTTGTCGGCAAGGTCGAGGCAGGTATCCCCGAGGATGACCCTCGCAACCCCGCCGTCATCGCGGACAATGTGGGCGACAATGTCGGCGATTGCGCGGGCATGGCCGCCGATCTGTTCGAAACCTATGTCGTTACCGTCGGCGCGACGATGGTGCTGATCGCTTTGCTGATAACCGGCATCGACAATGCGCAGTTGATGAAGCTGATGTCGCTGCCGTTGGCGGTGGGCGGTATCTGCATTATTACCTCGATCATCGGCACCTACTTCGTGCGGCTGGGATCGAGCCAGTCGATCATGGGCGCGCTGTACAAGGGGTTCTGGGCGACGGCGATCCTTTCCATCGGTGCGATTTACTATGTGTGCCATCAGGTACTGGGTGACCTCAATGCGGTGTTTGGTGCTGATCTCGACGGCACGGGCGGTTATACCGGCATGGCGCTATTCTGGTCGATGATGGTCGGTCTGGGCGTTACCGGGCTGCTGGTCGTCATCACCGAATATTATACCGGCACCAATTACCGCCCGGTCCGCTCCATCGCCAAGGCTTCGGAGACGGGCCACGGCACCAACGTCATTCAGGGACTGGCCATCAGCCTGGAATCGACCGCGATGCCGACATTGGTGATCGTGGTCGGTATCATCATATCGCACCAACTGGCGGGCCTGATCGGCATTGCCTTTGCCGCGACGGCAATGCTGGCACTGGCCGGGATGGTCGTGGCGCTGGACGCTTACGGGCCAGTGACCGACAATGCAGGCGGCATCGCCGAAATGGCGGGCATGGAGCAGGACGTGCGCACGCGCACCGACGCGCTCGATGCCGTGGGCAACACGACCAAGGCCGTAACGAAGGGCTATGCCATCGGATCGGCAGGACTGGCGGCGCTGGTGCTGTTCGGCGCGTATACGGAGGATCTGAAATTCTATAACTCGGCGCTCGGCCTGACTGATGCCGTCGATTTCAGCCTATCCAATCCTTATGTCATCGTCGGGCTGCTGCTTGGCGCGCTATTGCCCTATCTGTTCGGGGCAATGGGGATGACGGCTGTGGGCCGCGCTGCCGGGGACGTTGTCAAAGACGTTCGCGCACAGTTTGCGGAGAACAAGGGCATCATGGATGGCACCAGCAAGCCGGACTATGCCCGCACCGTCGATCTGGTGACGAAAGCGGCGATCAAGGAAATGATCGTGCCGAGCCTGTTGCCCGTACTCGCGCCGATTGTCGTGTATTTCGCGATTGCGGCGGTAGCGGGTGTGTCCAATGGTTTCGCGGCGCTTGGCGCGTTGTTGTTGGGCGTTATCGTCTCCGGTCTGTTTGTTGCGATTTCCATGACCAGCGGTGGCGGGGCATGGGACAATGCGAAGAAATATATCGAGGACGGCCATCATGGCGGTAAGGGCAGCGAAGCCCATAAAGCCGCAGTGACGGGCGATACCGTGGGCGATCCGTACAAGGATACGGCAGGACCGGCGGTGAACCCGATGATTAAGATCACGAACATCGTGGCGCTGCTGCTGCTGGCAGCACTGGCGCACGGAGCGGCCTGAGATCGGAGTGCGGCGCGGAGTAGGTGATCCTCCCCGCGCCGCTACCCTCCTTCCGTGGACGTCAGAACGATCCGGGCACTTCCCTTTGTATCGTGCTTGGGCGAAGTGGAGATACCAGCTTTCGCACGCTTTCCTTGAGCGACTGACCCGTAACGCTGGGGCCACTGGCGATAGGCGTGCAACTGCGCCCGGCGAGAAAATCGAGAGCTTGGCGGGTGGATGCTTCCTGCGGATCGCCCAAGGCGTGGCCTATGTCATCATCCGACCGGCAGCTTGCCTTTACTGTACCGGCCAGCCCGTCGAAATAAGCCGATGAGCGCAAACTGTTTTGCACGGAGAACGCCACTGCGCGTAACCGGTCGTCGCATTGGGGTCGGTCGAGTGCAATCTGGCCCACGGGCTTGCCGTAAGTGTTGCTGCCGATCAGTCCGACAGCCGTATCGAGATACGGTACGAAGCCGTTTATCAGAAGTTCGCTGGCCGAGGCCGTACCCCCGCCACCGATGAAGGCAATACGGGTGGGGGCGATCGATTCGCTCTGGGGAATGAAGGAATACGTGCTATTTTCTGATGATTTTTCAGAGCGATAGGTGATGTACGAAAACACGTCCGAACTGAATCGGTTCTTACCCATCAGATTGGCCATGACAGCCGCAGTCGATAACAGGCCGCCACCGTTATAGCGCAAGTCGATGACGACTTCGGTGATGCCCTGATCCCTGAACATCGCAAATGCATTGCGCAGGGGTGTTTCGGCAGGCGTAATGAAGGTACGCAAGTTGATGTAGCCGACGCGCCGCCCGCCATCGTCGATGATTTTCGCACCATAACGGGTCGACACCGGCAGCAAAGTAAAGTCCGCCTTTGTAACATTGACTTCGTGCACGCCGGTGGCGTCATTGATGCGCAGCCGCCGGGTGACGCCCACATCGTCCGGGCCAAGCGCATTGCTAACGCCATCCAAGCCGCTGGCTGCCGCGATATCGGCCACGGTTCGCATATCCGATGCGCTTGTGCCGATCGCAAGTATTTCCGCGCCGCGATCTATCCCGGCGTTAAGTGCGGGCGCGTTTTCGAACGCTTCGATGACGAAAATGCGCCGCTGCGCCGAGTCAGTGGCGAGTCGAAAGCCGAAACCTGCGCTGGACCCGGCATTATAGTAGGCATTTTCCTCGGCAATCGATGTGACATAAGTGAAATAGCGATCCCGGCGTTGGCCGCGCGCGGTGGCCGTGAGCGCGTCGACATAATCGCCGAGCGTACTGTAGGCAGCAGGGTCGAGGCTGGCAGGAAGCGTTTCGGGGAAAAGATACCATTCCCGCATCTGCGCGGCCGCCCAATCCTGCCGATCGCGCAAGGCGCATCCGGCGGTGGGAGTGGGTGTAGGTGTTGGAACCGGGGTCGGTGTTGGCGTGGGGGTAGGTGCGCTGGTGCCCGAACCGCCACCGCCACAGGCAGACAGAAGAGCCAGCGCCGCCGTCATCCCGATCAATCGTCGAAATCGCATCATACCCCCCAATGCCACCAGTCCGGTTATGCACGATGCGATATGATTGCGTTATGAATATTCTCTTAGAGTTTCAAAATGTCCGAATTTTGTTCGAGAAACGTCGCGCGGAGGTCCGCCATAAGGGTGCAGGGAGGCGCTGAAGCAATCCTGACGGCGTCTTTCCAAGCCACAGAATATTCTCCGCTAGGAAGAGGCGCAGATTGTAAAAATTGAGTCCTACATGCTAGCGTATCGCACGGTTTCCGGGGGGATGTATGCAACGCGTTATTCATGGACTGCTTGTTACTGGTGTTGTTTTTGCAGGGTCGTTGGGGTCCATTCCTGCTTTGGCGCAGAGCGCGGCGAGCGAAAAGACAGCGACTGCTGAACGTAAACTCATTCCGATAGAACATTTTGCGGAGCTACCGTTCCTTGAGGAGCCCAGCCTCTCTCCCGACGGTAAGAAAATTGCTGCGAAGATGGCGATCAACGGGCTGCAGGCACTTGTGATCCTGGGGCTTTACAGCAACGACAAGTCACTGAAGGCAGTAAATGCAGGCAAGAACGACCTTAACTGGTGGTCGTGGGTAAATGACGACTGGTTGATCGCAGGTATTGGATCCAGCCAGTTCGTCCAGGGGCAAAGCTTCTATCTGCGTCGGCTGGCCGGAATTAGATCCGATGGCGCTAAAATCAATATGCTCGTTAGCAGGCAGGCCGCTCAGGCCGCAGATGACGTGCTTTGAAAGGCCCAGGATGGTTCTGCCGATATTCTACTGGCTTATCAGAGCTCTATTTACATCGGTGACGCTGGTTTCTGGCCAGAGGTTGACCGTGTAGACGTGTCCACGGGCAAGACACGCAAGATCGTGTCGTCCAAATCCAGCGTTTTCGATTGGTATGCCGATGCCCAAGGCGCGGTGCGTATGGGAATTGGCTATGTCGATGGCTCGCGTACATACCGACTTCACTATCGTCCCGACGCAACGGGGCCGTTTCGCGTGGTCGATAGAGCCGATCTTCGGCGGGACGAAAGTCTCACAGTCCCGACCATGTTTCTGGCTGACCCCACCAAAGCAATTTCGCGAAGCGATGAGGACGATTTTTCTTCTTTTTACGAACTCGATTTGACCACGATGGAGAAGGGTAAACGGGTGTTCGGTGTGCCAGGCTATGATGTGGATAGCTTGATTGCCGATCGTGCAGGTACTGGCGTGGCAGGGTATCGCTATACTACCGAAGGCGCAAAAGTGCATTGGACCGACCCCGAAATGGCTCAGATCCAAGCCGACATCGACAAAGCGCTAGGGACGCGCAAGGGAACGATCGTGTCGATGAGCCGGGATTGGTCGACACTGCTTGTCCATGTTGGAGCAGCCGACCGTGCGGGCGCCTATTATGTGTTCAGGCCGACGGAGAGCAAGATGTCCTTGCTTGCAAAAGAGTATAGCGCATTGGGAACGGCACCGCTCTCTCCGGTTCGGACCGTCCATTACAAAGCGCGTGACGGGTTGGAAATTGCTGCGGTGCTGACCCTACCTGCTGGTCGCGATGCCCGCAATTTACCGATGATCCTTCTGCCGCACGGCGGCCCCTTCGCACGCGACAGCGAAACATTCGATTGGTGGACGCAGTTCCTGGCCAATCGCGGTTATGCCGTCATCCAGCCGAACTATCGCGGCTCTTCTGGCTATGGCGTCAGCTTTGCCGAAAAAGGAGAAGGGCAGTGGGGTTTGGCGATGCAGGATGACCTGAACGATGCCGTCGATTGGGCCGTAAAAGAAGGCATCGTAGATAAGGATCGTGTTTGCATAGCCGGGGCATCTTATGGGGGCTATGCCGCATTTCGGGCCGCACAGCGCGATGGCGGACGCTTCAAATGCGCGATATCCTATGCAGGCGTCTCCGACCTTGGTGCGATGATGGCGTTCGATGGGCGCTTTTTAAACGGCGGTCGTCGACGTGACTGGATGCGCAAGCAGGCACCGGATTACAACGCGGTGTCACCGGTCAATTTCGCAAGCGAGTTCTCCATCCCGATGTTGTTCATGCATGGCAAAGAAGATTTACGCGTGCCGGTCAAACAATCGCGGGAAATGGTGGAAAAGCTGAAGGCTGCAGGTAAGCCGGTCACATATATCGAGCAGCCTCTTGGCGACCACCATTTCTCTCGTGGGCCGGATCGATTGCAGTTCCTTAAGGAAATGGAAGCCTTCCTGGTGAAGTATAATCCGGCCTAAGCCGCAGGGTCGGCCCTTGCCTCGTCGGCTATGCTGCCTATAGCGGCGACATGCGTTCGTCAGCCGATCTCTTTGCTGCACAGCTTTCCGCCCTGCAATCGCGGGGACGGTTGCGGCGGTTGGTGCCGCGTACAGGGCTCGACTTTGCTTCCAACGATTTTCTGGGACTGGCGAACGATTCCGTCATTGCACAGGCGGTGGCGGACGCGGTTTCGCGTGGCGTTCCGGTGGGGTCTGGCGGCTCGCGGTTGTTGCGGGGCAATGCGCCGGAGCACGAAGAACTTGAGTTTCAGGCGTCGACTTATTTCGGGAGCGAGGCTGCGCTGTACTTCGCCAATGGCTTTGCCGCGAACATGGCGCTGCTGGCGTGCCTGCCGCAGCGAGGCGATCTGATCGTTGCCGATGCGCTGATCCATGCCAGCGCGCATGACGGCATCCGGCAGTCCAAAGCAGCGCATGTTTTTGCGGCGCATAACGATCCGAACGCGTTCGCCGATGCTATCGCACAGTGGCGCACCGGGGGCGGCACCGGACGGGTGTGGATTGCCGTCGAGACGCTATACAGCATGGATGGCGACATCGCGCCGGTGGCTGCGCTGGCGGAGATTGCAACGCAACACGATGCGATACTACTATTCGACGAAGCGCATGCGACGGGGGTGTTCGGCCCCGGTGGGCGCGGGATTGCCGCGGTGCTGGAAGGGCAGGGCAATGTCGTGTCGTTGCATACGTGCGGTAAGGCGCTGGGGGTCGAGGGGGCATTGGTTTGCGGCCCACTATCGGTCGTCGACTGGCTGGTAAACCGCGCGCGGCCTTTCATATTCTCGACCGCGCCTTCGCCGTTGATGGCGGTGGCTGTTGGGGCAGCATTGCGCCGGATCGAGGGGGCGGACGATCTGCGCGCGGACTTGCTGGCCTTGCGGGACCGGGCTGCGGAGGCGATCTGCGCGCCGCTGGGCTTGCCCGAACCCGAGAGTCAGATTTTGCCGGTCATCATCGGTGAAGACAAGCGGACGATGGTTGTCGCAGCGGCGTTGCAGGCGGCAGGGTTCGATGTGCGGGGGATTCGCCCGCCGACGGTTGCGCCGGGGACATCGCGGTTGCGTATTTCGCTGACGCTGAATATCGGGCTGGCGGATGTCGATGCGCTGGGTCTGGAATTGCGGGAGGCTATGGCGTGACGCAGGCTGTGGTGGTGACAGGGACCGATACCGGCATCGGCAAAACGGTGTTCGCGGCCGGACTGACGGCGGCACTGGGTGCGCATTACTGGAAACCGGTGCAGGCCGGGCTGGAGCCGGAGGGGGATGCGCAGACGGTGGCTACGCTGGCTGCGCTGTCCGCTGAACACATCGTCCCGGAAGCGTATCGGCTGACGACGCCCGCTTCGCCGCATCTGGCCGCGCGTATAGATGGTGTGGAAATCGATCTGGCGCGATTGGCGTTGCCGGATATCGCCGGACCGTTGGTGGTCGAAGGGGCGGGGGGTGTCCTCGTGCCGCTGAGCGAGACAGTGCTGTATGCGGATATGTTCGCACAGTGGCGCATGCCGGTGATCCTATGCGCGCGGACTGGATTGGGGACGATCAACCATAGCCTGCTCAGCATCGAAGCGTTGCGCGCGCGCGATGTGCCTTTGCTGGGAATCGTGTTTATCGGCGATGCGCACGAAGAGAACGAACGGATCGTTCCGGTGCTGGGGAGAGTCGCGTCGTTAGGGCGGTTGCCGATGCTCGATCCGTTGACACCGGATACGCTGGGGGCGGCGATGCAGGATTGCATCGATATGGCGGCGATAAGGGCGGCTCTGTGAGTGTTTTCGTCATTCCCGTGCAGGCGAGAATCCATCTTCGAAGCTATCTCCAGATGAGACGTCGGGAGATGGATTCCCGCTGGCGCGGGAATGACGGTAGTTGTGGAGGTGGGGTGTTATGACCTCTCCCGTTTGGCATCCCTTTACCCAGCATGGGTTGAACGAACCTATCCCCCGGATCGTGCGCGCAGAAGGTGCGGTGCTGCACTGCGCCGATGGCAGCAGTTTGATCGATGCGATATCAAGCTGGTGGGTGACTACACACGGCCATTGCCATCCGCGCGTTGCTGCGGCGATTGCCACGCAGGCCGCAACGCTCGATCAGGTGATCTTTGCAGGTTATACGCACGACCCTGCCGAAGCCGTGGCGCGGGGTCTGGTCGCGCTGGCGCCTAATGGGCTCGACCATGTGTTCTTTTCCGACAGCGGGTCGACGGCGGTGGAAGTCGCGCTGAAGATGGCGTTGGGTTACTGGAATGTAGTCGATCCGCGTCGGGTATCCATCGTCGTGATGGAGCATAGTTATCATGGCGACACCATCGGCGCGATGTCGGTGGGGGAGCGGGGGGCATTCAACCGCGCCTACGAACCGCTGCTGTTCGATGTCGTCACAGTGCCGTTTCCGATGGCGGGACGCGAGCAGGCCACGTTGGATTCGCTGGAGGCTGCCTGTGCTGCGAAGCCTGCGGCGTTCATTGTCGAACCGCTGATCCTGGGCGCGGGTGGGATGCTGATGTATCCGGCCTGGGTACTACGCGAGATGGCAGCGATCTGTGCGCGGCATGACGTGCTGTTCATCGCTGACGAAGTGATGACCGGATGGGGACGGACCGGCACACTGTTCGCCTGTGAGCAAGCCGATGTGGCGCCAGACATACTGTGCGTGGCCAAGGGCATTACCGGCGGCGCGATCCCGCTGGCCGCGACGTTGGCGAGCGGGCGCATATTCGAAGCGCATCTTTCCACCGACCGGGCGAAGATGTTCTTCCATTCGAGCAGCTATACCGCCAACCCCATCGCCTGCGCCGCCGCCGCCGCGAATCTTTCCATCTGGGCTGAGGAGGATGTGCTGGGCCGGATCGCGGTGTTGTCGCAGGGGATATCGGATCGACTGGCCGGTCTGGATAGGGTCGCTTTCACGAGCCCGCGCCAGCAAGGCACCATTGCTGCGGTCGATCTTGTCACCGGCGATCATGGCTATCTGTCGTCGGTCGCGCCAGCATTGCGCGCATTCTTTCTGGAGCGTGGACTATTGCTGCGGCCGCTGGGCAACACTATCTATGTCATGCCGCCTTATTGTACCGATGCCGGACAATTGACGTGCATCTTCGATGCCATAGCCGAGGCGGGTATGCTGTTCGCCCGATAGCGCCAAATACAGCGCTGCAACGGCATAGCTTTTCATTTGCACTCTTTGCCGCTATGGCGGCGCGAAATTTTTGGTTTATCGGGATATTATGGCGAAAGAAGAACTGCTTGAAATGCGCGGATCGGTTGTGGAATTGCTTCCCAACGCGATGTTCCGTGTGAAGCTTGAAAATGATCATGAAATATTGGGCCACACCGCGGGCAAGATGCGCAAGAACCGTATCCGCGTGCTGGTGGGCGATGAAGTGCTCGTCGAATTGACGCCTTACGATCTGACCAAGGGTCGGATTACCTACCGCTTCAAATGATCGTGGCCGCCCCGGCGGATCACGCAGGCAAGGATGCGCAGGCGCGGCTGGTTCTGGCGTCCGCATCGCCGCGTCGGCTCGATTTGCTGGCGCAGATTGGCGTGGTGCCGGACATTATCGATCCCGCCGATATAGACGAGACGCCGGGCAAGGCGGAACGACCCGAACTCTACGCCGCGCGCATGGCCGTAGAAAAGGCGCAAGCCGTGGCTGTGCGTCATCCCGGCTGCGTGATCGTGTCGGGCGATACCGTGGTTGCGGCGGGGCGGCGCATATTGCCCAAGGCAGAGACCGAAGCGGACGCACGCGCCTGCCTCGATATACTGTCCGGGCGGCGGCATCGGGTGCTGAGCGCGGTGACGGTGATCGACGCGCAGGGCAACGCGCGTCACAAGGTTTCGACCAGCACGGTCACGTTCAAGCGGCTCCACGCCGATGAGATCGACGCCTATATCGCTTCTGGCGAATGGCACGGCAAAGCGGGCGGCTATGCGATACAGGGCCGCGCCGCCGGATTGATCCGCGCGCTACAGGGCAGCCATTCGGGCGTCGTGGGCCTTCCTCTCTATGAAACGCGGGCCATGCTCCGCGCTGTGGATTATCCTTGTGGCTGAATGGTTGTACGAAGAAGGCATTGGCGAATGCCGCGCGGCGCTGGTGGAAAAAGGCGCGATTCTTGAGGCGCAGATCGAGCGGGAAAGCCGACTGGTGCTGCCCGGTGCCGCAGCACAGGGGCGGCTGGTCCGTACGCTGATCCCCAAGAAGCGCGGTATCGTGCGGCTGGATAGCGGCGAGGAAGTGCTTCTCGAACCCATCCCGCCGAAGGTAGCGGAGGGCAGTGTCGTTGTCGTCGATATCCTGCGTGCAGCGATTCCGGAGGAGGGACGCGCGAAACTGGCGAAGGGGCGCATCGCCGCACCCGGTACGCGCCCGCATCCCGGCCCCAGCCTGCTGCAACGGCTGCGCGAGACCGAGTTTCCCGTCGTTCCATGCCCCGCTCATGCCGAAGATCAGCTCGAAGCGCATGGCTGGAGCGAGTTGCTCGAAGAAGCGGCCAGTGGCGAAGTGGGTAGCGAGGACGCGGCCCTGCGCATTTTCCCGACGCCTGCCATGGTACTGATCGATGTAGACGGGAGCCTGCCGCCTGCGCAGCTTGGTCCGAAGGGGGCGAAGCTGGCAGCGTTGGCGATCCGCCGGATGGGGTTGACGGGGTCCATCGGTATCGACCTGCCGACGATGAACAACAAGGATGAAAGGCTGATCGCGGCAACACAGATCGATAAGCTGTTGCCACTTCCCTTCGACCGGACGGCAGTGAACGGCTTTGGCTTTATCCAGATCATCCGCAAGCGGGAACGCATGTCGCTGATGGAGTTGCTGCGCGAGGATCCGGTGATGAATGCGGCGATGGCGCTGCTCCGTAAGGCGGAGCGGCATGGGACGGGCGGGGCGGTTACCATCGTCGGTGCGCCTGCCGCCATCGATATGCTGTACAAGGCGACGGACTGGATCAGGCAGCTTGAAACGCGGCGCGGCGGCAAGGTGACGTTGCGCCCGGATGCATCGCTTTCCCTCTCCGCCGGACATATGGCCTAATCATGGCGCGCAAAGCATCCTGCCCCGTGTGCAAGGCACCGACCGTCGCTGAATTCAAACCTTTTTGCAGCCGGGGTTGCCGCGATCGGGATTTATTGAAGTGGTTGGGGGAGGACTATCGCGTTCCTGCTGGCCCCGCCGATGTCCCCGATGAAAAAGACGATGAATAGGGGCTAGACAGCGCCTGCAACGGGCGCTTATAGGCAGCGCTCCCAATCGCAGGAGCAATGCGCTCCAGCATCGATGCCCGGGTAGCTCAGTTGGTAGAGCATGCGATTGAAAATCGCAGTGTCGGCGGTTCGAATCCGTCCCCGGGCACCATTGGCTCTGATTTCAGCATCCAGCAGCGTCCAGAGACATCCCAAAAACGGCGGAAAACCTAGGTTTTTGACTAGCTCTTCGTCCCCCCATGTCCTCGGAGGTACACTGGCAGCCTGCCCTCGGTGATGGTATTTTGATGGTATTCGAAAAAGTACCATCACGGAGATACCATCATGGCGCTCACTGTAACGGCAATAAATGCTGCAAAACCAAGGGCTAAGCCATATAAATTGGCCGATGGTCTGGGGCTTTATATACTGATCGCGCCAACCGGTGGTCGCTTGTGGCGAATGAACTACCGGTTTCTTGGGCAGCAAAAGACACTTTCCTTCGGAAGTTATCCAGACGTGTCGCTGGCAAAGGCTCGCGAGAAGCGATCGGCGGCGCGTGAAGCCCTGGCTGACGGCCGCGACCCTTTCGAAATTCGGAAGGCCAATATGCGCGAGGCAAAAGCGAAATTGGAAGAGACCTTCAAAGCGATAGCTGATGAATGGCTCGGTCGGCTTGAAATCGAGGGACGCGCGCCGAGACGCTCCAGAAGATGCGTTGGCTCCTCGAACTCGCCTATCCACTCATCGGCAACCGGCCTATTGCGGATCTCACGGCGCTGGAATTGCTTGAAGTTCTACGGAAGGTGGAGGTGCGCGGACGCTATGAGACTGCAAACCGCCTCCGCAGCACATTCGGGACGATTTTTCGCTATGCAATTGTTACCGGCCGAGCGCAGCGAGATGTCTCCGTTGATCTTCGAGGAGCCCTTATTACGCCCAAACCTACGCATCGTGCCGCCATCCTGGATCCCAAGGCGCTGGGAGGCCTCCTACGGGCCGTCGATGCCCATGATGGCCAGCCTGCCGTGTGTATAGCGCTCAAGCTCCTGCCACACATGTTTCCGCGGCCGGGTGAGCTTCGAATGGCTGAGTGGAAGGAGTTTGACCTCGAAGCTGCTGTCTGGACCATTCCACCTGAGAAAACGAAAATGCGTCGGCCTCACAAGGTTCCGCTGACCGAGCAAGTTCTAGAGATGTTGGCTGAGTTGGAACCGATCACGGGTGGCGGGGCATACCTGTTTCCCAGCATCCGATCCGCCGAGCGTCCGATCACTGACAACACACTTAATGCAGCACTTCGGCGCCTTGGTTACGGAAAGGACGAGGTTACGGCCCATGGATTTCGGGCTACAGCAAGCACGTTACTGAACGAAATGGGCAAGTGGCATCCCGACGCCATCGAACGCCAACTCGCTCATGTAGAATCAAATGATGTCCGACGGGCTTACGCCCGTGGCGCTCACTGGGACGAGCGGGTCAAGATGATGCAGCACTGGTCCGATCACCTTGATGGCTTGCAGGCTGGCGCCAAGATTCTGAAGGGCAAGTTTAGGCAAAGATAGGGCTCTTGTACCTGCCATTCCTCGCAGCCCATTTGTATTCTCTCGAGGGTCGGAAGGCGCATTCCGAAACCATCGTTCAGTTTGATCGCTTATTGCAACTGGAGTATTTGAGACAATCTTAACGGTACTTCATGCCGTTTTGCTGTTGATTGGATCAGGGATCGATTTCTTTAGTATAATTTGATCAGATTTGATATTTGATAATTGCAGTTATCACATGTGCGTGTTTGACGTCTCATTGTAAGGTGCGCTACATATGGGGCCGATGGATCACGCTGTGTACCTCGACGACAATGCCCTGATCGCGGGGGAAACGGCGCCAGCGCCGATGGCATCGGCCGATGATCTCTCCTGGGCGGTGGTGAAGATGCACGCGGTCGAGCGCATCGGCGTCAACGAGCCTCTGATCGCCGCCTATCAGGCCGCATCCTCGCCGCACAGCATCCGCGCGCTCAAGTCCGACCTAGAGGCGTTCGACCTCTGGTGCCGGCGCCATAACCGCATATCGCTTCCGACAAGTCCGGAGACGGTGGCGGACTATCTTGATGCGCGCGCCGAGAAGGCCCAAATGTCATCTCTGCCGATATCATCATAATCAGGCGGTAGGCATCTTAAAGGCCATATCGGTGAGATCGGACCTGACTCGCGAATTTTCAGGGTCCGTAGTCATTGTCGATCGAGACAATAGGCCCGGCAGATGACGGCCATCTACCAAAGGGCGAAAGATCGAATTATATGTGCAACGCAAGAGCGACGCGAAATTGCCTGACAAGTTTTATGTTCTAGGCTCTAAAGCCTGAACGATATGCTGGGCAAGCATATGAGCAGTGTCAGAGATGGAACGCCCTTCGATCAAGGCAATCTCGGTATCCGGTAATTGAGGCAGCCATTGGGTTGTCGCTACAGGGACCAGAAACGAAGGCACCATTTTCTTGGGCAGAACCGATATCCCCAGTCCGGCCTTTACCGCAGCCTGCGCACCCGAAAGGCTGGTGGACGTGTACGCGATCCGCCAAGTCCGGCCACCCGCATCAAGCGCGTCTGTCGCGCGCTTGCGATACACGCACGGCTCGGGCGAAACGACCAGCGGAATCAGCTCGTTCCCGTCGACCGCCGCCTGATTGCGGGCCACCCATACCAGTGGTTCGCGCCAGACACGCACGCCCTGAGGCGCGGCTGCCGGCTCGCGCTTGACCAGGACAAGATCGAACGCACCGGCGTGAAAACGGTCAAGCAGGTTGAGCGTCAGATCGCACGTGACTTCCAACTCGACCAAAGGATGCGCTTCTGTGAACAGAGCAAGGATATCGGGAAGATGCGCGGTGGCGAAATCTTCCGGTACGCCGAGCCGGACGGGGCCTCGGACGTCCGGCTCCGTGAGTTCCGCGATGACCTTGTCGTTCATGTGCAGGATCTTGCGGGCTGAACCGAGCAACACCTGCCCGTCGAGCGTCAAACGCACGGACCGCGCCGTCCGCTCGAACAAAATACGGCTGACCAGAGCTTCCAAACGCTTTACCTGCAAACTGATAGTCGACTGGGTCCGCCCCAGTCGCGCGCCGGCCGCGGTAAAACTGCCCAGATCGGCAATGGTGACAAAGGTACGAAGAAGATCGATGTCTAGGTTGCGCACGTTCATCCAAAGTCACCTGCAAATCATCGGGAATATCAATCCATAGGATTACCAGAACTCATTTTGCAAATGGATGAAGATGCGGGAAGGGCGGTCAGTGATCACCATGACCCCGATACAGCGCAGTGAACCGATCTCCCGCTGCTGTTGCAGCCATCGTTCTGTCTTCGTTATGATTGTGGATCTTTCCCTCCAATGGCGAATCGCGCGAGAGTCATCCTGCGCATCGTCGCAAATCAGCATGGGGCATCGATGATGGCCGCCCAAGGACATGAACGGGTTGAGTGGAGTACATTTGCGGAATGGGCGCGGGCAGCGCTTGGACCCGACCGCCCGTTTCTGACCATGGCACTGATATATGGCGCGGCGATTGGCTTGCTGTCGCTGGCGACGCCCATTTCAGTGCAGATGCTGATCAACTCAGTCGCGAACACCGCATTGCCCGCGCCGCTGTTCACACTCGCGGGCGTACTGTTGGCGCTGCTGCTGTTGTGGGCGTTCCTGGGCGCGATGCGCATCTATGTGATGGAGATGTTCCGGCGGCGTGTGTTCGCGCGGATCGTGGCGGAAATCACGCTGCAGGCAGTCCATGCGCAGAACCCCTTCTTTCAGGATGATAGGCGCGGCGACCTCTTCAACCGCTTCTTTGAAGTGATGAACGTGCAGAAAGCGATCCCCTCCCTGCTGGTCGGAGGATTCTCAATTTTCTTCCAGGCGATGGTCGGCTTTATCGTGACCTCCTTCTATCATCCGGTTTTTTTGGGCTTCAACCTGGCGTTTATTTTTACGGTCTGGTTGATCTGGAAGCTGTGGGCGCGGCGCGCGATGGAAAGCGGCATTGCGCTTAGCCATCGCAAATATGAAACGGCCCACTGGCTGGAAAGCGTCGGGGCATCTAACGGCTTTTACAAGTCCAGCCGCCATCTCGACTATGCCATGGACATGTCGGAAAACCGGACCGCTGCTTATGTAGAGGCTCACGCAAACCATTTCCGCGCGACCTTCCCGCAGGCGGTGGCGCTGCTGCTGCTCTATGCCATCGCCAGCGCGGTACTGCTCGCGATGGGTGGATGGCTTGTCATTCAGGGGCAGTTGTCCATTGGACAACTGGTCGCTGCGGAATTGATCCTTTCCAGCATATTCTACGGCGCAGCGCAGCTTGGCCCCTATCTCGATACCTTTTACGATCTGGTCGCCGCTGTCGAGGAATTGTCCCTGTTTCGTGCGATCACGTTGGAGGATGTTCCGACCGAAGCAGGGGACGGTGCAAGGCCACGTGACGGGGCGCTGGCGCTGCGACAGGTGCGGATCACGGCAGACGGAGAGGAAGCCTCATTCGATCTGGTCATACCGGCGGGCGCTCATGTCGTTGCCGCCGCCGACCCCGGTGTCGACCGGTTGCTGGCGCGCCTGCTGAAACGCCATTATCGCCCGGACGCAGGGATCGTCAGTCTGGGTGATGCGGACATCAGCGCGCTCAACATCTATCAGCTTCGCAGCGACGTGATCGTCCTCGATCGCCCAACCATCGTGGAAAGCAGCATTCGCGACTATCTGCGCCTGGCCGATCCTACCGCGAGTTCGGCCAAGGTGCTCGACGCACTGGAGTTGGTGGGTCTGGGCGAACGGATCACGCGGTTGCCGCTGGGACTGGACAGCCTCCTTTCCTCGACGGGTTGGCCGCTGTCTGTGGCCGACATGATGCGGCTGAAGCTGGCGGGCGCCATTCTCGCCCGGCCCCGGCTGCTCATCCTGTCCAACCTGTTCGATATGCTACCGTCCGAAGAACTGCGCGCTGCGGTGCGTCAGTTGGACGGCGGGGATGGCAGCACGATCATCGTCTTCACGGCGCGGCCCGATGCGCTTGGCTTCGACCACATGCTTTGGCTCGGCCGGACACGCCAGTTGCTGACGCAGGATCCCAACGCCTTTGCTGCAGCGCGGGGAGGCGACGATGCCGTTTCGCGCTGATCACATCACACACTTCAAGACTCTGGCAAGTCTGCGCCCGCCGCACCCCGCGCGCGTGCTCGGCTGGATGCTGCTCGTCGGCATGGTGGCATCTATTGCCTTCCTGCTGTTTGTCCCCTGGGTGCAAACCTCCACCGGCATGGGGCAGGTCATTGCGCTTGACCCGCGTGATCGGGTGCAGCGCATTACTGCGCTTGTCCCCGGGCGTGTCGAACAATGGTATGTGACCGACGGCGAAATCGTTAAGAAGGGCGATCCCATCGCCCGCATCGCCGACAATGATCCTGACCTGCTCAGCCGCCTGCGCGCGGAACGTGCGCAGGCCGATGCCGAGATCGCCGCGACGCGGCAGGCCATGGCCGTGGCCCAGCGCGACGTTGGCCGGATGCAACAATTATTCTCTGAAGGGCTGTCGCCACGCCGCGATCTGGAACTCGCGCAGATCAAGGTGGCCGATTATGGAGCCAAGGTCGCCAAAAGCCTAGCCGACCGGAACCGGCTCGACATCAACATCAATCGTCAGTCGGTGCAGATCGTGCGCGCGCCGCGCACCGGTCGCGTCCTGCGCATCCTGGGTGGCGACAATGCGACGATGGTGAAGGAAGGCGATATTATCGCTACCTTTGCCCCTGAACAGGCAGTGCGGGTAGTGGAGCTTTATGTGGATGGGCGTGACGTGCCGCTCATCTATCCGGGCCGCCCTGTCCGGCTGGAATTTGAAGGCTGGCCCGCTATCCAGTTCAGTGGCTGGCCCTCGGTAGCGGTCGGCATGTTCAATGGTCAGGTCCGCGCCATCGACGTGTCGGCTTCGCCCAACGGCCTGTTTCGCGTACTTGTCGAACAGAAGACGGGCGCGCGCCCTTGGCCAAAAGAGCCATTCGTACGGCTGGGCGCCAAGGTGCGCGGCTGGGTGATGATGGACACGGTGTCGACCGGCTACGAACTCTGGCGGCTGCTCAACGACTTTCCGCTGCAATATCCCGCTGGTGTGCTCGATCAGCAGACCGGCCAGAGCGGATCAACGAGTGCTACAACCGGCAGCGGCAAGGACGGCGGCAATGCCAAATAGGATCGCGCGTGTCCTGTTGGCGCTCGCCGCTGGCGTCATCGTTCCGCCCCTTGCCGCGCAGGACATCGCGCCCCTGCCACAGATGGCGTCGGTCGACGCGCCAACACTTACCGTTGACGCGCTACTCGCCAATTCCGCGCTGCAATCCCCACAAATTCTGGAGGCACTGGCAAAGACGCGGGCCGCCGATGCGAAACGGCTGACCGCGGAAGGCGCGTTCGACACCGTGTTTTCGGCGGAGGGCGGATCACGGCTGGTCGGCTATTATGGCGGAACCTACGCCGATACGAAGGTTTCGCGGCCGATCGAGGATTGGGGCGGGCAAGTATATGGCGGCTATCGCGCTTCCAGTGGTCGCTTCCCCGTCTATGAGGACAAGAATTACACCAACGAACTGGGCGAAATTCGCGCCGGCGCGGTCTTTTCCCTGCTGCGGGACCGGATGATCGACGAGCGGCGCTTCGGCCGGGTCAGCGCGGAAGCCGATCAGACGATTGCCGATGCGGAACGGCAGATGGTCGCCATCGGCGTGCAGCGCAAGGCGCTCGACGCCTATCTCTCCTGGGTCGCGGCGGGCAAGCGCCTGAGCATCTATCAGAACCTCCTGTCGCTGGCGCAGGACCGTCAGCGCGGTCTGCAACGGACGTTCGAGGCTGGGCTGCGCCCCCGCATCGTCCTGACCGAGAATGAGCAGCAATTGCTCCGTCGTGAGGCGATGGTGGTCCAATCGCAACAGGCGCTCGCCGCCGCCGCCAACACCCTGTCGCTTTACTGGCGTGACGCTGAAGGCCGACCGACCATTCCGCGCATCGAACAACTACCAGATGCGCTGCCCCAACCGCTGACGACGGAACGTCCAGCAGCGGTGCAGCGGCCCGATCTAGTGGTCGCGCAAGTGCGGCAGCGATTGGTGCAGGATCGGCTTGCGCTGGATCGTAATGCGCTGCTGCCGCGCCTTGATCTGCAGATGGAGGTCGCGCGCGACATTGGCAACATCGGGCCGGGAGGCGTCTCGCGAAGCGGCAACGATGTCCGGCTCGGCGTCAAGTTCTCCGTGCCACTCGAACAGCGCGCGGCGCGCGGACGGGTGATGCAGACACGTGCGGAGTTGGACGCCAATCGTACCCGCGCGCAATGGCTGGACGAACAGATCCGCGCCGAGATAGACGGTATCGCCATCACTTTGGACGCAACCGCGCGCCTCATCGACTTGTCTGAACAAGAAAAGAAGCGTGCCGACGAAATGGCGACAGCGGAACGTCGGCGTTTCGACATGGGGGCAAGCGACCTGTTCCTCGTGAACACACGGGAAGACAGCGCCGCAAATGTTGCCCTGTCGTTGCTCGATATGCAGTTACGGCGTATCATCGCCAGCGCAGATCTCGCTGCGGCGTCTGGAGATGCAGAAGCCCTGGGGCTCAGTTAAACAGAGGTTGCCACGCTGTTGTTTTAATTAGACAGCCAGGTCAGCAAGTTCACTTGGGCTGAGAGCCAATGCGCCCGCAGGCCTGCTGGCTCTGCTCAGCCGACCGCGGCGAGGCCAATGCCCCTGTTGCCCACAGGCTCCGTCGCTCCACGGATTTCCTTGGTAAAGAAGTCGACAAAAGCGCGCACCTTGGCGAGCGTGTAATTGCCTTTTGGGAACATCAGGTAGAGCGGAATCTGTTCGGTGACGAGATCAGGTAGCAATATCTCTAGCCGACCCGCCGCAACATCTTCTTCTACGAGGAAGGATGGCAGATAGCTGATGCCCAGCCCCTCGAGGGTCGCTTCCCGCGCCATCCGCACAGAGTTGGACGTGAGTGGACCGCGATTGATGGCTACGGTCACGTCGCCTGAAAGCTTCCACTCGCCCATGCGGGACAAGTGGGTTTCCATGATGCAGGTGTGGTCCTTCAGGTCGCTGGCGATGGAGGGGCGGCCACGCTTGGCCAGATAGGATTGCGAGCCCACCAACACCATCGGATAATCGCGAAGCCGTACCACATCGAGGTTGGTATCATAAGGCTCGCCCATCCAGAAAGCGACATCGAAGCGCCCCTTGAGCAGATCGGCCCTACTGTCGGACAGATTCACGAATAGGCGTACGTCCGGGTAAGCCTGAAGGAAGTTCGGGATGATCTTCGTCAGGTCGAACAGTGAAGAGACGACTGGCGCGTTGACTTTGAGTTCGCCACGCGGGTGCGATGTCATGCTGGTGACGATGGTGTTGGCCTCATTCACCTCGTCCACGATGCGCGCGCACCGGCTGTACATTTCCCGTCCAGCCGGGGTCAGAGAGACGGCGCGGGTCGTGCGATCGAGCAGCTTGACGCCCAGGCTCGCCTCCAACCGGGCAATCTGGCGGCTGACGGCAGCCTTGGAATAGCCAAGGGCCTTGGCCGCGGATGAAAATCCGCCGGTGCTGACTACGGCAGCGAACGACATCATGGCGATGACATTGTTGATTTCGGGTTTCTCGTCCATGACTTTCCATCCAGTTTGTTTCGGGCGCTGTCAATAATTCTGGGTGATTGACAGCCAATCTCGCAACAGAAGCGGCATTATCATTGTTTACTATTGACAACCATACGCGCTCAAATAAGGTAACTGTTGCTTTGACATTGCCACCGGACAAGGTCTGGCCACAATGTTTGATATTTGCCGGATGCCATGTTCATCCGTTTGCCCAGGAGAGCCAGATGACGACCAACGCCGCAGACCTTGCCCGCATGGACAAGCAGTCCCAGTTCCATCCCTTCACCTCGATTGCCGATCTGGAAAAAGATGGCCCTACTATCATGGTTGAGGGTAAGGGCGTTCGCGTTCGCGATGTCCACGGCCAGGAATATCTGGATGGTATGGCAGGTCTGTGGTGCGTCAATCTTGGCTATGGCCGCCGGGAAATCGTCGATGCGATTGCCCAGCAGAGCGAGCGGCTCTCCTTTTTCCACACCTTCAATGGCATGACGACCGATGTAGTGGCCGAATGTGCCGATGCGCTGCTTAAGCGCGCGCCTGTTCCCATGTCGCGGGTTTTCTTCGGGGCTTCTGGCAGCGATGCCAATGAAACGCAGCTCAAGCTGATCTGGCTCTATAACAACCTCATGGGGCGGCCAGAGAAGAAGAAGGTGATTGCGCGCTGGAATGCCTATCATGGCTCGGGCGTTGCTACGGCCAGCCTCACCGGCCTGCCGGGCATGCATAATCTGTTCGATCTCCCCAAGGGGCCGATCTTGCATGTCAGTGCACCTTATTACTACCGCAAGGCGCCTGAGGGCATGAGCGAGCGGGAATTTTCGAAGCATCTCGCCCGTGAGTTGGAGGACGTAATCGAGCGGGAAGGTGGGGACACGATTGCGGCCTTCTTTGCTGAAGCCGTGATGGGTGCTGGTGGTCTGATTCCGCCGCCAGAAGGCTATTTTGACGAGATAGGCCCCATCCTTAAGAAGCACGACATTCTGCTCGTTGCGGACGAGGTTGTCTCCGGATTCGGTCGCCTTGGTACCTATTGGGGCAGCCAGACCTATGGCTATGAGCCGGATCTCATCACGGCAGCCAAGGGCGTAACGAGCGGCTATTTCCCCATGTCGGCTTGCTTCATATCGCCCAAGGTGTGGGATGTGATTGAGCGCGATGCAGTGAAGACCGGTGTGTTCGGACATGGCTACACCTATTCCGCGCATCCGGTGGGTGCTGCGGCAGCGCTCGCCGCACTCAAGCTCATCGATGAGCTTGAGATTGTGAAGAATGTGGCCGATGTCGGTCCGCACCTGATGAATGGTCTGCGCGATCGCCTTGGTCAGCATGCTCATGTCGGCGACATCCGCGGGCAGGGCCTCATGGTCGGCATCGAGTTGGTGAAGGATCGCGCGAGCAAGGAGGCGCTGCCGCCAGCCAACCGCACGGGTCGTGAAGTGCTCAAGGCAGCAGCCAAGCGCGGACTTATTACCCGTGCGCTGGGCGATACACTCGTGTTCGCGCCGCCACTCATCCTCAATCGCGCTGAAGCAGAAGAGCTGGTCGACAAGTTCGCGCTGGCAGTGAGTGATGTCCTGGGCTGATTCCCGGTTTAAATAATCAGAAGCACCGGCGATCACAGGAGTGGGCAATTATGGAACTATCATCGCCAGTCGAGGGGTTGGCGCATTTCGCCACCCACGCTCCTCGCTTAAAACCGGCGGGCCTCGCTGGTGCGGTGGTCATCGGCATTGTCGGTGCTTTGATTATTTTCGTCACGCCGGGATTTCTCGCGATTATCGCTGCCCACGCGGCGCTGGATGATGCCCAACTAGGCTACATCGCCGCATGGGACATCAATGCGATGGCAGTGGCCATTGGCGTCAGCGCCTTCTTGCTGACGCGATGCAATTGGCGAGTGGCCGTGGGCGTTGGCCTTGGCCTCATCGTGCTGGGCAATATCGGTACGGCCCTGGCGTCCAGCTATGCCGGGATCGCTGCGGCGCGCGTCGTGGCGGGGGCTGGCGAAGGTATCGCGATAGGTTTCTCCTTCGCGGCGCTGGGGCGGGCGCGCAACCCGGACCGCGCTTTTGCCATCTATCTGGTGACGGGGGCGCTGTTCAGCACATTGTTGCTCTTCACTATCCCCACACTGATCGAGCGGGTTGGCCCACGCGATCTTTTCTTCCTGAACGCAGGACTGGCGGTGATTGCGGGTATCAGCCTGTGGGGCTTCCCGGATGGCAGCAAATCCGAAGACGATATGTTTTCGATTGGTGCGCGGATAAACCGTGCGCTCGCCTTCTATTGTCTGCTCGCCGTGTTCCTCTACTTCTTCGCAACCGGTGCGATGTGGAGCTATATCGAGCGGATTGGCATGACGAGTGGCCTCAGCCCCGATGTGATTGCCAACGGTCTTTCACTTGGCACATTGGCAGGCGTGCTTGGTGCCGGTTGCGCCGGGCTGGTGCCCGCACGCTGGGGCCGATCCTGGCCGTTGCTGGCCAGCGGGGCGATTTCTATCGTAAGCTTCCAACTCCTGCTTGGGGTCGTACCTGCCATCGGTTTTGTGACGGCTGCAGTTATGCTGTTGTTCGGCTGGAACTTCGCCCAGCCGCTCCTTTCGGGCATCTGCTCGGAGGCGGATCGTTGTGGCCGCGTCGTCTGTGCAATGGGCGCTATCCAGACATTCGGCACGGGGCTGGGCCCGGCGGCCGCTGGCGCAACGCTGCGTGGCGGTGATTTCAGCCTCGCCATCTGGTCGAGCTGCGGTATCCTGTTGCTCAGCTTGGGCGTCATCATCTTCGCCATTCACCGGACCGGCCCGCCCGCCGCATCTGATCGGTGCTGAGACGCGGATCGGCCCGACTGCCTCCGCAAATAGCCCAAACAAAATTCAGCGCAGCATCCGAAAAGGAGGCTGCGCTGATTTGCTTTGATCTTTGCGGGGAGGAGACAGGCTCCACCCCGCGTGAAAAACAGGTCGGCTTTACAGGAAGATTGCCCGGGATAGGCCACCATCCACGGCGATGGATTCACCTGTGATGCCGCTGCCTGCCTGGGATGCGAGCATCACGATGGGGTCTGCCACTTCCGAAGGTTCGAGCATCCGCCGCAGCGCCGCTGGCGCTGCGGCCTCGCGCTCCACAATCGCCTTAAATGTGGTGCCTTCTTCGGCGGCCATCTCGGCAAACCATTCCTCGATATGCTCGGTGCGGGTCACGCCGGGGTGGATGATGTTCACCGTGATGCCGTCGCGACCCACTTCGTCAGAAAGCGTCTTGGTGAAATGCACCAGCGCTGTGTTGCGCATCCCGCTCAATGCTTCGGTGCAGCGTGCGGTCAACCCGCCCACATTGACGATCCGGCCCCAGCCGGCTTTGCGCATGTGAGGCACGCAGGCTTTGCTGGTGCGGAAGTAGCCGAACAGTTTGGTGTTGAGATCGAGCATCAGCGCGTCCTCATCGGCATCCTCGATCGCGTTGCGCACCAATCCGCCTGGCGCCGCCGCGCAATTGACCAGAATATGCACGCCGCCGAACAGCTCGACTGTGCGGTCTACCATTGCCTGTACGGATGCCATGCTGGTCGTGTCGACTGCGATCGGCACCACAACGCCGCCCGTGGACTCGACAATCTCTTTCGCCGCTGCTTCCAATTTGGACATAGTGCGCGCTGCGATCACGACCTTTACGCCCTCAAGCGCGAGCTTGCGCGCGGTTTCCTTGCCGATGCCGACGCCCCCGCCGGTCACAATGGCAATCTTGTCCTTCAAGCCCAGTTCGATGCTCATCTCGGTCTCCGTTCACGATTCTGATGTAAATTCTACTGTCGCGCCGCCCAAGCCCGCGAAATCGGCTGAGACTCGGTCCCGCGCCGCTACGGGCTTAACGCCTGTACATGTTCCACTGCTCACCCATTGTCCGGCTTCCAGAGCCAAACCATTTTTTGCCAGCCAATTTGCGAGCCAGGTGATCGCCTGCAAGGGATCGCCCATCACGGCAGCCGTCGTGCCCTCGCGGCGGTCTTTACCGGGGCCATCGAGCGTCATTGCCATGTCGGCGAACCGATCTTCCCAGCCATCGGAAACCTTGTCACCGATCACCAGCCTGTCCGCCATGCAATTATCCGCTATCAGCAGGCCAAGCGGCAGGTCATCTGGGGCGAACCGCGACGTAACGAGTTCGATGCCGACATGCACGGCATCGATTGCAGCAGCAACTTGCGCCGATGTGAACGGTGCATCGCGCGCTGGTAACGCCGTGCCAAAGCGCACGACCAGTTCTGCCTCGACATAATGATCGCCGGTGCTGATGGGGGCGAGGGCAGGGGAGGAGAGAATATCGGTCCCCGCAAGTCGGCCCGCCGCTGGTGCATCGGCGCCCTTCGATTTGCGCGGCGCATCGCCTGTCAGACCAATCTTCCAGCCAGCGATTGGCTGGTCGCCTTCTGCAAATATCGAAGCCTGAATAGCATAGGCCGCCGACAGGTCGATCATTGGGTCGACGGGTGCGCAACGCTGCCTGCTCCGGCGTGCATTCCTGATTGCCGATGTAACCATCACTGCCACCACAATCTCATCCTATGACTGTCGACACTAAACACGGTCATGCCGCGATTGTCTCGTAAACGCAACATAGATTGACGAAAACTTTCTATTGTTCGAAATATGAAGCTGAGTTAGAGGTGATTCACAACGCCGTCATAGCCTCGAGGCGGGCGTAAGGAGATGAAGATCATGGCCCTGGATGTTTACGCCACCGCAAAGAAAATCGGTTCGGATCTGGCGGCATCGCCGCGCGGGCTCATCATTGACGGCAAGCAGGTCGCCTCGGTTTCCGGGCGCACGTTCGCGACCATCAACCCGGCGACGGGGGAAGAGATTGCGCAGGTCGCGCAGGGCGGCGTCGAAGATATCGCTCTGGCAGTATCTGCCGCGCGCCGCGCATTCGATAATCCTGCCTGGCGCCGCATGAGCGCCATCGAGCGGCAGAACCTGCTGCTCAAGCTCGCTGATCTGATCGAGCAGAATGCCGATGAGCTGGCCGTCCTCGAATGTATGGACAATGGCAAGCCCGCCAGCATGACGCGTTGGGTCGAGGTGGAGGGCGCCATCCGCACCTTCCGATATTTCGCGGGCTGGCCAACCAAGTTTGGTGGCGAGACATTGCCGGTGTCGCCCCGCAGTGGCGCGCAGATTCTCAATTACACAACGCGTGAGCCCGTCGGTGTCGCCGGGCTGATCGTGCCGTGGAATTATCCGCTATCAATGGCGGCCTGGAAGGTCGCGCCTGCCCTCGCTGCCGGTTGCGCTGTCATCCTGAAGCCCGCCGAGCAAACGCCGCTCACGGCGCTGCGACTGGGTGAGCTGGCGCTGGAGGCTGGCTTCCCTGCTGGTGTGCTCAATGTCGTGCCGGGCTTTGGCGATGCGGGCGCTGCGCTTGTGGATCATCCTGATGTGGACAAGGTGGCGTTCACCGGCTCCACGGAAGTCGGTAAGCTCATCGTGCGCGGTTCGACCGTCAATCTCAAAAAGGTCAGTCTGGAGCTTGGCGGAAAGTCGCCGCAGATCGTTCTGCCCGATGCGGATCTGGAAGCTGCTAGCGCTGCAATTGCTGCTGGCATCTTCTTCAATCAGGGTCAGACCTGCACGGCTGGCTCGCGCCTTTATGCTCATGCATCGATCCATGATCGCCTGCTCGAGATGGTTGCCGCTCATGCCGCCGCGCTCAAGATCGGCAATGGTCTGGATGCGCAGACGACCTTCGGCCCTCTAGTTTCGCAGGAACAGTGGGATCGCGTGAGCAGCTATGTCGAAATCGGGAAAGCGGAAGGCGCCGAAGTCGTGACTGGCGGCAAGCGCCCGGTTGCGCAGGATAAGGGCTTCTTCTTCGAGCCGACCATTTTGGCGGGTGCCACATCATCTATGCGCGTTGTGCGTGAGGAGATTTTCGGCCCCGTGTTGAGCGCCTTGTCCTGGACCGATCCAGACGATCTGGTCCGTCAGGCCAATGATAGCGACTTCGGCCTGTCGGCAGGCATCTGGACGAATGATGTCAAGAGCGCCCACCGCCTTGCTGGTGCCGTGCGTGCAGGCACCGTGTGGGTTAACTGCTTCAATCTCGTTGATAATTCCACGCCTTTTGGTGGCTTCAAGCAGTCAGGCTGGGGCCGCGAGCACGGCCGGCAGGCCATGGAGCTGTATAGCGAGATCAAGAGCGTCTGGATCAATCTGAGCTGATTGCTGGCCGGAAAATATGATGAAGGATGAGATCAAATGACCAACGAACGCACGCTTCTCGTCGCGACAGATGGCCAAGCTGTGATGCGCAGTCATGACGACGGCAAAAGCTGGTATCGGATCAACACCGGGCAAGACCTTGAGTTTGACGACCGGGTGCGCTGCCTGCTGATCGACCCTGCCGATCCACGAGCGATCTTCGCGGGTGCCGAGCGCGGCTTGTTCCGCAGCGCAGACAGCGGATCGCGTTGGGATCGCGTTGATTGCGCGCTCAATGATTATGCTGTGTGGAAGTTGGTAGCGAGCGAGAGCGATCCCAAGGTCATCTATGCAGGTACTGGTTCGCCGACCCGGTCGATCCTGTTCCGCTCTCGTGATGGCGGCGCGAGCTGGGAGAGCACGCCGCTCGAAATGCCGGAGCGCTGCGCGGGCGTCAGCCGTCCTCGGATGCTCGCCATTGCGATTGATCCGGATGATGCCAATGATGTGATGGTTGGCGTGGAGGAGGGCGGTTATTTCCGTTCGCGTGACGGCGGCGATAGCTGGAAGCGCCTCGATACCGAGTGGGAACAACATCCGGGTAATTCGGATGTTCACGACATCGTGATCATGCCCGGCGATCCCAAGGTGATCCTGGTGCTCACCGTGGTGTCACTTTTCCGTTCCACCGATGACGGCAAGAGCTGGACCTATATGAATGCGCGTGACACTTGGGGTCTGCGCTATTCGCGTAAACTTGAGCGCAAGCACGGCAGCAACCGTAAGTTGTTGCTGGGCATTGGTGACGGAACGCCGGGTACCAAGGCTGCTGTGTTCGCTTCTGATGACGCAGGCGAAAGCTGGACGCCGATGGAGATGGATACGCCTGCCAATAGTTGCCTGTGGGCATTTGGCAGCAACGTGGCAAATCCGGATTTCTTGCTGGCCGGCACCAAGTTTGGCAACCTTTACCGCAGCGAAGATGGCGGTCATCACTGGACCAAGGAATGGCGCGAATTTAACGAGATCACCGATCTCGTCTGGGTGGACGCTGTCCCGCAGGATATGGAGTTACCTCATGTCACAGGCTGATCTTTCACCCGTTCGTGTTGCTGCAATCGCGCACATCGTCTTGTTCGTCAAAGATCCTGAGGCGTCGGCGCAATGGTATTGCGAGATGCTCAACATGTCGATCAGCGCCCGCGCTGGCGATGGCCCCTACAAGGGCGGTGTGTTTTTGAGCTTCGGCGTGCACGATCATGACATTGCGCTGTTCCCTAATGACGCCCCGGATGAAAAGGGCCGCGAGTTCGAACATATCGGTCTGCGGCTTGCCACCGACAGCGCCGATGATCTGCGCCGCATCTATGCCTTCTTCCTCGACAATGGCGTGAAGATTGCGGAGGTCCTCGATCATGGGGTGTCTACCGGGATCTATTTCTACGATCCCGATGGTCATATGCTAGAGGTGTTTCATCAGCGCGTTTCGCCCGAAGGCGGTGCGTCCATCGCAGAACTGCGCGGCAATGAGGGGCAGGCCGATCCGGTCGAGCTTGAGCCGCTCCGCAATCCAGACCCATCCGGAAATTGATACTGGCCCGCGTAAGATATTTCGCATGTGCCGCATGTTGAGAAAGGAAAGTTTATGAGCAATCCCCAAGGCCTTGAAGCGTTCAAGATCCGCAGATGGTTCAGCCAGATTCAGGAAATTTGCAGCGGTGAGACCGGTGCGGCAGCCGATGGTGAACCCGTATTCAAGTATATGATCGCAGCCTGCATCCAGAACCCCTATGCGGGTGAGTATGTCGAGGATCTGAGCGTCTGGATCGAGGCATCGCCCTCGATCGGCATCGAAGTGGGCCGTCGCCTGGCGGAGCTGACCGGTGGCCGCGCAATCGAAAGCTATGGCAAGGCCATTCTCGTCGGGCTTGACGGCGAATATGAGCATGGCAACGCCTTGCTGACTAATCCGGCAGCCAACCCGGTGCGCGACGCCCTGGGCGGTGCCAAGTCCTGGGTGCCCTCCACCGGCAAGCGCGGCGTGCCCGGCACTATTCTGGATATTCCGCTTGCTCACAAGGATGCGCTCTATGTGCGCTCCCACTATGACACGATGAGCGTATCATTCGACGATGCGCCCAAGCTGCATATCAAGGATGGCTCGCGGTTCGAACTGGCGACGTCAGACCTCGACCGTGGAGATTTCCGGCTGAGCTTGAACCAGCGCGCAGAGCCCCGCAAAGATCGGTTCAAGCTCCCCGCGCTCAAGGTTGAGCTTGAGCTGGGCGGCGTGTCGCTCATCTCGGACACCTCCTATTTTCACCGCACGACCGAGACGATCAACGATGACAAGTCGCTGAGCTTCGTTTTCTCGGGCGGTCTGGTCGAAAGGCCGTTCCCGGCCGGGTTTGAGGATTATTCACCCTACACCCTGAACCAGACCAAGCAGACGGCCTTCACGCAGGAACTGCGGCTGCAGGACGATAACCAGAATGACCGGTTCAACTGGATCGCCGGCTTGTTTTATCAAAAGTCCTATGTCCGCGATCAATATGGCGCCTTCGATCCGCGCCTGCTGGACGTCATCAATATTGGGCAGGCTGCCCAAGGGCCGCCGCCATTCGACAGCCTGACCGATTCTCCCTTCGGAACAGAACTGTACCAAGGGCTCTATTCGAACTTCGTACGTAACGAGCATCGCGACACGCAATATGCCGCTTATGCTCAGGGCGATTACGAAATCCTCGATGGCCTCAAGCTGACTGCCGGGCTTCGTTACACCATAGCGAAATACAAGTTCAAAGGCTTCGGCGCTGGTCCGGTCCCTTCGACAGATGGCCAGACGGATGTTGCCGATACGACCAGCAAGACGCTGACGCCGAAGTTTGGCGTCTCGTTCCAGGCCGATCGGAACAATCTCTTCTATGCCAGCGCCAGCAAAGGGGTTCGTGGGCCGGGTGTATCATCGCCGGTCGGAGCGAACTGTGTCGCTGATGCGGCGGCTATCGGCTTCGATCCATTCGCGACGCTAACCGTGAACCCGGATTCGATCTGGAGCTATGAAATCGGCAGCAAGAACCGTCTGTTCGGCGGGAAGGTTGCAATCGACGCCTCTGCTTATCGGATCGATTGGAAAGACGTTCAGACGCTGTTCGCTCTCCCGCAATGTACGATCCAGACCGCGCTCAACCTTGGCAGCGCCAAGATTGAGGGTTTCGATCTCGCTGTTTCGGTCAGGCCGGTAACAGGTCTGACACTGGGCGCCTCCGCATCCTACATCAATGCGCGCTACACCACCGCCATTCCGGGGCCTGATAACAGCGTCATTCGCCAAGCGGGCGAACCATTCCCGCTGGTTGCACCGTGGACATTGCAGCTTAATGCGGAATATACCCAGCCAGTTGGTGAAACGGAGCTCTATGGACGGGCGGACTTCAGCTACAGCAGCAAGATCAATCGTCCCGTGGACGTGAACTCGCCACTGGTCGATCCTACACTGCCGCGTCCGCCTGCAACGTCTCAGCTTGATGTGCGTCTGGGTGGACGCTTCGGAGCGTTGGGTGACAAGAAGCTGGACCTCAGCCTCTTCGTGAACAATGTGACCAACAGCCTGCCGTTGCTCGGTCTGTTCCACGAAACGCCGGATTCGACATTCTATCGCGCTGGTTCATTCCGCCCCCGCACCGTGGGTTTGACGCTCTCCATCAGAAACTGAGAGCTACCGACCTCTCCTAGAGCGATCGATCCAATGCAATTGGATCGATCGCTCTAGTTTTTCGTTTCGCTGCGTCGTCCGAACCACCAGACAATTCGAACCGATTGGAGAATGCTCCAGGCTCTGGTCCTCATCTGAGGGAGCGGAGTTTTTTTGGTCGTCGCTGGGTTTGGCCGCCGCAGGGGCGCGCGCAAAGGGCGATGCTGTCCGGCTGCATCGGGGAGGTAGGGCCGGATGAACTGGCGCCGCTTTTGCAACGGGTATCTATGCAGTGAGTCCAGGGGAAGGTATGGGCGAGTGTCACGGCCGCCTTAGCCTTGCTGCGCAACAGTTCCACATCCACTGATAGTATCGAGCCCCGGGTCGTGACGGATCAGGCTATCTAGGATCGTTCCGAGATGTCCCTGCCGTGCAGTGGGTGCGCGAGGGAAGCGGCCTGACGGGGCGGTCGTGCCGCTAGCCCGTCAGGCCGTGATCAGTTTATCGCTCGCCTTAAAGTAAGCGCTCGCCCTAGAGCATGCGGGGCAAAACGTCGCTTTCACCACCCTTGTCGGTGAGGCGGTGCTTGATGGCACCCGCGATGTGCAGCACGATCAGGCCGAGCAGGGTATAAGCGGCATATTCGTGCAGCATGTCATAAACCTTAAATGCCGCGTCATTCTTCGGCAATATCTCAGGCACTTCATGGATGAAGAAGAAGGGTACGCCATCGCTCTGCGTGAAGCTGGATGACATGGCATAGCCCAACATCGGCACGAGCAAGGTAAGCGTGATGATAAGCCGATGCACGACCTTGGATAGTATCTTCTCCCAACGAGACAGGCCGGAGGGCGTCTGCGGCAGGATCGCTTGCTTGCGCCAGCGGATAACCAGATGGACAATGGCGATCAGCCAGACGAGGACGCCGAACTGCTTGTGGTTGGAATAGTAAAAATTGAATTTTTCCATCGGTGTGTCTTCAGGAAAACCGGTCATGCGCCAGCCCGCCCAGATGAGGCCCAATATCAGAACAGCCCGAATCCAATGAAGGATACGCATGGACAGCGGGTACTTTAACAGCCTGGAATCATGTGACGCTTGAACCATTTTTCTTCCCATCTTCCTCTTGCAGGCTACGTCTTTTCCGCGGGGCGATCGCCTTCGACCCTATTTCTGCAACGCCATGGGTAGACGTTGTAAGAACAATACGCAATAATACTCGGTAATTGTCTCTTAATCGCAACATGAAAAATCAGATTTACACGGTGAAAAATGTTTAAAAACATTGGCGTAAATCTATTCATTGGGGCATCGTGGACAAAAGAGGCGGGGTGATAAACTGATTCACAAAAGCAACGAATTGCGCTTAGTGCCAGCAACCATAAAACAAATGTTCGTCGCGCGATGGCACCGTCATTGCCGAGAACCGCAGGGCCGTTCGGTCCGCATAAATACAAGCCTTAGGGAGGGGCATTATGAAGCATCATTGGACAAGAATGAGTCGAGCGGCATTATTGCCGGTCGAGATAGCCATTGCGGCCAGATCTTTCTGATGGAGCCGACCGTCTTGCATTGTGGCTGGAGCATGCTCCAATCAGTGTTGCGCGCGACTGGACTATCGGAACGCGCGTAATCTGAGGCCGACGGCAAGCGATCGGAGGAGCCTATATTGCCCGACGATATCCAATCGCCATACGAAGCGGAAACTGCGCGATTTCGCGAGATTCTCGCCAGGGGACGTTCAGCGAACCAACTTGCTCTTTTCGATCTTCTGGTGGAGCGGTCCCTTGATCAGCGCTCACCCAAGGAAATCGAGATTGCCATTGCCCTGTTTGGCAATGATGCGACGCTTGAAACCAGCTCAGATTCGGGAGTGCGGGTGTATGTCCATCGCCTGCGCAAACGTATCGACGACCATTATTTGGGCAAGCAAGGCCCCCGGCTTATCATCCCGAAAGGGGAATATCGCATCGTGCTGGTGCAGGATGATCCAACCGGTCCGGCCTCGGGGCTGCCGCGTTGGCTGGCGGCCCTATCTACAATGAACTCGGCACTTGGCGCTGGGCTGCTCCTGATTGCCTGTGCTGCCATTGCTTTTCTTAGCTGGAGCCTGTTGTCACCTAAACCGATGCAGACGCCTGGTAAAGCGGACAATCGCCAGACGTTGCTTGGCGCAAGCGCAGAGCCGTTCAATCCACTGATCGTGGTGGGCGACAGCATGATGCTTGCAGAAACGCAAGATCATCGCAGCATTCAGCGGATGATCCTCAATCCTGAAATCCGAACGCGTGATGATTTCGGCACCTATCTCAAGGCACACCCGGAAACCTTCTATCAACTCTATGATTTCGGACTCAATTTTGCGCCGTTCAGCGCGGTCGAGGCCGCGTGGGCGGTGCAGGGCAAGCTATACCCACCCGATGGAGACCGTGCTGAGGCCGGCGAAGTCATGCCTGTTTCCGGCCTGAACAATGAGTTGCTCGAGAGCAGTGACATTGTCTTCGTCGGTAGGCTCTCGCAACTTGGCCCGCTAACATTGCAGGTCTTTTCGAGTTCGCACTTCCAGCTAGCCGCTTATGATCGGCTGATCGACCGGACACGAGGTACAGTGTTCCAGGGGGAGGTTTATACGGCCGACCGGTCCCGCGTGCGCAAGGATTTTGGGTATCTCTCGGTTCGAAAGAGCGCAACAGGGAAGCGGCTGATCATACTTGCCGGCTTGGGGGATGAGGCAATGACGGCTGTTGTCGCTCTGCTGACCAACCCGCGCGAGCTTGCTCAACTACGGCGTGAGGTGCGCGGTGCGCGCCAGTTCGAAGCATTGTTCGAAGTCGAGATACGCATTGGCGCGCCGTTGCTGCGTCGCCTCATCGCTGCTCACGCTACCTCATAATTCCACCTCACAACATCAGCCTTGGCTATGCCAGAATTTTGCTTTAATGTTGAAGTAAAGGAGATTGCTATGCGTGTTGCCTGTCTAGGCGGAGGGCCTGCCGGATTATATTTCGCGATCTCAGCGAAGCTACGCGATCCAGCGCACGACATTCATGTGTTCGAACGCAATCGCGCTGGCGAAACGTTCGGCTGGGGGGTGGTCTTCTCAGACCAGACGATGGCCAACCTGACTGCTAACGATCCGTTGAGCGCCGATGAAATGTTGCGCGAGCTTGCGCATTGGGACGATATCGAGGTGCAGGTATCGGGACAGTCTGTGGTCTCTTCCGGGCATGGCTTCATCGGGATCGGTCGCAAGCGGCTGCTGGAGATTCTGGCACAGCGCGCGCTCTCACTTGGGGTAGAGCTGCACTATGAAAGCAACGTCGATGCCGATCTTGCGCGCTTTGCCGATTTCGATCTGATTGTCGCGTCAGATGGCATCAACAGTCAGGTGCGCACTGCCAACGCGGATCGGCTTGGCGTCACTATCGAGCAGCGCACCAACAGATTCTGCTGGCTGGGCACGACACGCAAGTTCGATGCTTTCGCTTTCCTGTTCGAGCACACGCATGCTGGTTGGATATGGGCGCATGCCTATCGCTTCGATGAGACGCATTCGACTTTCATCGTCGAGTGTTCGCCTGAAACCTGGCAGGGGCTTGGCCTTGACACGATGGAGCAGGCGCAATCGATCGCGCTGTGCGAGCAGATTTTCGCTCGTCAATTGGAAGGGCATCCGCTCATTTCCAATGCCGGTCACCTGCGCGGCTCTGCGGCGTGGATCAATTTCAACCGCGTGGTGTGCGATCAATGGTCGTTCGATAATGTGGTGCTGCTGGGCGATGCGGCGCACACTGCTCACTTCTCCATCGGCTCTGGAACCAAGCTTGCGCTGGAAGACGCCATTGCTCTGGCCGACGCAATCGACAAGCCAGGCATGGATGACTCCGCAGTCTTGCGCCAGGCGCTGACAGAGTATCGCGATCTGCGGCATGTCGAGGTGCTCAAGATTCAGAACAGCGCGCGCAATTCTACCGAGTGGTTTGAAACATTGGACCGTTATATCGGCTTCGACCTGCCGCAGTTTGCTTATTCCCTGATGACGAGAAGTCAGCGCGTCAGTCACGAAAATCTGCGACTGCGCGATCCACAATGGCTGGCCGGCATTGAGAGCTGGTTTGCGGAGCATGCGGGCTGCAACGGCGCGACTTCGCAGCCGATGTTCACGCCGTTCAAACTGCGCGATCTCCAAATGGCGAACCGTGTCGTGATCCCAGCGATGCTGACCTACAGTGCCGATGAGGAAGCACGGGTGATGCCGTTTCACGGTGTGCATTATGGCGCGCGAGCGTTGGGCGGAGCCGGGTTGATTATCACGGAGACCTTGGCCGTAGCGCCGGAAGGCCGGATGACGCCTGCCTGCCCTGGATTATATGAGGATGATCAGGTAAGTGGGTGGGCGCAGATAGTGTCGTTCGCGCACCAGCACAGCAAGGCGCGCCTGTGCGCGCAGCTAGGCCATGCCGGGCCGAGAGGTGCCTGTGAGGTTCCTAAAGGCGCCGATGGATTTGACCGTCCGCTGGAACAAGGGTGGCCGCTCATCGCTGCCAGCGCCCAGCCTTGGCAGTCGCGTGGAGCGACCCCAAAATCGGCCGACGAGGAGGATCTCGCACGGATCTGCGCGCAATTCGTCGCGGCGACCCATCGCGCTGATCGCGCCGGTTTCGACATGATCGAAATCCACGCCGGTCACGGCTCACTGCTTGCCAGTTTCATATCTCCCGCGCTTAATCGCCGGACTGATCGCCATGGCGGCATGCTGGCCAATCGGATGCGGTTCGTGGTGCAGGTGACGGAGGCGGTGCGTGCAGCCTGGCCTGCCAATAAGCCGCTAGCGGTGCGCATCTCCGCAAATGACTGGCTGGGAGAAGAGGGCACGACGCCTGAGCAGGCTGTCGCGATCGCTCGAGCATTGCGCGACGCCGGGGCGGACCTGATCGACGTTTCAGCGGGCGAGACAAGTCCGGATGGGAAGCCGGTTTACGGGCGTATGTTCCAGACTCCATTGGCTGACCGTATACGCAATGAAGTCGGCATTCCCGTCATTGCCGTGGGTAATATTGTCGAATCTGATCAAGTGAATAGCATCGTGACGGCAGGGCGCGCCGATCTGGTTGCGCTGGGTCGGCCGCATCTTGCAGATCCGGTGTGGACATTGCGTGCGAGCACTCTCACGGGGGATAACTCCCAGTTCGTGCCACCTGCCTATGCTCTTGGATTCGATCAGGCGCGTAGGCTGGCTCGATCAAGCCCGGCAACGCGATAAGCGGTGTCAAATACAGTGATATGGCGATTTGATACAGGATTTCGCGATGGCGTTATTTGATAAGTCGAGCGAAGAAGGGGTGCCTGTTGGTGCGGGCACCCCGGAATTGCGCATGTGGGTTCGTTTGCTTGCTTGTGCCAAAATTGGCGAGAAGCAGTTGCGCCGCCGGTTTGAGGATGAGTTTGACACGACCTTACCGCGCTTCGATGTTCTGGCGGCTTTATACCGAGCGCCGGAAGGTTTGCGCATGAGCGCGCTCTCCCGCGATCTGTTAGTGTCCAACGGCAATGTGACAGTCGTCGTGCGGCATTTGCAAGAGCGCGGGCTGATCGTTTCACAAATCAACCCGCTGGATGCGCGATCGGCGATCGTCTCCCTTACGCTGATGGGCCGCAAGCATTTTCTTGAGCTGGCAGAGGCGCACCATCGCTGGATATCAGAGCTGTTTGCCGAAGTTCCGGCCACACAAAAGGAAGAGTTGGCACGCATGCTTGGTGATGTGCGTGGCGCTTTAGGAGGGAAGCGCTGACTATGCCGTTCGAAACGATCACAAAGGTTCGCTTTGCGCATATAGATGGTGCCAGCATTGTCTTCTACCCACGCTATTTCGAGATGCTGAATGCTGCAGTTGAGGATTGGTTCGCGCTTGAGCTTGGCGTGGACTTCCGTTCGATGCACACGGACCGTGGCTTGGGGGTGCCAACTGTACAGCTTTCGGCCGAGTTCATTGCGCCAAGTACCTTGGGCGAAGACCTGACAATCTCGCTTACACCCGAACGAGTAGGTCGCAGCAGTTGCACGTATTCAGCGGTGTTTGCCGCAGCGGGGCAGGACAGGCTGCGGGCCACCGGGACTCTCGTGTGCATGAACCTCGAGACGCAGACGTCAGAGCCTTGGCCAGAAGACATTCGCACCCGCATGATGGGGGTTCTGGTCCCCGACATGTGAAAACAGCCGGGGACCACCCCGGCTGTACAATCCTTCGGTTTAAGTGGCTTTTACGCGGCTACCACTGGGTGGCGCAGCGTGCCAATGCCCTCAACACAGGCAACGATCGTGTCGCCGGGCCAGACCCACTCCTGGGGATCACGGCCCGCGCCGACGCCAGCGGGGGTGCCTGTAGCAATGATGTCGCCGGGCTCCAGCGTGATGCCCTTGCTGATATCGGCAATCAGCTCATCCACCTTGAAGAGCATGAATGCGGTGTTGCTACGCTGCTTCTCTACTCCGTTTACGGTCAGCCACAGATCGAGCGTCTGGGGATCTGGAATTTCATCAGCCGTGACCACCACTGGACCCATTGGGCAGAAGCTGTCCTGTCCCTTGGAGTAGATCCATTGGCCGGCGCGTCGGCAATCGCGCGCGCTCATGTCGATGCAGACCGTATAGCCAAACACGTAGTTGAGCGCTTTGTCGCGTGACACACCCTTGGCTCGCGTACCGATGATCGCTGCCAGCTCGACTTCCCAATCAAGCTGTTCCGTGATTTCCGCATTGTGCAGGATTGGCTCGTCCGGGCCGATTACACTGGTTGGCGGCTTGGAGAAGATCACCGGCTGGCGCGGCAGTTCGGCCGATGTGTCCAGCGACTTGGCACTCTCAGCGACATGCTCAGTATAATTGAGCCCAATTCCAAAGATATTCTTGCGCGGACGCGGGATCGGCGCGAGCAGCTTTACGTTGCTGAGCGGCACTGCACTACCGATGGGGAACACGCCCTTTGCGCTGCTGATCAGCGCGGTAACGGCGCTCACCGCTGTCGGACCAAGATCGATAAACTCCAGCATGGTCGAGGGCAGATTGACCCCACGCGTTTCGCCGAAACGGGCAAGATCGAGCACGAGATCGTTGATGATCGCGCCGAGGCGCGCTTCGGCTTCGACCGATGCGCGATAGGTGACTAGTTGCATTGCATTTCCTTGGTTCGGTGAATTATGGGTTTGATTGCTTGGACAGGATTGGCTGGTGACCGCCATTGTCCCCAAAGGCATCCTCGCGGTAGAGTCCGAGGGCGCGCATCACGGGCAGATCGTGGAAAGCAAACAGGCACGCATCATCGCTGTCCGATGCATTGGCATGTTCGTGATACATCCAGGCCGGAACGACGAAAATGTCACGTTCCTGCCAGTCGAACCGCTGCCCGTTTATGATCGACCAGCCCTTGCCCTTGCAGCATTGATAGACGAAGCTGCCCGTCTGGCGGTGCGCCTTGGTGTGCTCGCCGGGCCGCAGCATCTGCATATGTGCGCCAATTGTAGACATCACCGGGCCACCCGTATCCGGGTTCACATATTCCATGAGCACGCCATCGAAAGGCGATCCGTCGGTTACGCGGGCGTATTTGTTAAGCGCCTCATAGGTGGGCGCCCATTCATATTTGAGTAGTGGAGAATAGCGCTTGTCCCATGTCGATCCCCAGGGACGCAGGCCTGCATTTGCCCAGGTCGCCACCGATGCGTCGACAGGATAACTGACCGCCTGATTGAGATCCGGGTGAACCTCGTAGAAATTGGCTTCGAGCGCATTCATCAATGGGATGTCCAGGCCATCCTGCCAGATGCATATGGTTCCATCTTCAGCCACGCCATGCTCATGCCATGTGCCATTGGGTGTGAGCACGAAATCATTCGCGCCCAACGTCATTTTCTGTCCATCCACATTTGTGAAGGCACCTTGACCCTCCATGATGAACCGCAGGGCCGAGGCGCTATGCCGGTGCGATGAGGCGCATTCGCCGGGCTTCATCACTTGCAAGCCCGAATAAAGCCAGCCGACCGCAGCCACTACATCGCTTCGGCCAGGATTTTCCAGATAGATTACCCGCCGACCCGCTTCTTCAGGGGTGACGAGATCGAGTGCCCGAAGCACATCTTCACGCAAATCGCGATAGCGCCAGAGCATTGGCACGCTGGTTGAAGCGGGCTGCCACGGCTCGATCTTATTCGCGACCGTCCAAAGCGCGCCTGTCCCAAGCTCGGATAGGCGCCGATAATAGGCCAGTCGTTCGGGTGTATCGACCACGTTGGCGCGGCCGAGCATATCTTCACGATATAGATCGAAGCTGGTTTCAGACATGGTTGTCTCCTGCGGATTACTATAAGCTTAAAATAAGTTGCGCCGGAGTCAATTGGAATTATAGTGTTTGCACGCTGGCCGATGCCAGCAGCCATTCGGCGCGAGGATAGCCATGCCAGAGATTTTCACCGCAGCGGTCGTTCAGGCTGCGTCGCTACCCACTGATTCAATGGCATCGGCATTGAAAGCGGCGGACTTGGTCCGCGAGGCGGCGGGCAAGGGCGCCAAGCTGATCGTATTTCCAGAGGCTTTTCTTGGTGGCTATCCCAAGGGTGCGTCTTTTGGCGCGCCTGTGGGAATGCGTCGTCCTGAAGGGCGGGAGGATTATCGTCGCTATCATGAGGCAGCCATTGCGCTGGAGGGACCCGAAGTGTCCGCCTTGGTTGACGCGTGCGCGGAAACAGGGGCCTTCGTCGTGGTCGGCGTGATCGAGCGGGATGGCGGCACTGTCTATTGCACGGCCTTGTTCCTCGATGGAGAAAACGGCCTTATTGCGAAGCATCGCAAGCTGATGCCGACCGGGTCCGAGCGCCTCATCTGGGGCTTTGGTGATGGTTCGACCATGCCGGTGATCGAGACACCGCTAGGCCGGATCGGTGCTGTAATTTGCTGGGAAAACTACATGCCCATGCTGCGCATGGCGATGTATGATCAGGGCATCACGCTCTATTGCGCACCAACGGCGGACGATCGCGACGCTTGGGCTAGCACGATGAGACACGTCGCGCTGGAAGGGCGCTGCTTCGTTTTGTCGGCTTGCCAGCACATCACGCGCGGGGCTTATCCCGCCGATTATGATTGTGCGCTCGGCGATGATCCTGACACGGTGTTGCTGCGCGGCGGCAGCATGATCGTGGGGCCGCTGGGTGAAGTGCTGGCCGGGCCGGACTTTTCAGGCGAGACAATTCTTTACGCCACAATCGATCAGGCCGAGGTCATCCGTGGCAAATATGATTTTGACGTAACCGGCCATTATTCCCGGCCCGATATCTTCAATCTCACTGTAGATGTTGCGCCCAAGCGCGCGGTGCGTCTGACCGGAGAAAATTGAGGTTATGGAATTTGATTTTGCAGCGCTGACCGGCGCTGAGCGCTACAAGCTGATGGCTGCGGCCATCACCCCGCGGCCAATCGCTTGGCTGACTACGGTCTCGCCAGAGGGCGTGCGCAATGCGGCACCCTATAGCTTCTTTAATATGATGGGCGCGGAGCCGCCGCTGGTGGCCATCGGGCTGATGCGGCGCGCGGACGGCAGCTATAAGGATAGTGCGCGCAACATTTTGGAAACTCGCGAGTTCGTTGTGAATCTGGTGAGCGAGAGCGACGCCGAGGCGATGAATTTCACCTGCATTGACGCGCCACCGGGCTTCGATGAGCTGGAAGCCGCGCATCTTGAAACCGTGCCCTCCACGCTCATCGTGCCACCGCGCATAGCCTCGGCCCCGGTCACGATGGAATGTCGGCTGCACCAGAGCATCGAAGTCGGATTAACGACGATCGTGCTGGGCGAGGTAGTGAAATTCCATGTGCGGGACGATCTGGTCGACCCCGAGCGCCTGCATATCGATACGATAGCGATGGGGCTCATTGCGCGCATGCATGGCGCAGGCTGGTATACGCGCTGCACGGATATGCTGCAGCTCACACGTCCGGTGTTCGATGACTGGAATAAAGCAGAGGGCTGAGCCGAATAGGCAGTGTCAGCCAGATCTCGCTGCGTCGTTACCAATTTAGGTTGCCCGTTCATTTGCGCGAGCGACTGAAATTCGCATGCGCTTTCGCTTTTGAAATATCCCGTCCCAAAACAGAACTGATGCGCGCGCTGTAGCCCCATTCGGCGCCGGTGTAACATCCGTCATTACCGTTGCCGATTGTCTCACAACCGTAACTAACACGTTATGGCTTGGTTGGTTGCGGCTTCGCTCTTTACGCAAGCAGGCCCCGGAAGCGGGAACTTCCCATAGCATATCGAGAGGTTTGAGCCTGTGAAGCAAGCTACTGCGTGCCGTTTGGTCGGCATTTCCGTCATTGCCACAGCAGCAATGCTGCCTGCCCCCCTTTTTGCTGCGGAGGATAGCAGCGAGACCATTATCGTAACGGCGCAGCGGGAGCGTACATTGACGCAGCCAAGCTCTACCGCGAGCCGTCTTGGCATGACGTTGCTGGAAACGCCCGCCACGGTGAGCGTCATCACGGGTAATGATGTCCGGGCGCGGGGCGATCTGGCGATTGTGGATGCCGTCTCGCGCGCCACCGGTGTCACCAACAATGGCAATCCGGGCAATGCGGGACTCTCCTTCGCGATGCGCGGGTTCAATGGTCAGGAATCGGTGATGCAGCTCTATGATGGCGTGCGCCTGTTCCCCAATAACGGCTCCATTTCCTTCCCATCCGACCCATGGAATATCGAGCGGATTGAGGTGTTGAGCGGCCCTGCGTCGGTGCTGTTCGGCCAGGGTGCGCTGGGAGGCGTGGTCAACATCATTCCGCGTTCGCCCAATACGGAACACATGGAGGTCGATGCAGAAGCTGGCTATGGCTCGCAGAATAGCTGGCGCCTTGCCGCGGGCGTGGGTGGTCCGATCAGCCAAACGCTCTCCTTTCGCAGCGATGTGAGCTATCGCCAGTCCGATGGCTTTGTAGACCGTGGGGAGAGCGACAATCTGGCGATTTCCGGCGCGCTGCGGTTCGCGCCGAGCGAGACGTTTACGCTCACGCTGCGCAATGATATCGGCAATGCCAATCCGAGCAAATATTTCGGTACGCCGCTGGTGAACGGTGTGCTCGATACGGCGATCCGCCACGAAAATTACAATGTTGGCGATGCCACCATGCGCTATCGGGACAATCGCCTGGCGTTGACCGCTACTTGGGCGCTCAACGATGCCATATCGATCGCCAACACCAGCTATTGGCTGTCGAGCAACCGCAAGTGGCGCAATCTTGAAAGCTATTGTTGGATCGCAGGTGACGGCAATTGTCCCAACGGGAATGGTGTCGGAACGCCCGGCCATATCTACAGGGCCGACAATTATGGCATCGTTCATGATGTCGACCAATATGGCAGCCAAGGACACATCGCCTTCGATCACAAGTTTGGCGGCATGAAGAACAAACTGCTGATCGGCGCCGATGTCAGCCGCGTTACACTCAACTACTCCCACCAGTTCGATTCCGTAGCTCAGCAGGATGAAGTGCCGCTGACTGGCTTCAACCCCGGCCTGTTTTTGGATACGGTCGGGTTGCTGCCGCGCTATCATACGCGCACCACAAGCTGGGCAATCTTCGCCGAGGATCGCCTTGCGGTGACGGACAAGCTCTCTCTGGTTGGCGGCCTGCGGCATGAGGAGAATAAGGTCGGACGCTGGAACTGGGTGTATAATGGCAGCGGCACCCAGATCATCGGCGATGCGCCCGCGCTCAATGGCGGCAGCGATTCGTTCAAGAGGTTGAGCAGCACGACCTGGCGCGTGGGCGCGGTCTATCAGCCGAGCGCAGCGCTCTCGCTCTATGCGCAATATGCAACGGCTGTCGATCCGCTCGGCACGCTCACCACTTTCGCCACCTCGGCTGCCCAGTTCCAGCTTACCTATGCCAATGGCTATCAATATGAGGCGGGCGTAAAGGGGCTGTTCATGGATGGCCGCGGCAATTTCACGCTGGCGGCCTATCGTTTAGTCAAGCAAAACCTCTTCACGCAGATAGTTCCGGGCGGGGCTATCGATCAAGTTGGGCAGCGCTCATCGCAAGGTATCGAAGCGAGCGTCGATTTCGATCTGGTCGGCGGCTTTGGCCTGTCCGCCAACGGCACGGTGCTCGATGCCAATTTTGACGAATTTACAGGGTTCAAGGACAAGACACCACCCGGCGTACCGCAAGCATCGGCCAATCTGGAATTGCGCTGGACAGACGGGGGGCGCTTCTCGACAGGGGCTAACCTGCGTTATGTGGGCCATCGTTTTACCGACAATGCCAACATATTCCGTGTGCCAGCCTACACCGTTGTCGATCTGGGCGCTTCCTATGCCTTCACACCCAATCTCGCGCTGGATGTGCGCATCTATAACCTGTTCGACAAGGCTTATGCCTTCAGCACCTATGGCAATGAGCAGTGGATTTTGGGGCGTCCGCAATCATTCGACGTGTCCGTTCGCCAAATTCTAGTCGGCGCGAGCATGATCTGGCACCGGGGCAAGCGCTGGCTCTATCTGATCCATCGCTGGATAGGCATTGCGACTTGCCTGCTTTTCGTCATCTGGTTCGCTTCTGGGCTGGTGATGCTCTACGTCCCGTTCCCCTCACTGGCTGAGGAGGAGCGGGCGGCTGGGCTGTCACCTATTACGTGGGAGCGATTGGGCGCCACCGCGCCTGCCGCACTGGCTCAGCCAGCAGGGCAGGCGCGGCAAATTGTGCTTGAGATGCGGGGCGATCGGCCCGTGTGGCGCGTCACTCTGTGGGATGGCGCACCGCTCACGATCTGGGCCGATACGGGTGCTGCTGCGAGGCACGCCTCGCGGGCTGAGGCAGCGCATATCGCGTCCGCATTTGGCAGGGAGCAAGTTGCGCACATCAGCGCGATCCAGAGCGATCAATGGGTTGTCGCCGGGGGCTATGACGCCCATCGCCCTTTGTGGAAGGCGCAGCTCGCGGGCGCGGGGGGACGCATCCTCTATGTCTCGTCCACCACTGGCGCTGTCGTGCTGGACACTAATGCGCAGGAGCGGTTCTGGAACTGGCTCGGATCGGTGCCGCATTGGCTCTATCCACGTGCATTGCGCGAGGATCAGCCGCTCTGGCGGCAAGTGGTGATGTGGTCTTCGGGACCGTGCATCCTTGTGGCGCTGACAGGGATCTGGATTGGCCTAATGCGAGTTAGGCCGGGCAGGCGGCGCTATAAGGGGGGGCGCATGACGCCCTATCATGGCTGGATGAAATGGCATCATATTTCCGGCCTGGTGGGCAGCATGTTCCTGATCCTGTGGATCTTTTCAGGATGGCTATCGGTCGATCCATGGCGGCTGTTCGCCAGCGAAGGGATCGGCACCGATGCACAGCATGATTATGCCGGGCGGGCGCCGCTGACGATCCCTGACCTTCGCGGGATCGCCGCGCGCGTGCCCGATGCGCGCCGGGTCCTCATCGGTGCAGCCGCTGGGCGCGCAATCGTCCGCATTCAAGGCGGCAGCGGCGACGAGCGCTTGCTCGACGCTAAGGCGCTCACGCCGCTGCGCCCTGATGGTGCAGCAATTCTGGCCTATGCTGCCAAACTAGTGCCTTCCGCCCAAATCACCCATGTCGATCTGCTGTCTCGGCCGGATGCTTATTGGTATGCCGTGCGCGGGCAGGTGGCGTTGCCCGTGCTGCGCATGAGGTTTGACGATCCCGCCGCAACCTGGGTTCACATTGCCCCCAATAGTGGCGAACTGCTTGGCGAGACTGATCGCAGACGCCGCGCCTATCGCTGGCTGTTCGATCTATTCCATCGCTGGGATTTGAACCTGTTGCTTCAAGCTACCCCAGCGCGTGATCTGCTGATCTGGATCATGTCGATCATAGGTCTAGCCATGTCCGCCACGGGCATCGTGATCGGCTGGCGGAGATTGCACAGGCATTGCTGACCCAAGATGCCAAGGATATGGTCGTCCCTGCAATCATCGGTCAAACCGCGTAGCGACTAGAACAAGGGCGGCAAAGGCCCGTCATTTGGGCATAGGCAGGAGCGGTTGAATGAAACACTTTCGCAGCAAGGCTAGGCATTGGGTACAGGCAGGAGCGATTGCGCTGTTCTCCACGGCTGCGTTTGCGGCTGATGTGCCAGAGGTTGGCGTTCCAGCAGAGCTTCCAGGGCCAGGGCCTTATGTGATGCGTAGTGCGGAACAGCCTGTCGTGAAGGTGGAGATCGTCGCCAAGGGGCTTGAGAATCTATACAGCCTTGCTTTCCTGCCGAATGGCGACGCGCTGATCGTGGAGCGCGGCCAGCGGCTGCGCCTGCTCCGGCAAGCGACCGGGCCAAATCCCGTGCTGGAGGCGCAGCCAATCGCCAATGTGCCAAATTACAGCAAAGCAGAGCATTTCAAGCCGATCGACGTGCTGGGCATTCAGGATGTGCGGCCAGATCCTGACTTCGCCACCAACAAGCTCATCTATTTCACCTTCAACCGCCCTGTCGGCTATGATGCCAAGGCAGATCGCATCAGCGCGACAACAGTGTTGGCGCGGGCGCGGCTGGATGGTCTGCGCCTTGTGGATGTGAAGGATCTGCTGGTCGGCGAGGTGATGGTCGGCACCGGTGGATCGCGCATATTGATCGATCCCAAACGGCAGCTTTTCGTTGCTGTTGGCGCGTTGAGCGAAGGCGATATCCAGTCCGCCCAACGGACCGACAATATCTATGGCAAGGTGATGCGGATCGGGATCGACGGGAGCATTCCGGCGGACAATCCGTTCAGGAACACCAAGGGTGCCCGGCCCGAGATCTGGACCTATGGCCATCGCGATCCGCTAGGGCTGGCGATTGATCCGCGCACGGGGCGTCTCGTGGCATCCGAACATGGCCCGCAGGGTGGGGATGAGCTGAATGCGCTGCTGCCCGGCCGCAATTATGGCTGGCCCAATTCTACCTATGGCACTGAATATGCAGGCTCTCGCTTGCCGGTTGGCCCGGTTGCCGCTGGAACGGAAGGGCCTACGCTGATCTGGTCGCCTGCAATCGCGCCGAACGGAATTGCTTTCTACACAGGAATGGCAATGCCCGGCTGGAGCAATAATCTGTTCGTCGCCAGCGCTCGCCGCGGGCAGATTAACGGCACGGGATCGCTCATCCGTGTAGTCTTCAATGATCGGTTGGAGGAGATGCGCCAGGAAGTGTTGCTGGACGGGCTCCACCAGCGCTTCAAGGATGTGCGGCAGGGGCCGGATGGGCGGCTCTATGCCGTGACGGATGAGCCGACCTCCATCGTGGTGCGGATCGGCCCCGGTGATGAGGCGATGCTCGCCAAGGTGGCGACAAAGCCCTGATGCAGGACGCCTAAAACTAAGAGCGGTGCGATCCGGACGGGCAGTGATTGCCGCATCCGGATCGCGCCGCTCAGGTGAATTGATTTGTCGCTAAGTCAGTACGCTGCGCGAGAGGCGTCATCGATGATGAAGCGCCAGCCGCCATCGGCCTGCTTGCGGATCACCTCGATGCCGCCGCCGGTCAGCTCCTGCTTGACCCCATCGGCATTGGTGAAATTCATGCGCCAATGGTTGGTCGTAAGCACTATATCCTGATAGACCACATGCTTGCGGTTGCCGAGAACGATCTGTGGTTTGAGGGCAAGCAACCCTTCAAAATCGGCCTTCACCTGCGCCTTGCCGTGCAGCAGCTTCTTGTCGGAATTCACATAAGTGACATCCTCGACATAAAGATCGACCAGACCTTCTAGATCGCCGCTGTTCATCCGTTCCTGCCAGGCGTCATAAAATGCATCGAGATCGGTGACGGGCGCAATGCGCCGCGCATTGGTGGCTGCGGTTGCCCTGGCAATCCCACCAGAGCTGGCCACTAGCGCCCCGGCGGCCATCACGCGCAGAAAATTCGCGCGTGTCAGGCTGGAGAGCGTCGTGTCGAGCGGCATGGAGGCATCTTCCGAGATGGTCGCCTGCCAGGCCTTGCGAATGGATCCGATCACATCTTGCTCCTTTAGTCAGCACTTTAGCTGGCTCAGACAATGTGAACAGGCGCGCTACATGTCTATTTCATCTTCGGCCTAAATAACCATTGTTTCGGCCCCGGGGCAAATATGCTGATTGCCCGCACGGAAGTCCGTGGGCGGGGCGCTTCAGAGGACCAAAGGGGTGCTCCGGCGAAGTCAGCCAAGCTTGCGATCTCGGACGATGGCCGAAATTGCAAGCTATGTGAGCGTGCGGGCAATTCTGTCTTTCCGTATCCATGTCAGTTTAAGCTGAAAGTAAATCAGGGGAAACGGAGGCGCCGCGTACCCTGCATAGGATGCCGCAAATCCCTCTCGCAGTGGTGGGAGTGGTGACGCACTTTTTAAAAACGTTACATAATTCGTCCACGCATGGAGTTTGTATTTGAGCGGTCCGTCGCAACTTAGACTCACGGTTGTAAAGGTGCATCGCTATGTTGGCCTTGCGCTTGCTTTCTTCCTTGTCTTGATTGCGGGCACGGGCAGCATAATCGCTTATTATGACGATCTCGAGCGCGCCCTGAATAGTCGCATGCGCGTGGTCACACCGCAGACGCAGGGCTGGACGATTCATGATGCGCTGGCCATCCGCGAACGGCTGGAAAAGCAGGATCCGCGCGCTCACCTCTTCTCGCTCCAGTTCCCGCAAAAACCTGATGAGACGCTGTTTTCACGCGTCATGCCGGCTATTGATCCGCGTACTGGCGAGCCAGCGCAGATTGATTATGATGAGGTGTTCGCCAACCCCTACACAGGTGAGCGGCTTGGCCAGCGCGTGATTGGCGCCGCGACGCTTGCGCCCTCAAGCGTACCGTCTTTCCTCTATTATCTGCATTATGCGCTCATTTTTCCGCTCGGCGTCGGTATTCTGCTCATGGGATCGCTGAGTCTGGTCTGGGCGTTTGAAACAGCCGTCGGCCTTTACCTCACCCTTCCGGCCAAGCTGAAACGGCGCAAGGCGGGCGGGCAGCGCCGGTCTTTCCTGCAGCGCTGGTCAACATCGTGGAAGGTTGATCGGAGCGGCAACGGCAATCGGTTCGTGCTCGATCTGCATCGTGCGTCCGGCCTTTGGCTGTTTCCGTTACTGATGATCTTTGCGGTGACGGGCTTCGCGCTCAATCTGGGCACCTATTATGCGGGCTTCGTAAAGCTGTTCACCACTTACGAGCATTTCCAGGAAGCGCCCCCCCGGCCATCGCTCCCAAAGCCATTGCTCGATCCACCAGTGGATTGGTTCAAGGCCGCTGATCTTGGGCAGCTCTACTTTGCGCAGCAGGCCAAGCGTGAGGACTTCACGCTCGGCAAGCCCGCCTCAATTGAATATCGGCGCGACCTTGGCGTTTATTTTTTCCAGATGCACACGTCGCGCGATCTCCTCGACGGACAGGGTAATCCGACCGAGACGAACTCGCCAGCCACGGCTGCAACGATTGCGATCGATGCCCGTAATGGCCGGTTTCTGGGCATGCAACTGCCCACCGGCCAACATGTCGGCAACACTGTGACGAGCTGGCTGATGGCATTGCATGTCACCGCAATTGGCGGACGGCCCTGGCAGATTGCGGTCTCCGCATTCGGCTTGATGGTGGTCGGGATTGCCATGACCGGCGTCCTCTTGTGGTGGCGACGACGCAGACCGCTCCAGGCCAGAGCGCGACCGGCCGCACACGCGGCCAACCCAGTTTCGCCATCCGGCGCAAAACAAGCGGGATAACCGCAGATTTCGTCAAAATAAATAACTTAACAAAAGGGGAAATGACAATGACAAGGACTTTCAAACGAGCGCTTAAACTATCCTGCGTGCCCATGTCGGGCATTCTGGTGTTGGCACTTTCCGCTCCCGCACAGGCGCAACTCGATGCCAATGAAGGCGCGATTGGCGGCGACATCATCATCACGGCTCAGAAGCGCGAGGAGCGTCTGCTCGACGTGCCGGTGCCAGTGACAGCGGTGAGCGGCAGCGATATGTTGGCTCAGAACCAGACCAGAGCGCAGGACTTTTTCGCCAGCGTGCCGGGCGTAAACCTGCAATTCCAGAACAACCGTGCGCAGCTTGCCATTCGCGGCATCACGACCAGCCCCGTGACGGGTAATCCCGTGGTCGGCTTCACCATTGACGATGTGCCTTATGGCTCGTCGACCGGGCAGGGCGGCCTATTTGGCGCGGCGCCTGATCTCGACCCTTCGGAGCTCGCTCGAATCGAAGTGCTGCGCGGCCCACAGGGTACGCTCTACGGTGCGAGCAGCATGGGCGGTCTGGTGAAATATGTCACGATCGACCCTGATCTGAAAGATTTTGGCGGTTCGATCGGCGGCGGCGTGCAACGGGTCGCAAAAGGCGGTCAGACGCTAGGCTATAACGTGCGCGGTGCCATAAATGTGCCACTTGGTGAGACGGTCGGCGTGCGCGCCAGCGCTTATACCCGCAAGGAACCCGGCTATATCGATAATGTCCGCACGGGTAAGACGAATGTGAATTCCTCGCAGGTTACGGGCGGCCGCTTATCGGCTCTGTGGAAGCCATCGGAATCCTTCTCGCTTAAGCTCAGCGCGCTCTATCAGGAACGGGACATTTATGGCTCGTCGAACGTGGATGCATCGCTCGGTTCGGTCTATCTGCAAAGCGATCAGCTCGGTTCAGGCCGCAGCCGCTCGGATACGCAGATGTATAGCGGCCTCATCAATGCCGACCTTGGTGGCGTTGACGTTACTTCTATTACGGCGTTCTCACGGGCCACTAATTATGACTTCCTGGACTTCACCGCATCGCCGCTCACGGGTTTCCTCTTCCCGCTGGTATTCCCTGACGCGACCGAGTTCGGCAATGTTCTGCGCCAGGGTTATGAAGTGGACAAGTTCTCGCACGAGACGCGCCTCTCCGGGGCGGCAGGCGATGCGATCAACTGGATCGTTGGCGGTTTCTACACGCATGAGAAGGCGCGATACACCATCGATACGGCGGCGACCAACCCGACAGACGGCAGCGTTTATGGCTATCCGGTCGTTTGGCGCGATAATGTAAAATACAGTGAATATGCCGCATTCGCCAATCTGGCCGTAACCCTGTCCGAACAGTTCGACGTGCAGTTTGGTGGCCGTTATAGCAAGAATAAGCAGAAAATGACGCACCGTGAGTGGGTTCGCTCATCGCCTGCGCCGGATCCCGCAAATTATGCGGAGACGAACCCGAGCGCCAGCGGGGATGCCTTCACTTTTCAGGTTACGCCCCGCTTCAAGCCATCGCCTGATCATATGATCTATGGACGTCTGGCGACTGGCTATCGTCCGGGCGGGCCGAACGCGGGTTGCAGCGAAGATCCGGCCGAGCCAGTCCCTTGCCAGTTCCGGCCTGACAAGACGGTCAATTATGAGCTGGGCGCTAAGGGTACTCTGGCGGGCGGCTTGCTCTCTTATGATGTCTCGGTGTTCCACATCGACTGGAAAGACATTCAGATCACGCAGGTTTCTTCGCTGGGTACCTTCACCTTCAATTCCAACGCAGGCAAAGCGCGCAGTCGCGGGTTCGAGGTTGCGTTTGAAGCTCGGCCAACCCAAGGCCTGACCGTCAAGGCATGGTGGGCCTATGTGAACGCGACCCTGCGTGAGCCCTTCGCGTCGGCAGCAGTCTATGCGGCCCGTGGTGATCGCCTGCCTTTCTCCAGCGATCATTCCGGCCACCTTTCGTTCAATTATGAGGCACCGGTGTCGGATCGTGTCACGGCCAACTTCGGCGCAGCGGCGACGTATGTTGGTAAGCGCCGCGGTGAGTTCGTACCGGCGGAAAGCCTGGCCCCCCTGCGCCAGACATATCCTGACTATGTGCAAATTGACGTCAATGCCGGGCTCAAATTTGACAATTGGACGCTCAGTGCGTTCGTGCAGAACCTCACCAATGAAAGTGGTGTGATCGGTGGCGGTTTCTACAACCAGACCTCTTTCAACGCGGACTGGTTCAATTACATCCGGCCGCGCACGGTTGGTTTGAATGTCGATTTCAGCTTCTGAGCTGACTGATCCAATCCGCCAGACATTAAAAGGGCCGCATCGGGTGAAACCGGTGCGGCCCTTTTGCTATATGTGAGGCAGGCGATGGAAGCAGGGGTTGTTGGCCTATGGCTTTGCGCTGCTTACCGGGGCAGGTGTAAGGCTGCGCGGTTGGGGCTGTCGACCATCCATCACCATAGAGCCTTTGATCTGTCCGGACGTATCGAGCGTCAACGTGACCGGGGAGAGGGTCCGGTTCTGCCAGTGCCAGCCATGAATGCCGGAAAAAGCAGCAACATAGCGCCCGTTCTGGCTGCTGCCTTTGGCGATGGCATAGCTTTCGGTCAGTGCCTCGCCGCCATCGAAAGGGTGAGCGTGCATGTCATAGTTCAGCGGCCCGTCGGCCCGCCATGCAAAGCCAATCGCCGCGCCCTTGTCGAGCGTATATTTCAGCTCGATCTCACCATAGGGTGGCAGCGTATAGGTCCAGTGATCGCGGGGGCCGGCTAGGGCGGCAGGTGGTGCGTCACTGCTGGTGAGCACGCCCGTGCGCTTCTGGCCACGATCAAGTGCTTCCTTGGCTTGCGGATTGGCCATCTCGGTTAGGCCGCTTGCCTTGCCTAGGCCAGTCGGGTCGATGCCCGTCTCTGCGGGAAGGATGAAGACCACTGTAATTGCCCCAAGCGCCACCGCTGCCGCTGTACTCAGCAGGATTATCTTGCGCCGGTTCGAGGCGGTAGCCGGTTCGATATCGCTCATGATGCCAGATACTCCGATGTTTGATGGAACATGATTGCTGCACCGCTTACGATGAGCAGCCAGTTTGCGACCGCAGCCTTTGCTGCAAATCCGGAGCGGTTGCGCACAAGATTGAGCAGGCAGACGACGAAGAAAAGAACGATGATCTGCCCGATCTCCACGCCGACATTGAAGCTCAGCAGGTTGACCAGCAAACCGTCAGGAGAAATCGAAAGGCTCAGCAATTTGGTGGCAAGGCCTAGGCCGTGGCACAGGCCGAAGGCCAACACCGCCAGCCGGGTATCCACGCGCCAGCCCAGCGTGCGCAGCAAGCCAAGGTTTTCCGCACCCTTATAGATGATCGACAGGCCGATGATCGCATCCACCACATGGCTGTTCGCACCGATGTGGAAGATAACGCCCAACATGAGCGTGAGCGAATGGCCAAGCGTGAAGAGCGAAACGTAGAGCACGACGTCGCGCAAGCGGAAGAGGAACATGACCACGCCCACGAGGAACAGGATATGGTCATATCCGGTCACCATATGCTTTGCGCCGAGATACAGGAACGGCATGATCGCCTGTCCCTGCGTTGCTGCAACAAAGGCTCGGTCGCTTTGCGCCACATCATGCGCAAGGACGCTATGTGCCCCGATCAACTGGAGCGCCACCGCCGCGAAGAGGATAGATGGGATTGTTAGGAGGCGCCGCACCAGTCTTACTGCTGTGTGCTGTTATGAGGGTCTGGACCCAACCGGACGGGCGTTGGCAAGTAGATCTCATGGCAGGCGGTGCAAACATTGTAGAGTGTGCCGCCTGCTTCGAGCACCGTGTCCGGTTCATGGGATTGCGCCGCAGTCTCAGCCCTGGCTGCAGCTTGCGCCAGACCTTCTGCAAAATCCTGCCAGTCGGTTCCGCGATTGGCTGCATAGGCAGGCTGCTTGAGTATTTCGGCCGATTGCTTGAGTACTCGCGCTGCCTCGACCGTCCGGTTCCATTCTTCAGCGTTAGTGGGGACGATCTCACGGGCGCCTTTCTCGTCGCTTATATATTGGACGGCATCCCAATAGTTTTGTGCGGCAGGCTGCACATGCTCGATCATATACGCCTTGGCGTCGGCTGGCTTCACCTCCTCCGGCTTGGCACAGCTACTCATGGACAGGATCAATATCGCCGCAGCGCCTGCTGCCCGGATTCGTGTCATCAGTCTTCCCTTTCGGATACCGATCGGCCAGCATGGAGTGGACCGTCCTGCGTATAGTGGCGATCATCCTCGTTGTGCGGAATCAAATAGCGGTGACCCATAGGTTACAGCAGCGTTACAGCGTGTGAAGCGGGGGGAGCATTTAGCGGCATATCGCCATTCTGCTCGCGGGTTTTCCGGCCCAAACCACGCGCCGTTGCAGGCGAATGGCCAACGCGTCGCCATCTGTACCGGTATCGAACCGTTTCAACCTTGGAAGCTGGCCGTAAGCCCCTAGACCAGAACCATGCACAGCCCCTCAGCTTAAATGAGTGGCAGGAACTTACAACAGAGGGGATTTAGAGATGTCCGTCACAGAATTTGGCGATTGGCTTTATGCCACGCCGGTCGCGACCGCGATCCGCGAGACCAGTTGGATCATCCCAAGTATCCAGAGCATTCATATTCTCGCCATCGCGGTGCTGATCGGGTCCGCACTTTGCACGGAGTTGCGCTTTGCTGGCGTGTTGGCCACGGACCGTCCGGCGGCGGATGTGCTGCGGCGGTTTCTGCCCTGGATGCGCTGGGCGCTGCTGGTGCTGCTGACCACTGGCGTCATACTCGTTGTCGCCGAGCCTGGGCGCACGCTCACCAACAACGTGTTCATCACCAAGATGGTGCTGGTCGCCGGCGCAAGTCTCGTCACGCTGCGCGCCCGCAAGTCTCTGTTGGTTGCCGGTCCTGCGCTGGAGGGAGCCGCAGGTTCCGCTGAGTCCTCCAGACCGCTGGCTTGGCTGATGCTTTTGGTCTGGTGTTGCGTGATCTTCTGCGGTCGCTTCATCGCTTACGTCTGATCGCTTCGAGCGCCGCTTCGGCGGCCGTCCACCTGATTAACGGAAGAGTTTTGCCATGATCGACCAAGCCATCCTTCAGCAAATTTACGATTTGTCCCTGTCTTCTTCTATTCGTGAGAATGTGAATGCGTTTCCCCTGATTGAATCGCTGCACGTCCTTGCCATCACCCTTGTGTTCGGCACCATCCTGATTGTCGATCTTCGCTTGCTGGGCTTCGCGTCTTACCGTGGAAGCGCGGCGACGCTGATCGCCGAGCTGCTGCCGTACACGTGGATCGCCTTTGTGGTGGCGGTTATCACCGGTGGCCTCCTGTTCATTTCGAACGCGGTTGCGTATGCGAACAACACGCAGTTCCTGCTTAAGTTGGTGGCAATCGCTATCGCGGGACTGAACATGATGTGGTTCCATTCGACCGCGTACCGCAGGATTGCCGATTGGGATGCCGACATGCCGCCGCCCGCTGCGGCGCGCTTCGCTGGCATTTCGTCACTTATCGTATGGACCTTGGTCATCTGCCTCGGCCGCTGGATCGGTTTCACGCTCGAACTGATCTTCTGATTTTTTGAGCATTGATCATGCCGATTGTTCCCCTGGTGATCGGCATGGCGCCCTGGGCCAGCCGCGCGTTCTAGACATGCCCTTGCCAGCGCGGGTGGTCTTCCGAAGGGGAACTATGCGCTACGAGACTGACCGCCGTTTTCAAGTGGATGGTATGCCGGGCTTGGCCTTGGCTAGCATGTGGTAACGACGCAGGCCGTCGTGGGGATGCCGCACCTGAAGGATGTTAATCAGGTGCAGCCAGTCACGAAGGCAAGTAGCGTCGTCTAGACCGGGCTTGCCATTTCATCTTCCGGCTTGCGAAGGAAGCGGCCTGGCGAAACGCCGGTCCACTCTTTAAATGCGCGGGAAAAAGCGGCAGTGTCGGAATAGCCTAGTTGCTCGGCGGCGACTGCGAGCGATATGCCCGGCTTGGAGAGGATCGTCTGTGCACGGTCCTGCCGCGTCGCCTGCAGCAACTCGCGGAAGGATGTGCCTTCCTCAGTCAACCGTCGCCGCAATGAGCGCTCTGACAATTTAAGTTCCGCCGCGACCGTCGCGCAATCTACATGGGTGCGACCCAGCCAGCGGGCGATGACATCCTTGGTGAGCGAGACGAAGCTTTCGCTCGGTGTGGATTCGGGTCCCATCAGGTCGAGCAAATGCCATTCTAGGATGGTGCGCAGCTTCACGTCTTCTGAAGGAACGGCACTGGCGAAGGGCTGATCCAGATCCTCGTTGCGAATCACCAACGCATTGGCGAGCTGGTTGCCCAGCACGGGTGCGCGAAAATAGTGTGATAGGCGCTCCTCGCGGCCCGTAATCGAATGCTCGAAATGAACGGCGGCTGGCGCCCATTTTGCTGAGGTGAGTTGTCGGGCCAGATTGACATAGCCAGAGATCGCGAACTCCGAATCCTGCAGCCGGGGCCACACCCCCTCATCCTCGATACGATAGGAATAGGTGGTCGTGTCCGGGTCGATCCGGCTGTCGAACAGCGTGCGACTTTGCAGGCGCGATTGAAACAGCACCAGATAATTGAGCGCGCCACGTAGCGTACCGGATGCGCGCAGCAGGGCATAAAAGGGGCCAAGCTCCGCCAGCCCGAATGTCGCGCCCATTTCCAGCCCCAAATGGGGGCGATGGAATTTGCGGGATGCTTGTTCGACCAGCGCCACATAGCGGTGGAGCGGCACGAATTCATAAGGCGTATCGAGCTGCGAGCGGAACATGCCATGCTCACGCAGCAGCGGGTCCACCTGCCTGCCGACATCGGCCAGTGCATCGAGCAGCGCCTTCAAAAATAACAGCCGGATGGTGCCCGTGCCGCTTCGGGAAGGGGATGTCGTCAGTAGAGGAGTGTCAAAGCTGCCTGCCATAGCGCAAGCTAATGGCCGATTATGCAAACGGTCAATCCCTAGATGCAATTTACTCGCCAAGCCCATCCGCCGAAACGGCTAGGGTGAGTGTCGGGATGCTGTCGAGACAGCAATCATTATTCGAACCGGCGATTGGAGAGTTGCTTGTGCCAGATTTGAAAGCGGATGCCCGGATGGCTGCTTCGACGCAGGAAGGCGCCGTGTTGTCCGAAAATGACAAAGCTGGGGCGAGCCTTCAGGCCGCGCTCCCCCGCATAGACTTCATCTATCTTTCCGAGCCGGACATGATCCGGGCGGGGGTGACCGATATGCCCAAGTGCGTCGATGCGATGGAAGAGATGTTTCGCCTGCTCCATGTGGGTGACTATCGGATGGCAGGCGGCAATAACAATTCCCACGGCGCTATCATCGTTTTTCCCGAAGACTCGCCCTTCCCGGATATGCCCAAGCCGACAACGGACCGCCGGTTCATGGCAATGCCCGCTTATCTCGGCGGATCGTTCCGCACGGCTGGCATGAAATGGTATGGCTCCAACGTCGAGAACCGCAATCGGAATCTGCCGCGCTCGATCCTCACATTCATCCTCAATGACGTCGATACCGGCGCGCCTTTGGCGATGATGTCGGCCAATCTTCTATCTGCCTATCGCACGGGCGCTGTGCCGGGTGTTGGTGCGCGCTATTTGGCGCGCAAGGATTCCCGCGTGGTCGGCATTGTGGGGCCGGGCGTCATGGCACGCACGTCGCTCGCTGCGTTCATGGCGACTTGCCCCTTGATCGACACGGTCAAGGTGCGGGGCCGGGGACAGGCCAATCTGGATGCGTTTACGGCATGGGTGGCTCAAACCTACCCACAGATTACCACAGTCAAGGTCGTCGAGACGGACGAAGAAGTTGTGCGGGATTCCGACATCGCCACCTTCTGTGCCTCCGTTGCGACCGGCGATCCATCCAAATATCCAACCGTGCGCCGCGAATGGGTGCGGCCCGGCACGTTCCTCTCCATGCCAGCGCCCTGCAACATCGATGAAGGGATGGAAGCGCCCGAGATCCGCAAGGTGCTCGACTTTACCGGGCTCTACGAAGCCTATCTCGAAGAGCTGCCAGCGCCGCGCCACAACCATGTGCCAGCCGTTGGTGTGCGCTATTTCGATCTGGTCGAGGAAGGCAAGCTGCCCCGCGATGCACTGGAAGATCTTGGCGCCATCGTATCCGGCACGACGCCCGCACGCCGGAACGATGATGAGATCATCATCCTCTCCGTGGGTGGCATGGCCGTAGAGGACGTGGCCTGGGGCACGATGGTCTACCGCAACGCCGTCGCGAAGGGCATCGGCGTCAAACTTAATCTGTGGGACGAGCCTGCGCTCAAATAGTCCGCATGAACCAACCCGATATTCATTTGGAAAGTGAGGCACCATGCCAGACGTCATCAAGGTAAAAACCGGCAATAAGTTTGAGGAGCATGGCTCTTATTCGCGGCTCGTCGCAGTGGATAACATGATCTTCGTTTCCAATACCGCCGGACGCAACCCCCGCACTAAGCTGATCCCGGAGGATTTGGCCGAACAGACCAATCAGGTGCTCGATAACATCGCCGGTGCGTTGGCTGCAGTGGATGCGGTACTGGAGGATGTGGTTTCTGCTCGTGTGTTCGTGCAATTCCCGGAGGACGTCGAGACGATCATGGAAACCTATGGCAATAGGATGCGCGGGATCAATCCCACGCTGACTATGACCTGCCCGCCGCTGGGCTCGACGCAATATAAGGTGGAAATCGACGTGATCGCCATTCGCGGTGTGTCCAAGGCGACGGTCAAAGAACTGCTGATCTCGCTCTAATTGCCGGCGGCAGGCTGGCCGCGCACGTCCAACCGTAAGGCCCCGCTTTTATGGCTCCTAAGATCGTCCCTGTTCAAACATCCGCCGCTTTGCCGAAGGAAACCACGGTGGTGGTGATCGGCGGGGGCATTGTCGGGCTGTCGACCGCCCTGTGTCTTGCCGAACGCGGCGTGCCGGTGGTGGTCATAGAGAAGGGGCGGCTTGCGGGCGAGCAATCATCGCGCAACCTTGGTTGGGTGCGCAAGGTGATGCGCCCGCCAGTCGATCTGCCAATGGCGCAGGCGGCAGAGCGGCTCTGGGCGCAAATGCCGCAGCGCACGGGCGATGATTGCGGTTTCCGTCAGGCGGGCATTGCTTATGTGGCACGCACTGAAAAAGAGCTGGCCGTCTACGAGGGCTGGCTCGAAACGGTGAAGGGCTCCGGCTTGGATTCACGCCTGCTGACCCCGGGCCAGATCGCCGAGCTTATTCCCGGCAGCACCGGTACATGGGCGGGTGGCATCGTTACCCCATCCGACGGTCGCGCTGAGCCGACGCTGGCATCGAGCGCAATCGCCAGGGCGGCGATGGCTAAGGGGGCGGTGATCGTTGAGAATTGCGCCGTGCGTACGCTTGAGACGTCCGGCGGCGCGGTGTGCGGCGTTGTGACGGAGCAGGGAGAAATCCGTTGCTCGCAAGTGGTGCTGGCCGGTGGCGTATGGTCACGCCGCTTCCTTGCCAACCATGGCGTGAAGCTCTTGACCCTGCCGCTCGTCGCCGCAGTGCTGCGGACAGAGGCGATGGAGGGGCCGACTGATTGCGCCGTGGGCGGCGCCGACTTCTCCTTCCGCAAGCGGATTGATGGCGGCTACACCATCACCCAGCGCGGCGCTTTGTTTGCACCCTTGACGCTCGATCACCTGCTGATCGGCATGGAGTATCTGCCCACGCTGATGGCGCAGTGGAGCAATTTGCGTGTGTCATTCGGGCGGGAATTTTTTGCTGACCTTGGCCTGCCGCGTCGCTGGAAAGCGGATCAGACCTCGCCCTTCGAGAAGGTCCGCACGATGGACCCGCCGGTCAATCATGCGCTGAATGAGGAAGCGATGCGCAATCTGATCGCTGCATGGCCGATCTTCGCCAAAGCCAAGATAGCGCAGGAGTGGGGCGGGATGATCGATGTGACGCCGGATTCGATGCCGGTGATCGGTCCCGTTGCCCGCTTGCCCAATCTGACGCTGGCAACCGGCTTCTCCGGGCATGGCTTTGGCACGGCGCCCGGCGCAGGTGAGCTGGTCGCTGATCTGGTGATGGGCAAGACGCCCGCCATCGATCCGACGCCTTACCGGCTGGATCGTTTCTGATCCCGCGGCAATCAGCGACGGACCTTTCGCTGCCTTTGCTGGCCGTGCTGCTGTGGGGCGGCAATGCGGTTGTTACCAAGGCTTCCGCAAGCGTGCTGAGCGCTGCGGAAATCTCCTTCTTCCGCTGGGCCGTTGCGACGCTGTTGCTGGCGCCGCTGGCTTGGCCTGCATTGCGGCGCGAACGGGCGGCCGTGCTGGCCCGGCTACCACGGACGGTCATCCTGGGGCTGCTCGGCTGCGCGCTCTTCCCGTACATGATGTATCTTGCGGCCAGCTACACCTCGGCCATCCATCTTGGGCTCATCCAGACATTGATGCCGATGCTGGCAGTCTGCTTTGCTAGACTGCTGTTTGGCGCCGCGATCAGCCGGGCGGCGCTTATTGGCGCGGCGGTCTCCATGATCGGCATGGCGGTGGTCGTGTCGCATGGCGACCCGCTGCTGCTCTTTGCCGAGCCCGCCAACCGGGGCGATCTCATCATGATTGCGGCGACGGCCTGCTTTGCGCTCTATAGCGTGCTGCTTGGCCGCTGGCGCAGCGAGGCTGTGTCGCCGCTTGTCGATCTGTTGGGCCAGTCCTTCGTGGCGATGGTCGCCATGCTGCCGCTCTGGTGGGCCTCGGCCAGCAGCGCCGTGCAGCCGCAGGGCCTGTGGATGATCGCTTATGCCGGGGCGCTGGGATCAGTCGTGGCGCCATTGCTCTGGATGCAGGGCATATCGCGGATCGGCCCGGCCCGCGCCGCGCCCTTCTTCAATGTGTTGCCGCTCGTGACCGCCGCGCTCGCCATCGCCTTTTTGGGCGAGGCGCTCACGGTGTCACTGGTGATCGGCGGTCTGCTCACAATCGCCGGTGTGGTGCTGGCGCAGCATCGACGTTAATCGCGCTCAGCGCCCTCACTCAGCCAAAGTCATGAACGCCTTCGAGCCTCATGCAGACAGCCTTGGGCTCGGTGAAGGCATGGACTGCCTCAGTGCCAAATTCGCGGCCAAGGCCGGACATCTTGGTGCCGCCGAAGGGCATCGCAAGATCGAGCACATTATGGGTGTTGAGCCACACAGTGCCTGCCTCGATCCGCTCGGCGAGCAGATGGGCATGGTCGAGATTGCGGGTCCAGATGCTGGCGGCGAGGCCAAAGGGTGTGTCATTGGCGAGCGGTACAATCTGCGCGCGATCGGTGATGCGAGTTGCGCAGACCACCGGGCCAAAGATTTCCTCGCGCATCACGGTCATGCCCGGGGTGACGTCCGCTAGCACCGTTGGCCGATAATGCCAGCCTGCGCCATTGCCCGCCACGCCGCCAGCGATCACCTGCGCACCCTCGGCCACGCCTGCATCGACCAGACCGCTCACCTTGTCGCGTTGCCGCATAGAAATGAGAGGGCCGATCTGCGTTGCCATATCGAAGGGGGAGCCGAGCTGCAGCCCGTCTGCAATCTTGGCGACACCCTCCAGCACGGCATCGTAGATTGCATCTTCGACCAGCAGGCGCGAGCCTGCGGTGCAGATTTGGCCTGAATTGGAAAAGATGGCTGCTGCTGCGCCGGGAATGGCCCGATCTAGATCGGCATCCGCCAGGATGATCGTGGGTGACTTGCCACCCAGTTCCAGCGTGACGCGCTTCATTGTCTTGGCTGATGCGGCCAAAATGCTCTGGCCCGTTGCAGTCGATCCGGTGAAGGCAATCTTGCGGACGAGCGGATGATCGACCAGTGCGGCACCTGCCTCTGCGCCATAACCGGTTACGATGTTGACTGCGCCCGCGGGGAAGCCCGCCTCCGCGATCAATTCGCCCAGCCGTAACGTGGTGAGCGAGCTCTCCTCCGACGGTTTGAGCACGACCGTGCAGCCAAAGGCGATGGCCGGGGCGATCTTCTGGATCGCCTGACCGATTGGGAAGTTCCAGGGCGTGATGCCGCCGATCACACCAATTGGGCGGCGCTGGGTGTATGCGCGGTAGACGGCATCCTCTGGCATCAGCGGGTTATGCGTCACATATTCGCCGGTGATCTTGGATGCCCAGCCGGCGAAGTAGCGCAGGCCATCTATGGTGAATTGAAGATCGATGGCGCGCGTTACGAACAACAGCTTCCCGCTATCGAGCGATTCCAGTGCGGCCAGTTCATCGCGATGCTTCTCGACCAGCAAAGCAAGGTTTTCGAGCAGACGGCCACGATCAAGCGGACGCATCCCTTGCCAAGTCTTGCTTTCGAAACAGCGATGCGCGGCCCCAACCGCGCGGTCGACATCCTCGCGACGGCAGGCCGGGAAAGACATGATCTTGTTGCCCGTAGCAGGATCGAGCGCGTCGATCATCCTTCCCGCGCCGCGCGGCTCGACCAGTTCACCATCCAGCAGGAGCCGGCCACTTGGAAGAGTGATCGGCGGCATGGTCGCGGGTTGGTTATCAAGTTGAGACATGGCTTCTTCCAAACTCGGTTTTGCGGGGTTCAAGGCCGCTGTTCAGGGGGCAAGGCAGCGGTAAGGTCGCCTTCGACATGAGTGGAGCCAACCTGCGCGTAAACGTCCGGACGGTTCTTGCGCAGCCAAAGGCCGTGCAGCAGACCAATCGCAATCAGCCCGACGAAAAGGAATGGCAGCCGGTTTACGATGGCCAGATCCGTGCCGGTTAGCGCGGAATAATTGGTGAGCGACAGATAGGTGATCGCGGTGATTGCGAGGCCTGCCACCAGAGGCGCCCAGAAGGTGCCGATGGAAATCTCCCCGCGCCGCGCGAAATAATAAGGGATAGAAAGGGAGGTGGTAGCGAGCAGGATTTCGAGCCCCACTGCGCCCATCGATGACAGGCTGGTGACGAGGCTTAGCAACGGGTCGAGCCCAGCCAGTGCAAAAAGGCCAATGATGACTGTGAGAATGGCCGTCAGCAGCAGGCAAGCGACATAGGGCGAGCCGTGGCGCGAGTGAACGCTGCCCAGCGCGGGGGGCATCAAACCGTCACGCGAGAGGGCAAACACATAGCGCGAAATATTGTTGTAAAAGCCCAGGGTCGCCGCGAACAGACTCGTGACCGTCAGTAGGTTAAGGGCATCGCGCCCAAAATGCCCCAGATATTGCATCGCAACCCCCGTCACGAGCCGCCCGGGGTCGGCGGCGGCGCGTGCCTGCGCGTTTTCAGGAGAGAGGGCCATCACGAGGCACCATGAGGAAAGCACGTAGAATGTGCCGAGCACCACCACTGCGCCATAGGTCGCGCGCGGAATGGTGCGCTGCCGGTCGCGCGCTTCTTCCTGATAGATGGCGGTCGCTTCAAAGCCGATGCAGCCGTTGATTGCGTAGATCAGTGCGATGCCAAGGCCAGGCGCGAGGATCGTGCCTGGCGTAAAACTGGAGAAATCCAGGCCGGAAAATCCCACGTCATGAAGAATTAGGGCATCGATGAGCAGAATGAGGCCGACTTCGAGCAACAGGGCCACGGCGAGCACTTTGGCGGCCATCGTGATCTTGTGATAGCCAAGCCAGGAGACGGCCAAAATCCCGAGGCCTGCCCATATCTCCCATCGCGTCGAAAAATCGAAGGCACTCTGCAGCAGATCGGACATGAAATAGGCCATTGCCCCCAGCACGGAGGCTGCCGCGCAGATATAAGCCGTAACCGCGACATAGGCGGCCGCGATGCCGGCTTCCTTGTTCAGACTGAGTGCAATGTAGGCATAAAAGGCGCCAGCGTTGCGCACATGCGGGATCATCCGCACATAGCCCATCGCAAACAGGATCATGATCAAGCTGACGAGGAGCTGCGTCCCGGGCACACCCGCGCCATTGCCAAAGGCGAGCGCCAAGGGGATGATTCCGGCGAGAACGCCCATCGGCGCGGCACAGGCGAGGATCATGAAAATGATGTCGCCAGTTCCCAATACACCGCTCAGCAAGCCGCCGTTGGATTGATCTTCTTGTGTACGCCTGTTCATGCTGCTTGCGTCATCCTCCCCTTGCCGCACACGCTGTGTTGCTCAACCCAATCAATGACGGATCAACCGTCTGTCGGTATTGCGTTGCTGGCATCTTAGTTTGTATTTTCGGCCAGCTTCGTTTGCGGGCTGGTTTTCTTATCTCGCATCAGGCCGCGTCTGTCGGCGCAAGCGCCATGACGCGTAGTGGGCTTCCCGAGCCGCCCTTGATCTTGAGTGGCATGGCGATGATGATCGATCCAAAGACAGGCAACTGATCGAGGTTCGTCAGGCATTGCAGACCATAGCGGCCATTGCCGTGAAGGATTGAATGCGCAGGGAGCGGCTCATCGAACAAGCTGGATTGCCCCGCATCTGTGCCGACTGTTTCCACGCCTAGCCCGATGCAGTTACGGTCATGGACGAGGAAGCGCATCGCGTCGGCATCCGGGCCGGGCGAGTGGGCGCCGTCGTCCTTGAGGTTAAGATAGGAGAGCGTGCCTACCCGCTTCGACCAGTCTGAGCGCAGCAGGACCCAGTGGCGTGGCGGGATGGGGCCGTTGCGTGTTTCCCATTCCTCCAGAAAAGCGCGCGTAACGATGAAATCCTCGTCCGCCGCTGCTTGCGGCGCAATGTCGATGACGACGGCGGGGTGGATGAAGTCTTCTGGTGGAACCGCGTCAACCGTTCCGTTTGGAATGTCGCGTCCCGTCACCCAATGCGCCGGCGCATCGAAATGCGTGCCGGTATGCTCGTTCATCGAGATATTGTTCCAATACCATGCCGGGCCATTGGCATCGTAGCGCGAGACGGTTTCCATCCGGAAGGGCTCACACTGCCCAAATTCGGAGGGCAGTACGATGACCGGAAAATCGCTCGACAGGATGTTGGTAAGGTCGATGGCGCGGATCGCGCCGTCAGCTATGCCCGCGATCATGGTGGAGAGGGTCTGATTGGGGGTGAGGGTCACAGGTTCTTCTCCCTTGCATAGAGGGCCGGGTCAGCCAGCCAACGCGTCATCGCGTCGTCGGCCACATCGCCAACGCAGGTCTGCTCGCGCCCTTTCTGAAGTGCCTCGATTGTGGCGGACGCCAGACGGGCAGGCGCAACCTTTGGCGGTGGGATGCTTTGGTGATGCTCATCCTCTACCGGGCCGGTGAAGATCGACAGCACGCGCACGCCAGCTTCCCGCATCTCGTGACGGAATGCCTGCAACAGCGAGAGCCGTGCCGCCTCGGCTGCGGCAAAGCCTGCATGGTCCGCCGAACCGGTCAACGCATCACTCGATATGATGTCCACAAAGGCGCCATGCGATCGGCCAGCAAGCATCGGCCCGCAGCTTTGCGCCAGCCGTGTGAGCCCAATCGCCGCGACTTCAAAGGCGCGGCGCTGCTCGACGATATTTGCGCCGCCACTAACGCCGCCACTGCGCACATGGCGCGCAGTGTTAATGACGATATCTAGCGGCCCGCCGATTTTGCTGAGCGCTTCAGACAGGCTGACCTGGTCCGTGATGTCGAGCGGCACCATCTGCACGCCGGGCAGACGCAGGATGGGGTGATCGGCATCGGCGATGCGTGTGGGCGGCAACATGCCGGCCATAATCAACCCCGCGCCTGCATCGTGCAGTGCCTTGACCATTGCGAGGCCGATGGCGCTGCGGGCATCGCTCACCAGCACGGTCTTGCCTTGCACGGGCACGATGAACTCGCGCAGTTGCGGATCGGTCATGTCGAAACCCCTATCAGGCGGAAAAGCGAATAGAGCGGCATTTCCGCTTCTGTCGAGGAGGATGCGAACCTCCACCCGGTCATCGGGGGCGAGATCGCGGTGCAGATGGGCGAGGGCTATTGGCCCCGCATCGAGCGCGACCGTGCCGGTGCGCCAGGGCAGATGGTCGCGGAAATAGAGATCGGTCGTGGCGTGGATGATAGTGTGGCTGAGTAGCTGCCCACCATTCTCGATATCCTGCCAGGCAAGTTCGCCCCAGCAGGCCGGGCAGGCGTCACGCGGGGGATAGGTCGCCGTGCCACAGGATGTGCAGACTTGCAGTACGAACCGACCCATTGCGGCGCGGGCCGACATGGCGTGCATAGCACGGCTGCGCGCCGAAGGGGGCGTGTGCCGCGCCTTTTTGCGGGCCAGCGGATCGCGTTTTTCGCGGGATGCGCGCTCGCTCATCGCAGAGCTTTCAAGAGAGCGGCGCCCGTGCAAACGCCGCGATCATAATTGACAAGGCCAAAGCCGGAGACGAGCGAAATTTCGGCATCGGGCACTTGGGCGCCGAGCGGCTGCGCGATGATCTGGCGCAAGCCCTCGGTCATGTTCTGGAAGCCGCCTGCAGCGCCTGCCTGACCGGCAGAAAGCTGGCCTCCATTTGTGTTGAGCGGAAGGTCGCCGTCAATGTCAAAGCTGGTCTCGCGAATGAACTGCGCAGCCTCACCCTTGGGGCAGAAGCCCAGATCCTCAAGCTGCATCGCCACGATGACCGGATAATCGTCATAGACCTGCAGTGTATCGACGTCCGTAGGGGCGATCCCTGCAGCGTCCCAAAATCCGTCAATGTCCATTGCCCAGCCGCCGCGATACTGCACCGGATCTTGCGGGAAGGCGTTGTGCCGTTCGATGGTCGCCATGATCGTCGCTGCGGCGAGGCCGCGCTCGGCGGCAATCTCCGGCGTGGTGACGATGAAGGCTTCGGCCCCGGCGCAGGGCATCACGCAATCGAACAGGTGGACGGGGTCTGCAATTGGCCGCGCGGCCAGATAGGCATCCAGCGTGAGCGGCTTGCGTTGCAGCGCCAGTGGGTTGGACCCGGCATTGGCGCGTTGGGCGACGCACAGCTTGCCAAAATCAGCGCGGGTGATGCCGAAGCGGCGCATATAAGCGTCCGTAATCAGCGCGAAGGTCGCGTTGGGGCCGCCATATCCATAGGGATACACGGCATCCCGCGAGAAGCGCGAAAAGCCTGCGAGGCTGTGGCGGAAGCTATCGATCTGGTTGGTGTCTGCTGCTAGGCACACGACCAGATCGGCATCGCCACATTGCACGGCGCGGGCTGCGCGGCGCAGCGCCATAACACCGCTCGCGCCGCCGGTCGGAATATGGTCCAGCCAGCGCGGCGTGAGGCCCAGATGCTGGATCATGCCCACGGCACTATCAGGGCCGGACGAGAAGCTGGAGAAGCAGAAGCCGTCTATATCCGCGGGCTTGAGACCAGCCACTCGAGCGAGTTGCTGCAAGGCCCGGCCTGCCCACCAATGCGCACTCTCCGGCGAAAAGCGCGCATAGGGCACCGTGACTGGTGCGCAGACGGCGACGCCATCATAGGAGGAGGGGCGGCGGCTCATTTGCTCCGTTTCTTGAAGGCGCGCGTGTCATGCAGCGCCCCTGCGGCCATCTGGTCTGCCACAAGATCCTTCAATGCCGCGCGCAGGATCTTCTCCGTGGGCGTACGCGGCAGTTCGGTGACGAAGCCGATCCAGCCCGGCACTTTGTAATAGGCCATTTCGTCCAGCGCCCAGCGCGCAATATCTGCCGCAGTCTCGTCATCCGCATCGCTGGTCACGACCAACGCCACCACTTCATCGCCGCGCACTGCGTCGGGCGTTGCGGCCACGGCGACCTGGCGGATAGCCGGGTGCTTTGCGAGGATCGTCTCCACCTCTACGGCCGAGATATTCTCGCCCGAGCGGCGGATCACATTCTTTTTGCGATCGACAAAGCGCAAGTCGCCATCGCTATCACGCGCGACTATATCCCCGGTGTGGAACCAGCCGCCCTCCCAGGCCTCCTGCGTCGCTTCTGAGTTTTTGAGATATTCGCGGAAGAAGCCGTAGCGCGGATTATCTCCCGCGCGCCGCACCAGCAACTCGCCGGGCTGGCCATCCTGTGCATCGTCGCCCGCATCGTTGATGATCCGGATCTCGATTTCGTCGGTCGCTCGCCCAAAGCAATGGGTGCCCACCTTGCGCGGCTCGTGGGAGGCGCAGATAACGCCCCCGCTGCCGGTTTCCGTCATGGCCCAAGCCTCGATCAGCGGGAAGCCGAAGCGCTCTTCGAAAGGCCCATGAAGCTCGCTGGAGACGCCCGCACCGAAACCAAAGCGCACGGCATGGTCGCGATCCTGCGCACTCTCCGGCGCCTTCATCAGCATCGCGGGCATCACACCCAGATAGTGCAGACATGTCGCCTTGCTACGCCGCACGGAATCCCACCATGTCGAAGGGTGAAAGCGATCAAGTAGGATAAGGCATCCGCCCTGCGTCATCATCGCCATGACGGATACGGCGAGAGCGTTCATGTGGAACAATGGCAGCGGCGTCAGCATGCGTTCCTCGCCCTCGCGCAGAACGATCAGCCCGCCTACATCGCGATACCAGTCGCCTGAATGCAGGAAATATTCGTTCGTCAGCACACAGCCCTTGGGGCTGCCCGTCGTGCCCGATGTGTAGAGCAGAGCCGCTTCCCGGCTGGCATCATCTGTCGCAGCAGGTGGTACGGACGTAGGCAGGGGCGGTGTTGGCTGGTCAGGGGTGACCGGCAGCATGGCACTCCCGGCGGTCAATGCAGCTTCAGACATCTCCGCCAGACGATCTGGCAAAACGAACGCCGCTGCCATCTCAGAATGCGCGATCAGATATTCCAGTTCGCTACGCCGCAGGTCCGGGTTGATCGGCACGATCGACGCGCCGAGCCGGTTTGCCGCAAGAAAAATCTCCAGAAATTCGGGCCGGTTGTGCAGTAGCACTCCGACGCGTGTACCCTCGCCATAGCCAGCCGCCGCTAGGGCATCGCTACGCTTAACTACACGCGCAAGCATCTCTGCATAGCTGATTTCACCTGCCGCGACGCCGTAGATATCGGCAGTTTCAGACAGAATATCGAGAAAGGGCTTGTCTGGCCAGCGGGCGGCAGTCGCACGAAAGCGTGCAAAGATTGACAGGTCGCTCATGAATTGATGCCGGCCCCGTTAGTCCGCCACAGTGCGGCCTGTTGAAAGATATGCATCAGCATATGTTTATAGCTAAACTAAATGCTGTCAAGCCATCTGCGTCGGTAACGACAGGAAGCTTCAGCCGGTCAATTTGTTGAGGTTGGTGAGCATACGGGCAAGCACATTGCGGCAAATATCACGTTCGGCTGCAGACGTGCCCTCACTTAGCATTTCGAAATAACCGTCCATTGCCGGCCAGATTTGGTGCAGTTGTTTGCGTCCCTTGCTGGTCAAAACAATCTCACGGCGGCGCTGGTCCTGCTCAGGGACGCGCCGTTCGACCAGGCCTTGTAAAACCATCGCTTCGATCGCGCGGCTCGTGGAGGATTGTTCGGTGAAGGTCCGTTCGGCGACTTCGTTGATCGTCAGCCCGTCTTCGATCTGCAGGATCGACAACGCCCTGAGCGTAACAAGATTGATGCTGTCTTTTTGCAGCATACGCGTTTGTGTCGCTTGTCCAAGGCTGGCTAACCGATTGATTAGATAGGGTAGGTAGCTTTCTAGCTCGGCATAGCTGCTTGGGGGACTAGCGTGGTTCATTCTGTCTCTCTTCAATGCTTTTGGTCTAACGTCCGCGCTAGCTGCTCCAGAGTGATGCGCGTATTGCTTAGCTGCTCAGCAGCTATGGAGCCAAGCAAGCTTGCCAGCAGTTCATCATGCCGCGCCCTTGCCGCCAGATAAAGCGATCTGCCCGCTTCGGTGATTTGGACTAAAAAAGCCCTGCGATCGCTGGCTGATTCTTCGCGGCATATCAGTCCATCTGCGATCAGGCGTCGCGCCAGGCCGGTCACGTTGCCGTCTGTAACCTTGAGTTGACGGGAAAGATCCCGCTGGTTGATGCCATTGGGGAAGCGATGAAGCTGGGCGAGTACGTCATATTTGGCCAGCGTTATACCAAACTCGTGACTCAACTCCCGGCTCAGCCGACCGAAGACTGCGCTATGAACTTCCAACATAGCCTGCCAGGCCTTCGTTTGCCCATTGCGCTCAGCGTCGGCCATTAGCGGCAAAACCTTGTTAGCCTGATGAGCGCCATCACATCCTCATTGTCCAAGCCCGGATGCTGCCCGCGCTTCAATTACCCCTTGTTCGCCGCGTAATGCGGTCTGCCGGGCGAGGGGGCAAGTGCAATCATGCGAAGGAACGGATGGTCTTGATCAGGCCTTCCAGATCGCCACCCTCGCCATCGCGAATGGCAGTTTCGCGTAGCCGCCGGGCCCAGTCTGCCGCATCTTCGCGGTGCGCCAATAATTTGATTTCGTCGGTGACCCTGCCAAATTTCGAGACACCGCGCGCATGCGTATCGGAATAACCTTTGATAAGGCGCTGGCATTTCACGAGTTCTACGCCAAGCGCATAATTGCTTGGGGTCAGGTCGGCGACGAGTTTTAGCCAGTCATGGCGATGCGCTGTCTCGGTGGCGTGGCGCAGCGAAGCACGGCGCATGCGGCGCATGCCGGCAAGCGTATAGAGCATCAGGAACCAGCCTGGCGAATAGGTGCGCACGCGGCGGCCTTTGCTGATCCGCCGGTCTAACCAGGCATAGACGCGCTCGTGTCGCATGAGCCACTCGCCGAGCCGGACAGGTACCAGCCCGACCATTTCCTCCATACGGGGATGCATATATTCGGTCGTCTCGAATAGCTGATCTGGCCGCAAACCGATTTCATCGCCGATCCGCTGGCGACGCGCTGAACGCGTCTTGAGGTCAGCGACGCGGATCACATCATCATAAGTCATCGCATTGGCGATGTATTTGGCGGCATTGAGGGTGAGCGCAAAGCCCTTGCTCTCCCCCTTCAGCTCAACGTCGATCCGGTGAATCGCCTCGAGCGTGGTCAAATATTCCACGCCATAATCAAGATCCTGATAGTCCAGTACCTTTGCGAGCCCGGCGCGTGCCATCGGCTGGGCCTTTAGCGGGATGCTGGCCTGCAACCGCTCGACCAAGGCGGCAACCCGCGGCTGCATCGGCGCGGAGGGACTCCGAACCTGCTTCGTTGGCACTGGATCGGGAAGGGGCGTTACGTTCTCCGCATTGTTGTTCGCGCGGGCGAAGGCGGCGTCAAAGACGGCGATGCTCGCCGTCACGCCCTTGCCGTCGCCACGAATGACGGCGTGATAAGCTTCGACGGGGAAGGGTAATATTTCAGCCGCAGCCAGCGCACCGAACATGGCGGATGAAATGACGCTGCCATGCTTGGCTGCGAGCGCATTCATGTCGAAGATGATGCTGCGCTTGGCGGTGATGCCGATCGCGTCAGTCACTGCACCGCTATCGGCAATCCCCTTGCCGGGTGCGCTTTTTTCGCCAATCGCAAGGGATCTGTGGCTCGATGCGATGAGCGTCGTACGTTCCGGGGTAACGATCCCGCGCAGGATCGAACGACCTGCTTCGATGAACTCCGATGCGATGACGACGTCGACATCCCCTGGGGTCGGCATTTGCGCAAGGATCGGCGAGCGTCCGCCGCTCGCCTGCATCATTTCCACATAGTAAATGGTCGCGCCGGTGCGCTGCGCCACGCCGGGCACGGAGGTTGACTGGGCGACCCAGCCCGCATCCTCGGCTAGCTTGACGATCCAGCCGGTTAGCACGCCGCCGCCCTGGCCACCCATCGCAACGATGGCAATGGAGATCGGTCGCTCGGTCGCCGGACCACCCGGTGCAAGCGGAAGCTTCACTGTTTCATTGCGTATCATGCCACTGCCTCCAGCACTACGCGGCGACGGTCGCGACGCGCCTGCAGGAAGCCGATGAAGGCCAAAGCGCTTTTCGCCTTGAACTTGTCCCACCAACTGGGGTTGTGGATGATATCCGCGCGGTAGAAGGAGGGGCAAAGCACTGCCGCCTCGGAGACTTCACCGCAATTGCCGCAGCCCACGCAGCTATTGTCGATGGCGGCAACCGGGTCGTCGCGCAACGGATCGTCGAGATGCTTGACCGAGAGCGACGGACATCCGGAAAGCCGGATGCAGGCGTGATCGCCCGTGCACACATCTTCATCCACGCCGAAACGCTGCTTGATAACGCGCACGCCATTTTTGACCGCCCTGGCCTCCAGAGGTCGCACCCTGCGCTGCTTGTTAAGCATGCATTCGGATGACGCGATGATGATCTTAGGGCCCTTTTCCTTTGTGGTGAGGGCTTCAGTCAGCACGCGCTTCATCTTGCCGACATCATATGTGCGGTCGACTTCGCGCACCCAGGTCGCGCCGATGCCGCGCACGGCTTTGCCGATCGGGTTGTTGGTCTTCCGCGTCTTGTTGGGTGCGCGGGACGAGAGAATGTCCTGCCCGCCTGTCGCGGAGGAATAGAAATTATCGACGATCAGGAAAACGCCGTCATGTTTGTTGTACACGGCATTGCCGATGCCGCTGGTGAGGCCGTTGTGCCAGAAGCCGCCATCGCCCATCACCGCGATAGAGCGCTTGCCGGTGCTGCGGCTGAACGCCGATGCCGATGCGGCGCCAAGGCCAAAGCCCATCGTCGTGTTACCGAGGTTGAAGGGTGGCAGGATAGAAAAGAGGTGGCAGCCAATGTCGGCGGAGACATGATGCTCGCCCAACTCTTCCTGCACCATCTTCATCGCGGCGAAGATCGGCCTTTCCGGGCAGCCTGTGCATAGCCCCGGCGGGCGAGCCGGAACGACCGATTTGAGGTGCTCTACAGCCGCCAGCGCCAACACAGGCCGCGCGTCGGGGCGGGGAGGGCGGTTGCCGAGCGCCCGTGGATCATTCGTCTCGAAAAAGGCCTCGAACCCGCCCAGCAAGGCCTCGACCGAATAGTCGCCCCCCATCGGCAACACATCCTTGCCATGGATCCGCGCCGCAACATTGCACCGGCGCAACACGGTATTGAGCGCCTGCTCCAGATATTCGGGCTGGCCTTCCTCGACCATCAGCACCGCATCCTTGTTGCGCGAGAACGCCTCGATCTCGCTGTCGATCAGCGGATAAGTGACGTTGAGCACATAGAGCGGAACCTTGGTGTTTCCATAGGCATCCGACAGGCCAAGATACTGCAAGGCGCGGATGACATTGTTGTACATGCCGCCCTGCAGGATGATGCCAACCTTGCCCTCATCCGGACCGAAAAATTCGTTGAGCTTGTTCTCGCGGATGAAATTGATGGCTGCGGGCAAGCGATGGCGAATCTTCTCCTGCTCATGCTCATAGGCCGCAGGCGGGAGGACGATCCGTCCAAGGTCGCGGCGTGGCGTGTTCAGCGCATCGTCCAGCGTATAGGCGGGGCGGACATTATCCTTGCATACGAAGCTGCCGTGCATGTGGCACGTGCGAACCCGCACTTCGAGCATCACAGGAGTATTCGATGCCTCGGAGAGCTCGAAGCCCTTCTCGATAAAGTCGACGATCTGTGCGTGGTCGGGCCGCGGATCGAGCAGCCACATTTGCGACTTCATCGCGAAGGCATGCGTGCGCTCCTGCATGATCGAGGAGCCTTCGCCATAATCCTCACCGATGATGACCATTGCGCCGCCGGTTACGCCGCCAGAGGCGAGGTTGGCCAGCGCGTCAGACGCGACATTGGTGCCGACCGTGGATTTCCACGCCACCGCGCCGCGTAGCGGATACATGACCGAGGCCGAGAGCATGGCTGCCGCCGTTGCCTCGTTCGCTGAACTCTGAAAGTTGACGCCCAGTTCGCCCAGAATGTCCTGCGCGTCGGACAGAACGTCCATCAAATGGGAGATGGGCGAGCCTTGATAGCCACCGACATAAGAGACACCGGCCTGCAACAGGCCCTTGGTGATCGCCAATATGGCTTCACCCTTGAACACCTCTCCCTCGCCGAGGCGAAGATGTTCAACTTCTTTGGCGAAGGACCGTTCTGCCATCTTAATTCCCCTAGTTTCTATGCATATGCATATATTTAGAGGTAAATTAAGTCAACCAGATGATTATTTAGCCCTGCACGAGGTCGATGCGTTGGGCATTCATTGCGAATCCGGGCATGTAACGACGCAGGATTTCGGCCTCGATGACGGTCTTTTCCGAGGCATCGCGCGCCTTGCTCATCTCCGCATCGACAAGCGCTTCATCTCGCCCGAACGCGCGCAGGCCTGCCAGATCTGCCCAGACGAGCCAGAAGGATCGACCATCGGGGGCCAGCCAGCCCGGCGCAATTTGCGGCGCATAGGCGCGGGCGGCAGAGTCCCCATCGGGCAGCCAGGCTTTGTCCTCATGGATTTGGCGCCACGGACCCCAGGGATGATCCGCTACCCACAAGCCAAGATAGCTCGGCTTACCAAAGGCCGTACCGTCCGGCGCGCAACCGATCCCGGCGCTGGCCATCATATAAAGCCCCAGCGGCGCATTCCACACCACGCTCGGCAGCCAGGATTCGACCACCAGATCGCCTGGGAACAGATTGGCACTGTTCACCCAACCAAGCGGAAAGCTGTGGATCGGCTGGCGGCTGGCAATATCTGCCGACCATTGTGCTCCGCCACCGCGCGTGCGCCCTGCAAAGAAACGATATGCTCTGCGATCAAGTAAGCGATCCTTTTCGACGCGGAACAACATGAGCTGATTCATCAACCCATCGACACTTCCGTTCAGACCATAAGCATAGACATAGCCATCACGATCAGCCCCGCTCGCGCCGCCTTGCTGAAGAAAGGCCAGCAGCGAGAAGCAACCGTCCGGTTCATTGAAGAAGGGGAAACGCTCGCGTGATTGCGCGCTCCAATCCTCCCATACGACGGGGCTTGACCCATCCCCATTACGCCAGGTCGCACCGCCATCCGGCGAATGAATGAGCTTTGCGCCCGTCCAGCGCCGGGGGCGATCCTCGGCATGATCGAGCGTGGCGAGAGCCTGATAGATGTTCTGGCCAATCGCGATCACGCCGTGGCCATAATAATGCGGCGCACCTTCGGGATGGGTGGCTCGGTCCATGATAGGATAGCCTGCCAATTGCGCGAACCGGGCGCTCTGCGGTGGGCCATCGACCGTCCACAACCGCGTGCTGAAGAATGTCGCAGGCGGCGGCACCCAGCCGGGGCCATCGTTCACGACAACGATCTGGCGACCGTCGCCCACCACGGTCATCTTATATCCATCGCCCAGCCCGCCCAGCCGAGTGACGGTGCCTTTGGCGGGCACGACGTGTCCAATTGAAGAGGAACCGCGTCTCGACGGAGCTGCCAGAGCGGGGGGTATACCTGCGCCGGCGACGCACGAGGTAAGGCCAAACGCCAGGCTCTGGCGCAGGAAGTCGCGTCTGCGGTTCATCTGCAATCTCCGGGAGCGGGGGCCGCGCGGTGATGCGACAGCCCCCGAATAGGCTTACTTGATTTCGTTGCCTGTCTTCATCTCGACGGTGCCGTCAGCGCCCACCTTGAATAGCGGATCTTCCCGATCGCAGAAATATTCCTCCATTTGGTAATCGGGGTTCCGCTTGTAACCGTAGGTGAAGGTGTAGGGTTCGAGCAGCCGTTGCGGATCAGTGATAGTGATGGCGTCTTCCAGCAGATCGGGTCCGGTCAGACGGATCCGCTCGGTTATGACCATTTCACTACTGGAGGGAATCTCGAAGAAGTGCGCGCCTTCCTGCACACCCTTGGTGGTCACCACTAATGTATCGCCTTCCCATTTGCCGACGGAGAAGCCGTAATAATTAGGGTTGAGCGCCTCGATCGGGGGCATGGGCCGGTTGAGGTAGATGCGCCGTGTCTGCGTCAGGAATTCAGCGAGAACCGTAACCCGGCCGGGCGTCTGAAGAATTTCGAGCGGGAAGATCGCGCCCATTATCGCCGGCATACCCTCTGGCAGGCATTGCGTACTGGGGTCTACTCGCGGTTTGCCAGCCTTGATGAGCGCCTCTCGCTCAGCGCGCAGCTTCTTCCATTCAGTCGCATAAGGCTCCTTGAGCTTCGGGCCGTTCCCCGGCACGGGGAGCTCGAGAAACGAAAGCTCCTGTCCCGCAAAAGGATCGGGATAGATTTCCCATACGCCAGAGATGTCAGGCTCGTTCGCTGACGCTGCGGCGGGAGCCAGATTAAAGCCCGTAAAGGCGAGTGCTGCTGCAAGAAGCAGTGCAAGTTTCGGTTTGCGCATTCCCATTCTCCCTCCTGGCTGGGTGCGCCAGCCAGGCCTATTTTCTATGTCAATTGGGTGAGTGGTGCTGGATTACCAACCGCTCAGCGTACGCCCGTCCGGCAACTTGATGGTGTTGAGCATGCCGCCTGGCTGGCCATTGCGCAGCGGGTAGAAGCTCAGGTCCACCTTGTCGCCAGCCTTGAGCGAGTTGAAGGCCCAGCCGCCCTTGCGCATCATGTTCACGCTGCTGCACTCGAACACGTAGCGGGTAACTTTCGGTCCCTCCTGCACATTAACCACAACGAAGGAGTGTGGGTTGGTGAAGCGAAATTGCGAAATCGTAACTGAGGTCTTCTTTAAAACTTTCGTCTGATCGAACATCGCGAACGAATGATGCGCGAGTGCTGGACCGGCCAATATGGCTCCAAACATGCACAAAGTGATCGCTTTCGCGGCGATATGTCCAAAACGTTTCATATACCCGTCTCCTTATTCGTGCCCGCGGTCCCAGATTCGTCGCCGGATACGTTTGCCGAACCTGACGGCCAGTTAGGTATCTTGAGTGACGTTTGTGCTCGCGCGGTGAGTAACTATAATGGAATAACGTAACTTGCGTGCGGTACGCTGCGAAGGCGATTACAGTTGTGAAACCGTTACAAGCGACGGAAATATCAGCGATATTACAAGGGTTTTACGCTTGACCTTATTATTTCTCTGTTGGCTGTCTAATGTTGCCAAGCGGCCCCATTGTTGCGATCTGTGAATTGTGGACCAATCCTCTGATCCTGTGAAACCATCTGCCTTGCACGAGCGCCATCCAGGTCTTGTTGAAGCGTCTGGTGCTGCGCGCGCCGCGCTTGAGGCAAGCCGCTCGGATCGCCTGCTCCGGCTGTTTGACTATTTGCTGTCCAAGAGCCTCATGGGCGAAACACCATCGGAGCAGCAGATTGCGGCAGATGTTTTCAGCGCGGAAGATGCGCTGACGGGTGGGCAGGATCCTAATGTCCGCGTCTATGTTCATCGGCTACGCAAAGTACTCGAGACAGTTTTCGCTAATGCGACCGGCCCGAAACTGCACATACCCGTTGGCGAGTATCGCGTACGCCTGATCGAGCGAAGCGATGCGGGGGCACAATCCGTTGCCCTGCCACGCGTTCCTGTGGACGTAGCGGCCCGGCGGCGCAGGCTCGGCATCGTTATCCTGTCGGGCGTTGCCATTTTACTCGTTTTGCTGCTCGGCTGGCGTTGGGTGGATCGCGCGCCGCCCGCGCTGGCGCAAACAGCCCTGTGGCAAGCGCTGAGCGAAAGCGAGCGACCGCTCGTCGTAATCGTAGGGGACTATTATCTGTTCGCCAAAATCAATGGTGCATCCGCCGCACCTGATGGCGAGCCGCAACTGGTCTGGGATAAATCAGTACCGACCCGTGAAGACCTGACGGTGTTGCAAATGCTAGATCCATCGCAGGCTAATGCCGTGGTCGATTATAACCAGCAATTCGTGTCAGGCGGCACGATCGAGGCGCTGTCATCCCTGCGCGCCACCCTCAATCAGTTGCCCACTTTGCGCCGTAAGTCCGTCAAGCTGATACCTGCGTCGCAATTGACGCCGGAAATGCTCAAATCCTCAGATATCATCTACGTTGGCCAGTTTAGCGGCATGCCGGCCCTCTTGCGTGATCCGCTCGAGGAGGCGTCCGGTTTCCAGATCGATCCCGGCTTCGATGGCCTTACTGACCGGGTAAGCGCCAAGCGTTATCAATCGGATGGTATGATCCTCACCGATGAGCGGATCGGTCGGCGAGATTTTGCCTATCTGGCAAGCAGCCCTGGTCCCGCTGGCAATCATTTGCTCGTGATCGCAAGCATTGGCGAAGCAGGGCTTAAGGAAGCGGCATTGCTGAGCGGGAATCTGGCGCAAATGAAGACTCTGGGGTACGATCCTGCCAAACGGCTAAGCGGATTTGAGGTGCTGTATCGCGTCAGGACCATCAAGAACGTCAACATAGGCGCAACCAAATTGTTTAACCGGGCCCTGCGGGGGGCGGGCATCTGGGATAGTTCAGGAGACGTGGCGCCATATAGGCCCTTCGACAGCAGAAAAGCGTCGGCAGAATAGCGATGATGTGGCGCGGTGCAGGCGTTGGCTCCCCTGTCCGCTACGAGTAAGCTTCTGGCCGTTTTGGCAATGGTTGCGCGGGGTGATCCTCTGCACATTTTGTGCATGAAAACACTCAGTCTGGCCGTTGCTTTGTCCGCCCTGATGCCGTGCGCGGCATGGGCTGATCCTGTCGAAACTCTGGTCGCGCAGGAAATGGCGCGGAGCAATACGGCAGGTGTCGCCGTGGCGGTGGTCGATCGCGGGCGCATCGCGCGCGTGCAGGGCTTTGGCAAAGCCAATATTGAGCATGGCGTGCCCGTCCATGCCGATACGCTCTTCAAGGTGGCGGCCACGGGCATGCAGTTCACGGCGGCGGCGGTCATGCTGCTGGTCGAGGATGGCAAGATCGAACTGGATGCGCCTGTGTTGCGCTATCTGCCCAAGGCACCTGCGAAATGGGGCAAGGTGACGATCCGTCAGTTGCTAGACCACACATCGGGCCTGCCTGCGACGCCCAATGGCGATTTTCGCACAGATTATACGAATGCAGAGTTACTAGCCATCATAGCGGCGGAGGACCTTAATTTTCCAGCCGGAGCCCATTGGCGCTTCAGCTATGCGGGATATATCGTGCTCGGCTTCGTTATCGAGGAAGTGACGGGCGAGCATTGGTCGAGCTTCATGGCGCACCGCATCTTCACACCGCTCGGCATGAACGGCGCACGCAAAATTGACGAGATGGCTATAATCCCCAATCGCGCGGCAGGCTATGAGTTGCGCGAATCTGGGATGCGTAACGCGGAATGGGTATCGCCAACCGCTAATTCGACAGCCGATGGCTCGCTTTATCTTTCAGCGCTCGATTATGCGGTTTGGGCACAAGCTGTTTCGGAACGCCGCCTGCTTAGCCCGCAATCATGGGATATATTGGCCAGGCAAGCGCGTCTGGGAGATGGCGCGACCTGCGCCTATGTGCCCGGCTGGTCTGTCAGCATGCGCGGAACGCAGAAAGCCTGGGGGCAACTCGGCAGTTGGCAGGGGTTTCAGGGGTATACATTGCGATACCCTGATCGAGACCTTGCCATTGTTGTCTACGCCAACGGCGAGAAAGCCGATGTGCAGCGCGTCGCACGCACGATCGCCGGATTGACCGATCCTTCGCTTGCGTTGCCGCCAGCCACTCCGCGCACCGATGTCGATTCTACCACCCTCAAAGCGCGCTCTTTCATTGAGGATTTAGCAAAAGGGCGTGCGCGCGCTACCGATTTCACGAAGTTCGCAAAGCTCGATTTTGACGAACTGACTGCGCTATATGGCGCAATATTGGCCAATCTGGGGGAGCTTACCGAATTCGCGCTGTTCGACCAGTCGCCGAGCTGCGGTGAAACCACTTACCGCTATCGTGCGCGCTACACCAAGGGCGTGGTCGATATTCAGTTGGGGCTTACCAGTGCCGGTAAGATCGTCAACCTTGAGATCTCCCCCTTAAGCGAATGGACTCAACCGCTTTAGTTCGGAACGGCAACGCCCTGATACCGCGCGGTTGATACAGGCCGATCTGAGAAGGTCGGGCTCGACGTGAGATCATAGAAAGGCCGAATGCACAGCTTCTGCTTCGGACCCACTCCTACCGCTCAGGCATCCCTTTGCTCGTCTCTCGGCAGACAAAGAGCTTTCCCATTGCCGGTTCATCATGGGCACGGAACGGGTCAATGCGTGAAGGGTTTACGCCATTGGATGACAGGAGATGGTATGGCTGCACGACCCTATTGGAAAGGCCAGATCCGGCTCGCGCTCGTGTCTATCCCGGTCGAGATATATTCCGCGACCCGAAGCGGCGCGACGATTGCCTTCAATCAGATCCACGAGCCTTCAGGCAAGCGCATCAAATATGAGAAGGTGGTGCCGGGCATTGGACCGGTCGATCTCGACGATATCGTCAAAGGGTTCGAGTATTCCAAGGGCGAATATGTGCTGCTTGACGAAAAGGAAATCGAAGGCGTCAGGCTTGAGAGCAAGAAGACGCTCGAACTCACGCAGTTTGTCGACGCCCATGACATCGATATGATCTATTTCGAGAAACCCTATTACGTCGTGCCCGCAGACGAGCTTGCGGAAGAAGCGTTTATTGTCCTGCGCGAAGCGCTGCGGCGCAGTCGAAAGGTGGGGCTGGGCCAACTGGCGATGCGCGGCCGGGAATATGTCGTCAGTATAAAAGCGTGCGGTCGCGGAATGGTGATGGAGACGTTGCGCTATGCTGACGAAGTCAACAAGGCAGCAAGCTATTTCCGGGAAATCGGTGATGACGAGCCGGACGACGAACTGCTCGATCTCGCCACCACCTTAATCGACAAGAAGACCGGCAAGTTCGATGCTAGCGATTTCCATGATCGCTATGTCGATGCGCTCAAGGCGCTTATCGAGCAGAAAAAGAAGGGCAAAACGCTCAACATCGAGAGTGCCGATGAAGGTGGCAGCGACCCGAGGGGAGGGAATGTCGTCGATCTCATGGCTGCGCTGAAAAAATCCATCGGCCCAGAGAGCAAAGCCAAGTCTTCAGCAAAGAAGCCCGCTGGCAAAGCGACGACCAAGCGAGAGGTTAATTTGGCGGACAAGACACCGACCAAAGCACCCGCCCGGAAACGAGCGTAAATGGCAGCAGTTAGGGCTTAAGCGGTAAAGAGGCGGACCGAGCAGAATGGCGAAGGCTCAGGACAAACCTGCAAAAGACAGCCTGGACATCTATCGGGCAAAGCGTGATTTTGCGCGCACCGCAGAGCCTTCCGGTGCAGAATTCCCGACCGCCGGCAACGGCTTTGTCGTTCAGAAACATGCAGCGTCGCGGTTACACTACGACTTCCGCCTTGAACTCGACGGCGTTCTTGAGAGCTGGGCCGTCACTCGGGGGCCAAGCCCAAACCCCGACGACAAGCGATTGGCAGTACGTACCGAAGATCATCCGCTCGATTACGCCCGGTTCGAGGGCATTATTCCCAAAGGTGAATATGGCGGCGGCACGGTGATGCTGTGGGACAATGGCACCTGGGAGTCGATACCCGGCAAGGATCCACGCAAGACGTTGCCAGAGGGCCATCTCCATTTCATTCTCCATGGCCATCGTATGCAGGGCGAATGGATATTGTTTCGGCTCAAGCCACGCGGCAAAGAACGGGGTGAAAACTGGATATTGCGCAAGGTCAGCGATGGCTTTGCAGGGGGATCGGACGATCTTGTAAACCAGCATCTTACGAGCATCGACAGCAGCAGGACGATGGAAGAAATCGCCGCCGGTAAAAAAGTCCCCAAGCGTAAAATCCAAAAAGCGAAGCGTCCGGTGCAGCGAAAGACGAAGGGCGGCGTTCCACCGCCTTTCCGGCCGGTGCAACTCGCGACGCTTGTCGACCATGTACCCGCGGGCAAACAATGGCTCCATGAGTTAAAATATGACGGCTATCGCACGCTTTTGGCCATGAGCGGCGCTGGTGGAAAAGCCTATACCCGCTCAGGTCTCGACTGGTCCGATCGCTTTGCCGGGTTGATCGCGGACGCGGAAAAGTTGGAGGCATCCAGCGCACTGATCGATGGCGAGGCAGTGGTGATCCTACCCGATGGCCGCACCAGCTTTCAAGCATTGCAAGCGGCGCTTAAGAATGACGCCGACCGGATCGACTATATGGCGTTCGACCTTTTGCAATTGAATGGTGAGGATCTGACCGGTCGGCCCCTTCTCGAACGCAAGACATTGCTCGCCAAGCTGATCGGGGACGGGCTTGGGCGTATCCGCTATTCCGATCATATCGTCGGGCGGGGGGAGCAGCTATTCGAACGCTTCTGCAGTGCGGGGCTCGAAGGCGTCATCTCAAAGCGTGTCGATGCACGCTATTCTGGCGCCCGCTCCGGAAACTGGGTCAAGACCAAGTGCACCCGCCGTCAGGAATTCGTGATCGTAGGCTGGTTGCCATCGGACAAGCAGCGCGGATTCAGATCGCTGCTGCTGGGCGTCCATGAAAAGGGCAAGCTGCGTTTCGCCGGGAAAGTCGGCACCGGCTTCTCTGCGGACGAGATGGAGAGGCTGCTGGAGCTGATGGCGCCACTTGCGCGGAAACAACCCACAGTCGAGGCACCGCCTGCGGCCGTGCGCCAAGTGCACTGGATCAAGCCCAAACTGGTTGCGGAGGTCGCCTATGCAGAGTTTACGGACGAGGGAGTGCTGCGCCATTCGAGCTATCTGGGTTTGCGAGAAGACAAGAAGCCGGAAGCGGTCGTGCTTGAGGTGGATTTGCCCGTCGAGCAGGTAACCCGACCCACCGCCACCAGCGGCGTGAAAATCAGCAATCGCGAACGGGTGATATTTCCAGAGGGTGAAATCACGAAGGGCAATCTGGCCGACTATTATGAGGCGGTGGCGGATATCATGCTGCCTTGGGCAGGCAGTCGACCGATCAGCCTCGTGCGATGCCCACAGGGCCGCGACAAGAAATGCTTTTTCCAGAAGCATGACGCCGGAAGCTTTGGCAAAGCGGTAAAGCAGGTGCGCATCGTCGAAAAGGATGGGGAGGAGGAATCCTACCTTTTCGTGGATGCGCCCGCCGGCCTCTTCACGTGCGTCCAGATGGGGACCATAGAATTTCATGGTTGGGGTGCCCGTATCGAGGATGTCGAGAAACCGGACAGGCTGGTGTTCGACCTCGATCCCGATGAGGGGCTTGAATTTAAGGATGTGGTGTCGGCTGCCTTTCATCTTAAAGACACGCTGGCGCAGATGGGTCTCGTCACCTTTCCCATGGTGACCGGCGGAAAGGGTGTCCATGTGATCGCGCCGCTGACCCCAGGCGCGGAATGGCCGCAGGTCAAGGATTTTGCGCACCGTTTCGCCACTGCATTATCGCAGGCCGATCCTGACCGGTTTACCGCAGCTCTGGCCAAGGCGAAGCGTACAGGCAAAATCTTCATCGACTATTTGCGTAACCAGCGCGGGGCGACCGCCGTCATGCCCTATAGCGCGCGTTCGCGGCCGTTCGCGCCGATTGCCGTGCCGCTAAGCTGGGAAGAACTGCGTAATCTCGATAGCCCAGCGCATTGGCATATTGCGGATGCGGCAGAGATGGTGAAGCGTGCGGCCTCCAAGGATTTGGTACAGTGGGGCAGAGCCGATCAGTGTCTACCTGACCTCTAGAAACGGCCCGACTGGATTGGCGGAGGACGCAGCAGACATAGCAGGTGTTGCGCGCTCCGCCCCACTCCTTGCGTTGGTGAGTGCGATCCGTACGCCCGCCCTAACGTCGGTTAATATGATTTCTAAATGAGGATTGGACCTATCCGACGTCCAGGCGTTGTCCGCTCATAAGGAGGCGTAGCGTCGAGGCTGCGCTTCACGGACATCATCAGAGGAGTCGGAAATGTCCATGACCCTGGCAACAGACGAAGCCCCCCCGGCAACATCGAAGCTGAAAGACGAACGTACGAGTGCGATCGCCGCCCTGACCCAACCTAAGGGCGACGACTTGATAGGACGGTCGGTCACGATCAACCGTCCGCGAGAAGAGCTGTTCGCCTATTGGCGCGATTTCTCCAACCTGCCCACGTTTATGGATAATGTCGAACGGATCGACGTCTTGTCCGACACGAAATCCCACTGGGTGGTTAAAGCACCGGCGGGAAAAACCGTGGAATGGGATGCCATCATCACCGAAGAGAAACCGGGTGCGCTGATCGCCTGGACATCGGCTGAGGGCGCTGACGTACCCAATAGCGGGCGTATCGAATTTGTGGATGCTGCGGAGCGCGGGACAATCGTCAGGGCGACAATCGCCTACGACCCACCCGTCGGCGTCGTGGGCAAGGTGATCGCCAAGCTGTTCCAGCGTGAGCCCGCCATCCAGGCGCGACGCGACTTGCGGCGGTTCAAGCAATTGATGGAAACCGGAGAGGTCGCAACGGCGGCCTGGACACAAAAACAACGCGACGAGGAGAACGCCTGATGCGCGCACTTACATGGCACGGTAAGCATGACGTCCGCGTCGATACGGTCGATGATCCGGAGATTCTCAACCCGCGCGACGCTATCATCAAGATCACCTCGACGGCGATCTGCGGTTCCGACTTGCATCTTTACGACGGGTATATCCCGACCATGCAGGCAGGCGACATTCTTGGCCATGAGTTCATGGGCGAAGTTGTAGAAACTGGTGCCAAATCTACCTTGAAAAAGGGCCAGCGGGTCGTGGTGCCTTTCACCATCGCCTGCGGTAGTTGCTATCATTGCGGCAAGCATCAATATTCCGCATGCGACAATGGCAACCCGGCTGACAATCAGGACATCGGTCAGGAGATGTACGGCCAGCCCATGTCGGGACTGTTCGGCTACAGCCACCTCACGGGAGGCTATGCCGGTGGGCAGGCCGAATATGTCCGCGTTCCGTTCAGCGATGTGGGACCGATTATTGTGCCTGATGGCTTGGACGACGACGAGGTGCTGTTCCTTTCCGATATTCTGCCCACTGGCTGGCAGGCTGCGGAAAATGCGGACATCGAACCGGGTGATACGGTCGCTGTCTGGGGCTGCGGCCCGGTCGGGTTGTTTGCGGTCCAGTCCGCCTTCCTGATGGGCGCGCACCGCGTCATCGCAATCGACCATTTCCCGCATCGCTTGGACTTGGCCAAGAAATTCGGGGCGGAAACGATCAACTTCGAAGAATCAAAAACTTACGAAGCGCTTATGGAAATGACTGGCGGCACCGGGCCTGACGCGGTGATCGACGCGGTCGGACTCGAAGCCCATGGCTTCTTCGTCGACAATGTGGTCGATCAGATTAAGGCGTCGCTGTTCCTGGGGACCGATCGCACCCATTCGATCCGGCAGGCGATCCATGCCTGTCGCAAGGGCGGCCGCGTGTCAATGCCGGCCGTCTATGGCGGCTTCGTAGACAAATTTCCGCTGGGCGCATTCATGGAAAAAGGTCTGACGCTCAAGACCGGCCAGACAAGCGTGCAGCATTATATGCCTGCCCTGCTCAACGCGATCCTGGAAGGCAAGATCGACACGACCTTTCTCATATCCCATCGCATGAGCCTTGAGGACGCGCCCAAGGGTTACAAGATGTTCCATGACAATCAGAATGACGTGACCAAGATCGTGCTGAAGCCCGGTCTGGCCGCCGCGATATAATAGGAGACGCACCATGGCAGGCAAGTTTGCAATCGTTACAGGCGCCTCGACCGGCATCGGCTTCGAACTGGCCTCTATCGCGGCAGAAAACGGCTATGACTTGCTGGTCGTTGCTGACGAACCGCTGATCGATGCCGCTGCGCAGGACTTTAAGCAGAATAACGTCGACGTTGTATCGTTGGAGGCTGATCTGGCTACATTGGAGGGCGTCGATGCGCTCCTTGCTGCCACAAACGGCAGAAAAGTCGACCTGCTATGCGCAAATGCCGGGCGCGGGCTCGGTCACGGCTTTCTGGATCAGGACGTGGCTGACTGGCGGCGTGTCGTGGACACCAACATCACTGGCACGCTGTATTTGCTCCAGAAAGTCTTGAAGGAGATGGTCGCGCGCGACGCAGGCAAAGTGCTTATTACCGGATCTATCGCTGGCTTTATACCAGGCAGCTTTCAGGCAGTGTATAATGGCTCAAAGGCGTTTGTAGACAGCTTTGCCGATGCGATCCGCAATGAGATCAAGGAAAACAAGGGGGTCACCATCACGACCTTGATGCCCGGACCGGTGGAAACCGAATTCTTCGATCGCGCCGATATGCTTGATACCAGCGTGGGTTCCTCGGAAAGCAAAAGCGATCCGGCCGACGTCGCCCGCGATGGCTGGGACGCCTTAATGAAGGGCGAGGCTCATATCGTGTCTGGATGGAAGAACAAAATTCAGGCTGCAGTGGCGCACGTAACGCCGGCTGCGGTTCTGGCGGAACAGCATCGCAAAATGGCGGAACCCGGGTCGGGCGACGATGACTAGGAGACGGCCTGCGCAAGCGGCTTGTCAGAGCCGTTCGTTGGCGTGGGCATGCTGACTTCACGCCTCCTATCCAACCGCGTCAAACGATCTATCCGCCATCAGGTGGTCAGTTTGTTCAACGATGGGAGAAAGAGGGAGACGCCGGTATCGAGAAGCAGCAACGCTCTGTTGGACGAAGGGTCGGCTGCATGGCGCGTGCATGGCGATGTCACATCCATGATGGTGGGCGGGATAAGCAGCCTGCTGATGCAGATGCTGCATCCGGCTGTGCTGGCAGGGGTGTGGGATCATTCTAATTTCCGCGCCGACATGCATGGCCGCTTGCGGCGAACCGCGCGCTTTATCGCCACGACGACCTACGCCGATCGCCAGCAGGCGGAAGCTGCCATGGCGCGGGTTCGTGCCGTGCATGACCATGTCACGGGCGCTCTGCCTGACGGTACTGCCTACCACGCCAATGATCCCGCGCTGCTTGCCTGGGTCCATGTTACCGAAACGAGCAGCTTCTTGGACGCGTGGATCCGCTATGGTGAACCGGGCATGTCCTTGGACGACCAGAATCGCTATTTCGCGGAAATGGCGGTGATCGGCGGCACGATGGGCGCCGACCCGGTTCCCACTTGCCGATCCCATGCGCGTGCGTTGATCGAAAAGATGCGTCCACAATTGTACTTTGATGCAAGAACGGAGACGGTGGCACGATTGATACTGCACGGAGGTGCGACCCGATTAATGGCGGAAATGCCAAGAAGGTTGGCAGCTCAAGCGGCGGTAGACCTATTGCCACATTGGGCGCAGGTTATGCACGGACTTAACCTAACGCCTTTGGAGCGCCCGATCATCCGCGCAGGCACGTTCGGCGTTGCCCAGACAGTGCGTTGGGCGTTCAAATGACCAAACCCGTTACCTTCGACCTAGAAGCACTGCGCCTGTCCATGGAGGAGGCCGCTAGTCGTGGAGATTTTGAAACTGCCGCGGCTCTGAGAGACCGCATCAGTCTTTTGCGCGGCATCCCGGCGGGAACCCAGCCCGTGGATTTCGATACCACGGGATTGGACCGTCAGAAGCCCGGTGCCATGGGGTTGGGGACGAGCCGACAACGTGCATCTCCACCTCCCGGATGGTCACCGCCCAAGAAGCCGGATCTCATGACCCAAGGGCGATCTCGGCGCGGCAAAGGCAGCAACAGCGACAAGTAAAACCGAGTTTTGGGCCGCCGGATCGTTCGTCGTGACGGATTGCAGCTACTGCGCGTGCGGCCCGGCAAGATGTGTTTTGACCGCCGCATAGACTGCCCGAGCCTTGATCAATGCGTCGAAATGAAGACGTTGCCGGCTGGAGCCGATCGCGATGGCCCCATCGACGATCTTCCTGCTGTCTCGCCACAGTCGATGACAGTTGTTCGCTTCGCGCGGTACGCAGGTGTCGAACGACATATGGGGCTGACGTCCGATCCTACTTCTGATGTCCCGCATCAATAGCTGGCCAGGGGCGTAGGCCCGATATTCTTCATCGAAGGCCATCTTGAAGCCATGGCCCCAAGTCGAGGATTCAAACCAACTCGACATGGCGACGGTCCGGCCATTGGCCGACAAGCTGCACAATCGTGTGCTGCCGTTTGCATGGCCGCGTTCGATGACGGTGCGAAACAGAATTTCCGTTGCTGGATCGCTACGGAGCGCGCTGCCCATGCGGCCCTTCCAGCCGGATGCCTCCATTTCCAAAAAGGCATCGATCCAGGCAGCGCAGGGCTGACCCGCATCGAGCATTGTGATGGCCACAGGACCATGATCGCGTTCAAGGCGCTGCGATAGGCTGCGCAGTCGACCTTGTGTTTTGGCATCGCCGCGCACTTTGGCATCTTCGCCAGCGCGGTGCGCGGGGCGCTCAAGGCACTGGATGGTGTGACATGCACGCCCTTCCTGCTTGCACAGGTCGAACAAAGCGATGCTGACCGGATCGTCGGCGTCGAATCTTTCAAAATGAAGCAATATTTCGCCGCTGGTGCGCATGTCGAGGAACGCAAGTAATCTATCCCAGAAGATTTTCGCCGATTGCGCTGCAACCAATGGCGTCCCCAGAAACTGGTTGGTAGCTGACCAATTGCGCCATATGCGTGCAGGCCAGCGTCCAAATCGTTGTTCGGCAATCAGCGGCATCACGCCAAGCCATCGCCCGCGTCCATGGCTAACGACAACAAGCATCGCGTCACTGCCATCATGGGAATGGCTTAGCGCGGCTTTCATAAACCAATCCTGCACAAACACATTGGCAGCACCGGCTTGTGCGGACAATGCCGCCCAGCACGCGCAATCGTGTGCTGTTAGGTCCGCGTAACGCAACATGCGTACATTTAGCTGGTTCGCACCAACCGCTAACTCCTCATCGCTATTACTCGCACGAAAGGCGCTGGCGGGCGGCAAGGCACTCATAACAGACCGGCTTTGCGTGCCACACGGCAACCGAGCGAACGCCATTTCGGCACCTTTGGCCATGTGGGTATGGCGCCGGTCGGCAATCCGCAGCGGCGCAACATCGGATTGATCTGCAGCGCGTCTCCAACCGACTGGCTCCATTCACTCTGCCACGTTATCGATAGAGACACTGAAGGTTCCGCGCCCGCCTTTACCCAATGGGGCGACGCATAAGGAACGAAAAGCGCATCGCCGGGCCGCAGCGCGTGAATATTGGCCTCCGCTTCATAGGCGTCGTTCCAGGGCAGCATATTATTGCCCCCGCCATGATAGTCCTCGTGCCGCTCAAGCGGTAACCAAGGAGGAATGGGTTGATAGGTCGCAAACTGCTTATCGCCCGCAATCTGGAACAGGATGTTATATTCGCAGTCGAAGTGAAACGGCGTTAATGTACCAGGCGAAGAAATGAAGATGAATCCTCTGACGGTCAAACCCTTGCCGGTCGCAGGAAAAATTGAGGGTCCGATCTCATCCATCAGCCTTTCTAGCAACTCACGATAGGCGGGCAGTTGCTCTACGAAGCGGAGCATGACCCAGTTGCCGCTTGTACCGATAGATTGAATGACGCTTGCCGCATCGGCGTCGTCTGATCGGTCCATGGCAAACTCGCCGCCGTTCGCAGCGTTCGAGATCCGCCGCTCGACATATTGCGGCGGCAGTTCGAGCGCCGCTTTGGCCAGTGCATCCAATGATAAGAGGGGCTGATCCACGAGGCTGTGCTTCAGCATCGCTGGCGATAGAGGATAGGCACTGGCGAAGGGGCCGAGACTGGACGGGGCGAGGAAGGTCATAGCGGCAAGTCTTCAGCGAGGGCAATTGACTCAGCATTGCCGCTGAAGGCTGAAAATCCAGTTAAGTGCCGCACGTTCGTTCTGGTGCAATTCCTTACCAAAGTGCGTTCCGCTTAGATTCCCCTAACAGCAATCCCAAAGCCAAGTGTTCACACTTGAAAAGGAAAGTGCTGCGGGACAAGGTTTGTCATGTTGCGCTGCCGCAATATCGGGGTTAGGGACCCCGCATTCGTATGGACCCGGTGCAATTCCGGGTGGCTATTCCGGCCGCCGATCCGCCGGACAACGCATTTCGCACCTTTGTTTACGCAACCGCGATGACGGCCTTGCTGCGATTTCTGCGGATTAGATATATATGAACACCACTTCCCTGGCCCGATATCGCGCCGAATGGTTTAGCAGTCCCAGCGGCGCGCGCCGAGATGTACTGGCTGGCATGGTCGGCACTTTCGCTCTGATTCCTGAAGTCATCGCTTTCTCCTTTGTCGCAGGCATCGACCCGGAAGTGGGAATTTTCGCCTCTTTCGTAATCGGGATCGTCATCGCCTTTGCTGGCGGCAGACCAGCAATGATCTCTGGCGCAGCCGGCTCGGTTGCACTTGTCGTGGCAGCGCTGGTCCACAGTCACGGCCTCCAATATCTGCTGGCTGCAACGCTTTTGGCAGGCATCCTGCAGATAGCTTTTGGCCTGCTGAAGCTGGACGTGTTGCTCAGATTTGTGTCGCGCTCGGTTCGAACCGGATTCGTCAATGCATTGGCGATACTGATTTTTTCAGCCCAGCTACCCCAGATGCTGGGAGTGACTTGGCATACTTATGCAATGATCGCATTCGGCCTCGGCATAATCTACTTGGTCCCTCGCGTGACGCGCTCCATTCCGTCTCCGCTAATCTGCATCGTCGCTCTGACGATCATCAGCGTGGCGTTTCCAATGCCTATCCACACCGTGGCCGACCTTGGTCGATTGCCCGCATCGCTGCCCTCTTTCCATCTTCCCGATTTTCCGCTCACTCTGGAGGCTCTGCGCATCGTTGCGCCTTACGCCTTCGCGATCGCGGCAGTCGGGTTGCTGGAATCGATGATGACGGCCAGCGTAGTCGATGACCTCACGGAAACGACAAGTTCGAAGGCGCGGGAGTGCACGGGTCTGGGGCTTGCCAACCTCTTGGCGGGCCTGTTCGGCGGCATCGCGGGATGCGGCATGATCGGCCAAACTGTCGGCAATGTGCGGTACGGCGGGAGAGGGCGCCTCTCAACACTGGTTGCGGGGGTGTTCCTGCTTGTCGTCATGGTCCCGCTGCGCCCATGGGTTGCGCAGGTGCCGGTCGCAGCCTTGGTTGCGATCATGATCATGGTCTCCATCAGCACCTTCTCGTGGGGCTCGCTGGCGGACCTGGCACGTCATCCAAAGGTTTCGGGGGTGGTCATGCTGGCCACAGTTGCAGTGACGGTCGCCACGCACGACCTGTCCGCTGGAGTCGCGGTAGGCGTGCTGCTCAGCGGCGTATTTTTTGCCTTCAAGGTCACGAAATTAATGCACGTCGACGACGATCTCGATCCTGTAACCGGCATCCGAACCTACACCGTCACGGGGCAGATTTTCTTCGCCAGCGCGGAGATCTTTGCCGATAAATTCGATCTTCGTGATACGACGGATCGTGTTCGGATCGATCTGACGGACGCTCACCTTTGGGACGTCACGGCTGTGGGAGCCTTGGATGATGTTGTTACCAAGATGCGCCGACACGGTACGATTGTGGAACTGATCGGACTCAACCAGGCCAGCGCGATCCTTGTCGACCGGCACGCGCCGTTGGTTCGAGGGGCGACAGTTTAGTTGAGGCTATAGGTGTCGAGAATGAAACGGAAACGATGGGGCAGGGGTTCGGCATGCACGCCTTTCCCATCGTCCGCTTTGCGCCGGATATTTGCACCATTACGTGCTCACGCGCCTATTTGACGTTTGCCAACATCGCGGTCATCCGCTTCGCTGCCATGGGAGGCAGCTTTACCGCTTTTGCTGCGGCGATGTCAGCCGGGGTCACCTTGCCGACCTGCACCAGCGCCACCATGCCCATGGAATAATGGGGCATGCACTTGATACCGTAGAGGCCAACTTTCGTCACCTTCATGGCGACTTCCTTATTCATGAGGCCTTTCATTGGCGTAGCGCCGGTGGGAAGCATCGTAGGCAATGTTTCTGCATTATGCGCAACATCGGTAGGCTTGAAGTAGATGGTATCGCCTGGGGCCGCTTTAACGAAGGCTGGTTCGAACACCATTGCTCCGCCGACACCGGAGTTTTTCATATGAACTATGATGTCTTTGGCGCTAACCGGCACTGCAGTTATTGCCGTAAGTGTAGCGATCAGGACGGCAACAGTTTGAAAGCGCATATATTCTCTCCATTATGTCGGTCACCCTGGCCGATGCCGTAATTCGATACGCATGTCTTCCGACATGGCGCGTGGACGTACAATTGGCCATTGGTCTTAAGGCTCACCGCTCCGGCGCAGCAGGAACCAGGGGGTGGCCCAAGCTACTCCAGCCGTCCGTGCCTTCTGCGAACCACCAAATATTGGTGTAGCCCATCTTTCGCAGCCGGCGCGCGGCGTTCCAGCCCATCCAGCAGTCAGCAAGACAGAATGTAACGATCATGCGGTTTTTCCGGCCCTGCGTCAGCCGGGACACACTCTGCGCAAACGCGGCAGCAATTGCCGGCGGCGGCGTGCCTCGTCCGACCTCGGGGAACCAATGTGCACCGGGCAGCGAGTTGTGCGGCTGTGCCAGTCGCCAAGTGCCGTCGTCCTGCCTTTGCCCGCCCTCTGCAGGAAGAACATCGATCAAAAGCACGTCGCGCGTCGGGTTTAACGTTGCGACTGCTGATGCTGCGATCCTGGGTGCCCCTTCAGGTGCGTGCCGGACTGGGCCGCGATAATGCGACGTCCGGTAGCCCTCGGTGTCAAACACATGATCCTGCGCAGATAAAGGGCCACAGATGGCACCCAGCATCCCCAGCCATGCGAACTTTTTTCCAACAACCATGCGAAGCCGCCTACCGGACCAAAGGTGCAATAGTAGCGGCAGAGGATCGGGATTACTTTAGTCCTTTGGGAGAACAATATGCGGCGCTGCGTTCTGGGTGTGGTTGCGTTGGTGGCCGCTGCTGGCTCGGTCGCAGGAGCCGCGCCATATCCCCCTGATCCACTGCAATCGCCAATGTGGACTGCCCATGCCGAGACGATTTTTGGGGACGATCCGGTCCGTTTCGATCCGCGCGTCAAAGTGACCTATCCTGAGATAGCGGAAAACCAGCGTGCCTTTCCCGTGGCGCTCGACGCGCGCAACATTCCCGATGTCAAACGCATGGTGATATTTGCCGATCTCAATCCTATTCCCATAGCCGTCGATTATAGTCCGACAGCGGCGCAAGCCTATATCGCCACGCGCATCAAGCTCGATCAGCGCACGCCTGTGCGTGGCGCGGTGCAACTGATGAGCGGCGAATGGCTTGTCGGCGGCGGCTGGGTCGATGCAGCAGGAGGCGGCTGTTCCGCGCCACCGATCAGCCGCGTGAAGGGCGATTGGGCACAGCATCTGGGCGAAATACGCGGCGAAGGATGGCCGATGGTCGCACAAAGCGGCGCGCAGCCTTTGAGCCGCCTGCGTGTCAGCTTCCGACATCCAATGGACACTGGCCTCGTCGCTAACATCGCAACCTATCATATCGAGGAGATCGTAGTTAAAAACGCGGTGGGCGCGGTTTTGGGTGAAATGGCGTTGTGGGCATCGGTGTCTGAAGACCCGGCGCTGACGATCATGCCCAATGCTGCGGTGGGTGATAGGCTCACGGTCGTCGGGCGCGACACTAATGGCCGCGAATACACCGCGAAGATTGCCATTGCCGCACAATCGCCGATACCGTTGGCTCTGGCGCAATGATCGTATCGCGTCGGACCGCCATTGCCGCGCTGATGGCGGCCCTCCCGGTCGCTGCACTGGCGCAGGCCAGCGACTACACGATTGCGCCCGAAAGCGTGGCTGACGGCATCTGGATGATCCACGGCGCTGACGCGCCCATATTGCGCGAAAATGGCGGCGCCATTGCAAATATCGTGATTATCGACACACCGACTGGCACAGTGCTGGTCGATAGTGGCCCCTCGCTGCGCTACGGTCGCGCGCTTAAGGCGGCTGCGGAACGTCTGACGGGCAAGCCGGTCGTGCGGGTATATATCACTCATCTGCATCCCGATCATGGCATGGGCATCGCGGCGTTCGACCCAGCGATAGTGGCTGCGCTGCCTCAGACGATTACCGACTTGCAGCGTGATGGACAGGGCTTTTCCGATGCGTTGTATCGACTTCTGGGCGATTGGATGCGCGGCACCGATCTTGTTTTACCGGCGCTTCGGATCGGTTCGGATTTCGAGGATTTTGGCGGACGGCGGATCGGGCTGATAGCGCTTGCAGGGCATAGCGCCGCCGATCTCGCGCTGCTGGACGAGCGAACTGGAACGCTGATCGGTGGTGATCTGCTTTTCAACCGGCGCGCGCCCAGCACGCCAACTGCCGATCTGGGCGTGTGGCGCACAAGTCTAGATCGATTGCGCGCTCTCCCGCACAAGGCGGCGATCCCCGGTCACGGTCCGTTCGATCCGGGTGGCGTTGCGGCCATTGCGCAAACACGCGACTGGATAGATTGGCTGGAAACGACGATGACCCAAGCCGTCGCCAGCGGCCTGGACATGGTGGAAGCGGGACAATTACCGATCCCGGCGCGCTTCGCCGAGATGGCCGCTGCTCGCTACGAATTGCAGCGCAGCGTTTCCCATCTGTACCCCGCTATCGAAGCCAGGATATTGCCCCGCGTGGACATCCCTAACCCTTAGAACTTCGCCTTGATCCCCGCATACCATCTCCGCGGCGCTCCCGGGCCATAGGCGCGCGGGTCCGAAGCATCCGGTGCTTCGGTAAGCGCAATTTCGCTGACATCGCTGAACGTGCCGAAGGTCGCGTATCGGCGGTTGAAGACATTGCGCACTTCGCCAAACAGGGTGACACCGCGCAGCACGTCCAGTCCGGCACGTATATTGGCAAGGATGTAGCCCGGCGTTTTGGGCGTCAGGTTCGACTCATCCCCCACCAGATACTGACCGCTGCGTCCCATGATATCCACGCCCACCGACCATTTCCGCTTGCCCGCCAGTGCTCCGCTGTAGTCGAGGCTCACCGTCGCGCTGTGTCTAGGGATGCCCGGGAGCGTATCGCCGCGCATAATGGCTATCGTTCCGTCCTCATCAGCTAGCGGATTGGCGGGGCTGGTGCGGACATGCGCTGTGCGGAACGTGCCATCGGTATAGGCATAGCTCAGATGCGCGCTCAGCCCACCTTGCGTGGCGGTCAGGCTCGCTTCGATCCCTTGCCGCCGCGTGTCGCCCACATTCTGGAAATAGGCGCGGCCTCGCACCTGCGATGCGATATACTGGATGTCGTTGGCGTTGACGGTGCGGTAAGCTGACAGTAGCCATTCGATCTTCCAGCCGCCTTGTCGCATTGTCCCCAGCGCTCCGGCTTCCCAGCTTTTGGCCACGACCTGTTTCAGCGGCGGGTCCGCCACGAAGAAATTGGTCAAGCTGCATGGCGCATTTTCATCCGCGCAGGACAATTCTGCGGGGGTCGGCGCGCGATTGCTCTGGGCATAGCCAATGCGAAGCGAGGCAGCGTCCGACACACGATAATCCAGCTCGATGCCCGGGTTCAGCCGCTGAAAACTGTGCTTGCCGTTCAGCGCCGTGCCGATCTGATCCTGCAACACGATGCGCGCATGATTGTACCGCAGCCCGAGTTCCGCCGAAAGGCGCGGGCCGAGCGGTAAGCGGTCCTGAATGAAGGCGCCCCAGTAGCGGGTATGCGCAACGAGTCCTACCGGCGCTATGGCACCGTCGGGCTGGACGATGCGGTTCCCCAAACCTTCCACGCTCCTGTCGTCGGTCAGCGCGCCAAGTTCGGTCGAGGTGTCGAAACGGGTGCGGCTGGCGTCATAGCTGGTGCCGATCGAAAGATAATTTTCGCCGCCGAACAAAGGGCGCGTGTCAATGATTTGTGCCAGTGCACCCACTGCCCGGGTGCTGGTGCGGCTACGGTTCAGCACACCATAGCCTTCGCCGCTCAGCGTGTCGGCGATTTGCGCGCCCGCAGCATCGACCAGCGGCGCTTCCTCGTCGGCGCTTTCGAGGCACAGGATTCCCTCTATATCGCCGCATTCCTCAATGTCGGCGGCATCGCCATTCACGGTCCGCGTCTTCAGGCTTTGCCCGTAAAGACTGGCTTCGATGCGCGTGGTTTCGGACAATGCCAACCAAGGATGAAGGCTGACTCGGCCATAGCGGTTGCGCGTATTGTCGGGATGGGTGAACACCGACTGCCGCCGCGCCGCGAGCAACTCGACCGGTGAAACGCCGTTGCCCGTCAGATTGCTGTCTGCGCCCACGACCTTCACATGCAAGCCGCCGCCTGCGGTGTCGAAGCCAAAGTCGGCATAGCCGTTGTACAGGCGGGACGGGCTGAAATCCCGCCAGCCGCCATCCTTGCTATACTGGATCGCGGCAAAAGCACTGACGTCACCGCTTGTAAATCCGCCGGATGCCACAGCTTCGCGATAGCCGAAGCGGCCACCCGTGAACGATGCATCGATGCCGGGATCGCTGTGCCCCGTCTTCGTCTCCAGCACGATCGCGCCGCCCAGTGCGTTCAGCCCATAGATCGGACTGGCGTCGAGCAATGTCAGGGACCGGATCGCGGCTTCAGGGATAAGGTCGAACGAAACCGTATCGCCGAACGGCTGATTGAACCGCGCGCCATCAAGGTAGGCGGCAAGACCTTGCGCCTGACCCTGTAATGGCGATGCGATAAAACCGCGATAAACGAGGTTCGGTTGCCAGGGATTATTCTGCGCATCCTGCAAGGTGACGCCTGCAACGTTGCGTGCCAGTGCCTGCAACAGATCTGGCGTGCCGGCACGGTCGATGTCGTCAGCGGTCACGCTTTGCGCATCGTCGGCATCCACGGCGCCGCCGGGCGCGGTTACGATAATCGGCTGCGCGCCTGCGCTCCCGCATGCCACCAACCACGGCAACGCTGCGATTGCTCCGATCATTGCATTGCGCTTCACACCCTTCTCCCGCCGCTTTTATTGTGTGCTGTCATCGCTATGGGCTGGCGAACGCAGCGGCCATTGTACCTTTGGTCAATGATGAGCAGGCAGGCGCAACGAAGAAGCGGTGCCCCATCGGGACACCGCTTCCTGTTTTAGTCAGCTTGGGGCTGTGCGAAGGTCAGAAGAACAGGATCGCACCTGCCGCGACAGTGTCCGCTTTCGCTTCGTTGCCGTTATGCGCTTCCGACTTTGTGCGGATATATTCGCTGATCAGCGTCACCCAGCTTGTCAGGCCATAACGCACCTGCCCGACATAGCTGCTGTTCTTGTCCACCAGTGTCGGGTTCGCGAGTGCATCGGCAGTGTTCGCATAATCGAGCGTGCTCTGGCCGTAGCTACCCCCGACAGAGAACTTTCCGAATGTCGCAAGCCCTTGCAGGTAGAAGCCTTCGCTGTCGCGCTTGTCTCCGAAAGCATCGGTATCGAACAGGTTGAGCGCCGTTGTGCCCAGGCCGGAACCCTTGTAGTAATAACCCATGACAGACAGCGGACCGATGCCGATCTTTGCACCGGTATCGAAACCGCTGCCCGTATAGGATGCGCCGTCCACGCGATCATGCTTCTGCGTGATCGCGGACAACCAGACACGCGTGGAAATGTCACCGAACTTACCATCGTAAACGACCTTCGCCTGGAACCCCGGCGCACTGCCCGTTTCCCCCGGGCCGGTCAGCGACTGGAGCGGCTGGAATACGCCGACGCTGGCCTGAAATCCGCTCAGATTAGGTGTGCTGTAGGTAATCTGCGGCTGGAAATCGGTATAGATATAGCCTGCCCCGATGCGCCCCAGTGAAGTGTTGGAGGGTGCGACATTGCCACCGGTCGATCCCACGGAAAGCAAGGTGATGTCGTTCAAAATACCTTCGGAACCGAACAGGCCGATGTCGCGGCCCATCTTCACTTCGCCAAAGCCCTTGCGACCGATGGTCAGGTAGGTTTGGCGGAAATCGATGCCAGCCGTCTGCAACGCGGCTGGGAAGCCCGGACTGTTTGCGCCGCCGCCTGCTGCGTAATTCACGCTGTTGATGCCGGGATACATGCCGAAGTGCGCGCCGACATCCCAACCGCCCTGCGTGGTGGTGAAGTCGAACTTGAGGAACCCGGGAAGCAGGCCGTTGCGAATTGCCGACGCATTGCCGCCAATTGGCACGACGCCGCCAACAACCGCAGTATTCGGACCCGGCGCCTGGCCATTGTCATGTACGTAGAAGCCGTTGACTGACCCGGACATTTTTACGGTGACGCCACCGACTTCCATGCCGATGCCGCTGTCGGTCATCCGCACGATCCGCTTGTCATCCAGCGACGCTGCGGCGGCCTGTGCAGGCGCGGCGGCAGGCGAAGTCGCAACTTCGGTGCCTTCCTGCGTCAGCAATGCCTGATATTCTTCGTCTGTCAGAATGCCCTTTTCATGCAGGCGTTTCAGCAGCTCGGCGGTGGTCCCTGCCATCGCCGGTGTCGCTGGTACGGCCAGCATCATGGCCAATGCCGCCCCTGCGAGCCATTTTCCTCTTTTCATAACACCCTCCCGTTTTCCGGTTATCCCGGTGAAGCGACAGTGCGATGCAAGGAGGCGATCTTAAATTGGACTTTGGTTCTCGTTCCTTGGGTCGCCAAGGGTCGAGGTACCCTCTCAGGGGGCGATAGTGACCCCCCACGGACCGGCGCCGGTGGCGACCGTTGCAGTCACTTTGGCGGAGGCAAGGTCTATCACAGACAGCGTGTCGGATAATCCATTGGCGGCATAAGCCGTGGTGCCATCGCCGGAGATCGCCAGATGCCACACGCGCTTTCCGACCGGCACATAGGCGCGCACGGTGCGTGTGGCGACATCGACCAGCGCCACATGGTCGGCGCGCCCCAGTGCGATAACGGCTGTCTTGCCATCTGGCGTGAAGCGGATACCGCACGGCAACATGCGGTACGCGGCAACGCCTGGGACCGCGAATTTCAACGTCTCGATAATTTTTCGGCTCTCGACATCGACAATCTGCACCGTGCCGCCCACTTCAGCCGCTATCCACAATTGCTTCCCGTCTGCCGTGAACTCGACATGGCGAGGCCGCTGATCCGTTGCCGTTTCGTCCACCATCGTCTTTGTGGAAAGGTCGATCCAGTTGACGATATTGTCTTCTTCTGACGTCACCACTACCCATTTGCCGTCCGGGCTTTGCGCGACGCCCTCAGGCTCCCCGCCGACATCGATCTGAAAATCGACACTGCGCTTCTGGAGGTCGATTGCCGTCAGCGCGGCATTGTCTTCGTTGGCAACGAAAAGGCTGTTCCCATTGCGGGAGAGAAAAAACTGTTCGGGGTCTTGTCCCGACGGGAGATCCGCTACCAGCTTTCCGGTTTCACGGTCGATCATCTGGACCGCATGATCGGCGCTGGCGGCCAGATAGATATACCGTCCGTCCTTCGACACGGTAATCCCCCTTGGACGTCCACCCGTTGGCCAGGTGGCAGTGACTGCGTGAGTCGCAGCATCGATCACCGTGATGCTATTTCCCCGCTCATTGGAGACATAGAGCGTCTCGGCCTGCGCACTCGTGGCATACAGCAGAACCGTCAAACCCAGCAGTTGCGCGCGTCTCATCATCGTCTCTCCTATACTGCATTCTAAGCAGAGCCGTGCTGACAAGGCATTGTACCAATGGGCAATGGGGCAGGGGATCGGACTGCCCTACATTGGCGGTCATGGCAGGGGTCATATAAAAGTTTGGGTGAGGACAGAATGAGCAATTTCGGACGTGCCATATTGGCGGGCGCAGCATTGGTCGCCGGGATATCGGTGACCTCCTCCTTGATGGCGCATGGCAATGTGACTCCGCAGGCCGTCGATACCAGTGCGCTACCAAAGTTGGGCGCCGACTGGCTGCCTAAAAACCCCTACACAGGCAACGCAAAAGCCATTGAAATTGGTGCGTCAGCCTACAATCAGAATTGCGCACGATGCCACGGTCTGGAGGCAATATCCGGCGGTATAGCGCCCGATCTTCGCTATCTCGAATTGGGCGAGAGTGGCGACGAATGGTTCATGGAGCGGTTTCGCAAAGGCGCAAGCCATGACGGCAAGGTCTACATGCCTGCCTTTGGCGATGTACTGGGACAGGAAGCCGGTTGGGCAATCCGTTCCTGGTTGGAAACCAAGCATGAAGAATAGACCGACGTTCGACCGGCGTATGCTGCTTCACTCGATGGGCGCGGTATTCGCCCTAGCGGTTACGTCATCTGCAGCCGATGCCGCGCCGATTGCTAAGGTCAAAGCACTGGGGGTTCTCCGGGTCGCCGTCTATAAAGACAACCGTCCCTGGTCCTGGAACAAGGAAGGCCAGATCGTCGGCATAGACGTCGATCTGGCCAAGGCGCTGGCGCAATCGCTGGGTGTTCGGCTCGATCTGGCCGAACTGAGCGCAGACGAAAGCGTCGACGATGATCTGCGCAATGCGGTCTGGCGCGGCGGGTTGCTGGGGTTTGCGCCAGTGGATGTCATGCTGCACGTGCCGTTCGACCGGACCTTTGCGGCGCGCAACGATCAGGTGGCTATCATCGCGCCTTATTATCGCGAGAGTTTTCAGTTCGTCTGCGGTAACAGCGACATCGATTGCGATGCTGCACCCTCGCAGTTCAAGGGCAGAAAAATCGCCGCTGAGCTGGATAGCATCCCGGATTTCTATCTGACGGGAACTGGCGGCGGTGCCATCGCGAAGGATGTCGCACACTATCTTACCGGATCGGAGGCCGTGCTGGCCGTTGCAGAGGGCAAGGCCGATGCAGTTCTCGCCAGCCGCGCACAGATCGAAGCGGGACTGCATGACATGCCGGGTCGTCAATTGACGCGACGCAAAATGCCACTGCCTGCCTTTTCGTCCGGTGGCTGGGATATCGGCATGGCGGTTAAGGAAAATAGCCGCTCGCTGGGCGATGCCATCGAAGCTGAGCTGGAAAAGATGATGGCGACCGGACAGTTGCAGGCGATTTTTGCCGCTCATGGCGTCAAACATGTGCCGCCGGCCCTTGTTTAAGGCCTGAACTGAGCGATGCGTGGGGGCGGGGCCGACCCAAGGTCCAATTGCTGCATTATACCCATAGCATAGGCTGCATCCCGAAGGCGCCAATAGCGTCTGAATCAGGGAGGATGACTATGACGGGACGTATAGCGCGTTCGATTGCCAGGCTTGGCATGGGTGCGGCAGCAATGGCTTTGATAGGCGCGCCGTTGATGGCCCAGGGGCCGACAGACGCACAATTGATGGGGGACGCAGCCTCGACCGGGGATGTGTTGACGTACGGCATGGGGCCGCAAGCCCATCGGTTCAGCCCCTTGACCACAATCAACAGCGAAAATGTCGTCAAAATGGTTCCGGCGTTTTCCGCGTCGCTAGGCGGTGAAAAGCAGCGCGGTCAGGAAGCGCAGCCGATCGTTTATGACGGCACGATTTACGTAACGGGATCCTACTCGCGCCTCTTTGCTTTCGATGCGAAGACCGGCGAGGAAAAGTGGCAGTACGATGCGCGCCTGCCCGACGGAATCATGCCATGCTGCGATGTCGTCAATCGCGGAGCCGCTATCCATGGCGACAAGATCATTTTTGCGACACTCGACGCGCGGCTCGTGGCGCTCAATCGCCTGACCGGCAAGGTGATCTGGAACAAACAGATCGCTGACTATCAGGCAGGCTATAGCGCAACCGCCGCGCCCTTGATCGTCAATGGTATGGTCATTACTGGCAATTCCGGCGGTGAATTCGGGGTTGTCGGCGCTGTCGAAGCGCGCAATGTCGATACTGGTGAGCTCATCTGGCACCGTCCGGTGATCGAAGGCCATATGGGTACGCTCAACGGCAAGGATAACGGCATCACCGGCAAGCTCAATGCAAGCTGGACCGGCGATCAGTGGAAGAATGGCGGCGGCGCGACATGGCTGGGCGGGACATATGATCCCGAAACAAACCTGTTGTTCTTTGGCACCGGCAACCCAGCGCCGTGGAACAGCCATTTGCGTCCTGGCGACAATCTGTACACCGCTTCGACATTGGCAATCGATCCGGCGACCGGCACGATCAAATGGTCGTACCAGACCACGCCGCACGATGGTTGGGACTTTGACGGGGTGAACGAATTCATTCCCTTCGACGCCACCATCAATGGCAAGCCAATGAAGCTGGGCGCAAAGGCCGACCGTAACGGCTATTTCTTCGTCCTAGACCGTACCAATGGCAAGTTCATCTCTGCCAATAAGTTCGTCATGCAGACGACTTGGGCCGATGGCTTCAACAAGGCAGGTAAGCCGAATGTCATCCCGGCGGGACGCCCCGGCGCACCGACAGCGGAAAAGGGCACGACCGTATTCGCTTCGCCTTCCTTCCTTGGTGGCAAGAACTGGATGCCGATGGCTTACAGCCACGATACCGGCCTCTTCTATATCCCGTCGAACGATTGGGGCATGGATATCTGGAACGAACCCATCGCCTACAAAAAGGGCGCAGCCTATCTGGGCGCGGGCTTCACCATCAAGCCGATTGCAGAAGATCATATCGGCGCACTGCGTGCCATGGATCCCAAGACTGGCAAGATCGTCTGGGAATACAAGAACAAGGCTCCGCTATGGGGTGGCGTCCTCACCACGGGCGGCAATCTGGTGTTCACCGGCACGCCCGAAGGTTATCTCAAGGCATTCGATGCGAAGACCGGCAAGGAATTGTGGAAGTTTCAAACCGGATCGGGTGTGATCGGGTCTCCGGTAACCTGGGAAACGGATGGCGAGCAGTTTGTCGCTGTCATGTCCGGCTGGGGCGGTGCAGTTCCACTTTGGGGTGGCGAAGTGGCCAAGTCTTTCAAGGAAATCAATCAGGGCGGCGCGCTATGGGTGTTCAAGCTCCCCAAGGGCTGACGAAATCTACACTATAAGGAACGTAAGATGATCGTGATGGGGCGCAGCAGCGGCGGTGGTACAAGTTACAATGCCGCGCGACTTGCTGCGCCTCATGTCGTAATGCCCTATAAGGGACGAGGGGAAGCTATGGTATTGAACAGCGGGGGAGCAGAGATGGAGCGTGTGCTCATCATCGACGACCATCCGCTTGTACGAGATGGCCTGCGCAGCGTTATTGCGGTGACTTTCGATCAATGCGAGGTTTTCGAAGCGGCTGGGCTAGAGGAAGCCATCGCTACGCTGGAGAAGCAAAGCAACTTCGATCTGATCCTGCTGGACGTCCACATCCCGGACGTGAAGCGGCTGGACGGCTTGAAGTTGCTACGCGAACGCTTCCCCATATTGCCAGTCGTGATGATTTCAGGCGCTTTCGACCGCAGTATCGTACGGGAGGCATTGGCCGCCGGAGCGTCCGGCTTCATCCCCAAGTCGATGAAGCGTAGTGCCATCGTCGAAGCGCTGCATCGTGTCGTCGCGGGCGAAATCTACATGCCCGATGCAATAGAAGAAGACAGCCAGGGATCGCAGCAGGAAACCGACATATTGGGACGCATTGCCAGCCTGACGCCGCAACAGCGGATTGTGCTGACGCATCTGGTTCATGGGCGTCTCAACAAGCAGATTGCGCATGACCTTAGCGTTTCCATGACCACCGTGAAGGCGCATGTGTCCGCAATCCTCCAAAAACTGGGCGTCTACAGCCGCACGCAAGCCGTTATCATGGCAAATCGAGTGCATTTCGACGGCGAGAATTGAAACGCCGTCACGTGCACTAATGCAACATCGTCCGAAGGAGGGCCCGCAACTGTGCGGGCTTTACCGGCTTGTTGAGCAGAGGGGTGCCTCTTGCTGCCAGTTGTGCCTTGAGCACGTCGCCTCGATCCGCAGAGATCATGATCGCCGGGATGGCCGCACCGAAATGCTGGTGCAATTGCACGATCGCGTCGTCACCTGTGGCTCCATCCTTCAGATGGTAGTCGACGAGAATTACATGAGGCTGGGTGCCATCGGGGAACTGTGCGACGGCCTCTTCAAATCCATCCGCCACCGTTACGGAACATCCCCATCCCGTCAACAGACTGCGCATTCCCGACTGTATCTGGCGTTCATTATCTATCACTAATACGGACAGACTGCCCATAGGACGTTCTCGGGCAGGCAAAGCAGCATTCTGCTCATTGTCGATCACCTCGCTGCCAAGCGGTATGGTAATGGAAAAAGCCGCACCTTTGCCGGGTGCCGAAACAAGACCAATGGGGTGACGCAGCATTTCGCTGGCGCGTTTGACGATGGCGAGACCCAGCCCCTTGCCCTGGATCCGCGTGTCGAGCCGTCTGAACTCTTCGAATATCGCTGATTGTTGTTCTTCGGCGATACCCGGCCCGGTATCGCTGACTGTGACAACAACACTCGCTCCCTGTTGCGCACAGGTGACCCGCACGGAGCCTTTCTGCGTGTAACGTATCGCGTTTGAGACGAAATTCTGAAGTATGCGGCGTAGCAGTCGCATATCGCTAGCGACCCAAACGCTACTGGCGTCGACGACAAACTCCAGACCTGCTCCATGCGCCATCGGCGCAAATTCCAGCGCCAGCGTGTGCAGCAGGCGATCAATGCGAAAATGCGTGATTTCCGGCTGAATCGCCCCAGCATCGAGGCGCGATATTTCCAGCAAGGCTTCCAGCAAATCCTCTACCGAATCCATTGCCGTCGACGTCTGGTTGACGAGCGCACGGGTAGGAAGCGCCAGCCGCCGATCTGCCAGTGCGGCGATAAAAAGGCGTGCGGCATTCAGTGGTTGCAGCAGGTCATGGCTTGCCGCTGCCAGGAAGCTCGTCTTCGATAGATTGGCCTTTTCCGCCGCGGTCTTGGCTTCCAGCAATGCTGCTTCGACGAGCCGCCTTTCGGTGACTTCCGCTTCAAGCCGTCGGTTTACTTCAACAAGCTGCGCGGTGCGTTCGGACACACCCTGCTCCAGTATTTCGGCTGTTTCGCGCAAGTTTGCCTGTGCATGGAGCATGTCGGTGACGTCTGTGAAACTGAAAACCTGCCCGCCACGCCCCATGGTGGTGGCACGCAGTTCGAATGCGCGCGTGTCGGTGCGGCACTGATGCGCAATCCTGCTCCCCGGCGGCTGGTCGCCGCGCCATTCAAGGCAACCGGCGTCATCCATGCCCATCTGGTCACGGCACCACCGCAACAGGTCGTCATGAGTCACGATGACGCGGGCAAAATCGTCGGACAAACCCAGCAAGCGCCCAAGCGAGTCATTCCACGCTGTGAGATGCCCGCTATCGTCGAAAACGCACACGCCTTCCGACAGGTTGTCGAGCGTGGATTGGAGAACAAGGTTACGTTCGCCCAGTTCGCGCGCCCGGTTGCGTGCATCTTCTGCTTTAACTTCGGTAATATCGGTGTAGATACCGACGATCCCGCCTTCGGACGTGCGTAATTCGTTTATCTGCACCCAGCGGCCGTCCGCCAGCGCCTGCACATGGCCACCATCGGCCACGCCGTGCCGTGCCAGCCTGTCGGACACCCAGCGGTCCGGTGCTACCAGCGACCCTTGCGGGCGTTCATGTGCAGCGGCCAGGCGCACCAGTTCGTCGAAGGCCAGACCTTCGCGAATGTGCGGCGTGAGTTCCGGCCAGAATCCGAGATAAGCATCGTTGAAAAGAACGAGCCGGTCTTCGGCATCGAACAGTACGAAGCCTTCATTGATGGAATCGATGGCATCGCGCAGGCGCATTCGCGCTGCATCGGCTTTGCCATGCGCTCCGGCCAGTTCGGCATTCGCTTGCGCCAGACGGGCGAGCGCATCTTCCAGGGCGCTGGTACGGTCGCGAACAAGAGCTTCCAGCGAAATTGCCGTCTCGAACATGGAAAAGGCATTGGCCGACATATCTGTCGAGCGCTCGACCCGGTCCATCAACGCTGCGTTGATCCGGCGCAGCTTGCGCACCTCGTCGCGAAGAGCAATCGCCTCCGTTTCAAGATCGGCAGAATGAGGGGCAACGGCGTCAGTCATTTGCCGATGGCAAGGCCGCTGAAAGTCTGATTGACGTGAAGGGCGTGATACTGCTCACCATAGGTGTTGAACCCGACGACGCGGTTACGGACGTACAGTTTTGAAACATCGCGCGCGATTTGCCGCTGTTCGGCGTCGATGCGATTGAGCACGCAATCGAAAGCAATGATGCGGTCCACTTGACCGACGCGCTCGCCAATATCGGCGAACAGTTTTTCCATGCCTGCGATGCGGTTGACTGGCTCGCCTACGGTCAACACTAGCCCCACGTCGATCGCACAATAAAATGTCAGGCTGCCGTCCGGATTGGCGCACTGGATTGACCGCACGTGATATTCGCCGCCAGCCCGCACCATCGGGGGGTGTGCGGCGAAAAACTGCATGCCCAGTGCTTCGCCAGCATGTCCCGCCAAACGCAGATATTCTTCTGCCGCCGGCTCCGCATTGATTTCCGTCACGATGCGCTCGTGAGGGGTGGCACCGGTAATCACCATCTTGCGGTCACTCGGTGCGTAGTGCTGCGCCTTGAAGACATGCATCGGCTTTGGGGAGGACAGGATTGCGACGACAGCCGCGCGCGGTCGAAATTGCCCACCATGAAAAATTGCGGTTTGCCTGAACGCCAGATCGTCACCCGACGATCCGCCGATCAGCGGAATGTCGTTCAGCGCATCCTGAATCGTCATGGTCAGGATCTCTTCGCGATGGGATAAGCCATCGACCAGAAACAAAGCGACATGGTTGACTTGATCGCCCAGCGCCTTGCTATCGCGCTGCGCTATGGCAGCCAGATTGCGCACCGCTTCGCGGGCCTGATCCGGATCGAAATTGTCGAGATCGGTAAAACAATGCGACACCATTTGAAAACTGTCCGCGGGGAAACCGATCACGGTCAAGCTATCGTGATCGTACCCCGCTTCAGTCACTTCGCCAGAACTGGTGCAGCCTATTACCGTCAGGCCTTCCGTTCGACGATTGATCGCGCGTGAGAGCTTGTCGCGATCGTACCGCTGTGAGCAAAACACCAGCGCCCCGGCGAGCGGTGTAGCGCCAAGTTGCGTGATAACATCGTCCATCGCTTCAAACGGATCATCCGCATGACTAGCCGCAAAGGCGATACCAGACTCCAGCGTTGCGCTCACGGCGGTCATTGCCCTCTCCATTATAGTTATGGGCAAGCTATGCACTTCTTATACCGCGTTTGTCACGCACCGCGCATTGGTTCCCCCGCGCTTTCCAACAGCTCCGCTTCTTCGTCCGTGAACACGCGCGAGCGAATCATGAAACGCATCCCCTCTGGGCTTTCCAACGACATGCCTGCACCACGTCCTGGCACGACATCTATGGTCACCTGCGTATGCCGCCAATATTCGAATTGGGCTGCGCCGATCCACACCGGCACATCGCCTGCAATGTTGCCCATCAACACGTCCTGTGCGCCGACTTTGAACTCGCCCCGTGTAAAGCACATCGGTGCAGATCCGTCGCAACAGCCGCCTGATTGGTGGAACATCAGCGGGCCATGCTTGTCCGTCAGGGATGCGATCAGCGCATCGGCAGCCGATGTCGAAAGTATCCGGGACGGCAAAATGGGCGTGGCCATCGGGAACGCTCCTTTAAAAGAACAAAGCGGCGGGCATCGTGAGATGCCCGCCAGGAAACATGCGACACATGAAAGGGGAAATCTGCATCGTCACATTTCGATCAGAAGAACCCCAACGCCTTGGGGCTGTAACTGACCAGCATATTCTTGGTCTGCTGGTAATGATCGAGCATCATCTTGTGGTTCTCGCGACCGATGCCCGATTGCTTGTACCCACCAAAGGCAGCGTGGGCGGGATAGAGATGGTAGCAGTTGGTCCAGACACGTCCGGCCTGAATGGCCCGGCCGAAGCGATACGCCCGCGTGCCGTCGCGCGTCCACACGCCAGCACCCAGACCGTAAAGCGTGTCATTGGCGATGGAGAGTGCCTCTTCCTCGTCCTTGAACGTCGTGACCGATAGAACCGGGCCGAAGATTTCCTCCTGGAAAATCCGCATCTTGTTGTGACCCTTGAGAACGGTCGGCGTGACATAATAGCCTTCACCGAGTTCGCCCTCATGGATGGCACGTTCGCCCCCCGTCAGCACTTCCGCGCCTTCTTCCTTGCCGATGGCGATATAGGCGAGGATCTTTTCAAGCTGGTCGTTCGATGCCTGCGCGCCGATCATGGTCGATGGGTCCAGCGGGCTGCCCATCTTGATGGCCTGCACCCGCTTGATCGCCCGCTCGATAAAGGCGTCGTAAATCGATTCTTGAATGAGCGCCCGGCTGGGGCAGGTGCATACTTCACCCTGATTGAGCGCGAACATCGAGAAGCCTTCAAGGCACTTGTCGAAAAACTCGTCGTCGGCATCCATCACGTCAGCGAAGAAGATATTCGGCGACTTGCCGCCCAATTCCAGCGTGACGGGGATCAGGTTTTCCGACGCATATTGCATGATGAGGCGACCGGTGGTGGTCTCACCGGTAAACGCGATCTTGCTGATCCGCTTGCTGCTGGCGAGCGGCTTGCCTGCTTCGACGCCGAAACCGTTTACGATGTTGAGAACGCCCTCGGGAAGGAGATCGCCGATGATCTCCATCAACACCAATATCGACATCGGCGTCTGTTCGGCGGGCTTCAGCACGACGCAGTTGCCAGCCGCCAGTGCGGGAGCCAGCTTCCAGACGGCCATCAGGATCGGGAAGTTCCAGGGGATGATTTGCCCCACGACGCCCAGCGGTTCGTGGAAATGATAGGCGACCGTGTCATGATCGATTTCGCTGATCGACCCTTCCTGCGCGCGGACACAGCCGGCGAAGTACCGAAAATGGTCGATGGCGAGGGGAATATCCGCGGCAGTCGTTTCACGGATCGGCTTACCGTTGTCGATGGTCTCAGCCAGCGCGATCACGTCCAGATTGGCTTCCATCCGGTCGGCGATCTTGTTCAGAATGTTGGCGCGTTCGGTCGATGACTTGCGGCCCCATGCGTCCTTGGCGGCATGTGCCGCGTCCAGTGCCAGCTCGATATCTTCGGCAGTTCCACGCGCAATCTTGCAAACCACTTGGCCCGTCACCGGCGATACATTGTCGAAATAGGCACCCTTGGTGGGTGCCACCCACTTGCCGCCGATATAGTTGTCATAACTATCGCGGATCATTGTTTTGCCTGAAAATTTGTCCAGCGCCTGTTGCAGCATGGTCGTTCTCCTAAGGTCCGTATTGCATCGGGATTACACCGGCGCAGCATGACAAAGTGAGAGATTCTGGCAATTGGACCTTAGGTCAGTCATCCGGTCTGGAGGCCAGACGAGCTGCGTTCCTCACCCGATCTGGCGGATCCAAACCTATTCCACAGTAGCACACTGGGGATTCTGAACCATGGTATCGGCAGGAACGATCAGCGTTATGCGGAGCGATAGCCCACCCGCAAACGGCGCCAATATTGCTCCGCCAATCTCACACGGTCGGCACTGTGCCGCCGTCAATCACATATTCGGCGCCTGTGATCGTACCTGCACGGTCGGACGCCAGAAAGGCGATGAGGTTCGCTACTTCTTCAGGCTTCGATGGACGTCCAATCGGAATGCCGCCGAGTGAGTCCATGATCATCGTCTTACCGACTTCGATGTCGCCGCCATGCTCGGACGCTAGTCGCGTCGCAAGGTCGATGGAAGCTTCGGTTTCGATCCAGCCGGGGGAAACCCGCACGACTCGAACGCCTTGAGGTGACACCTGCTTCGACAGGCTCTTGCTGTAAGTCGATAAGGCCGCTTTCGCTGCGGCATAGGCTGTCGTCGCCTCGGGCAAGGGGAGTTTGCTCTGAATGGAGGTCACATGGATCACGACGCCGCTACCGCACGACACCATGTCGGGCACGAGTGCGCGGTCGAGGCGGACGGCCGGCATGAGGTTTAGGTCGAACTCCCTGCTCCAAATCTCGTCGCTGAGGGCTTCGAACCCGCCCGCAGGCGCAGAGGATCCGCCGAGCATATGGACGATGATATCCACGCCGCCCATGCGCTCCCGCACGGCTGCCGCCAAGGCCGCACAGCCGTCGGGGCTGGTCAGGTCTGCGGCGACGAACATGGAATCCGGAAGGCCGTCTGCTCGGGTCCGGGCGGTGGTCAGCACCTGTGCGCCCAGCATCTGGAAAAGGCTGACAGTAGCGGCTCCAGCACCGCGCGTACCGGAGGTTATCAACGCCCGCTTCCCGCTCAGATCGAGGAAGGGATGCAAATTCGGGCTAACCCCGGCGCCCTGAATGGCTTTGCTCACAGGACGATCTCTAACGCGGCGATCTTCTCATCGTCGAGGGTGAACAGGTAGCGCAGGTCTACCGGGCTCCCCGGAAAATCACCGACAAGATGGCTCGTGACGACTGTTCGATCATCTTCGGTAGAGATAGAAAAGGGCTCCACCGTATACGTGTATTTGCGTGAGGAGTCCGCCTTCCACTGCCGAATTGCATCGCGCCCTACATAGCTGTGCCCCTCGTCCTTGACGGTGGCGGTCTCCGTGAAACAGCGGGACACAGCATCCCCATCTTGCTCAGTGTCGGCGGCGAAATATCTCGCGATTACATCGGGTAGCGCGATAGCCATCGTTCATCTCCTGCATGCTGGCGGGATGCACCGTTTCGGTGTCCCTGTCTCCACTATGCCAATATAGTGCTGGACCCTTGTGCCGATAATCGTGATAAAGCGGGATGCAACGTTGTGGAAATCGGGATAATGTCTCACGATGGATTGATTGAGCTCGATGCGGTACTTGCCATTGCGCGCCGGGGATCTTTCCGGGCAGCGGCGCTGGAGCTGGGCTGTCGACAACGGCGCTGAGCAACGCCATCGGTAAGCTGGAGCGCCAACTGGGCGTTCGCTTGTTCAATCGCACGACCCGTAGCGTTTCGCTCACGGATGCCGGACGGAACTTCGTCGCTCAGATCGGCCCCGCACTCAAAGACATTCACGATGCGATGAACGCGGCCCGATCGCAGCGGGAAACGCCATCGGGAACGCTGCGGATCAACACCTTCGCCACCGCTGCGCGTGAGGTTCTTGCACCGCTTCTTCTTCAATTCCTGCATCGTTACCCTCAGGTGCATATCGACCTTGTTACAGAGGGCCGACTTGTCGACATAGTGGCCGATGGCTTCGATCTGGGCCTGAGGAGCGCTGACCTCGTTCCCAGTGACATGATCGCGATCCCTGTTGGGCCATCCCGGAGCTTTGCCGTCGTTGCCTCACCTGCCTATTTTGAGAACAACGAAAAGCCCCGTGTTCCTCCCGACCTGCTCCATCATGCATGCCTTCGCATTCGCCTCCCGAATGGCGCATTGCATCGCTGGCAGTTCGAGAAGGACGGACAACCTGTCCAGATAGATGTCCAAGGCCCGATCACTCTGGACGAAGCCAGCCTCTCACGGATTGCTGTCCTGGACCATCTGGGCATCGGCTATTTCATGGAGTCCGATGTACGCGAAGACATAGCGGCGGGGCGTCTCGTTCGTGTTCTTGAAGATTGGACACCGCCGCTCGCGCCTCTGTGCCTCTATTATCCCAACCGCCGCAACCCTTCAGCGGCATTCAGCGCCTTGATCAGCCTCGCACGCAAGTTCGCCAATACGCTACCGCAACATCGTCTCGTAGCATCTTGAAGAACTGCCGTTGCCGCCCAAGCTCGGATTGCACGAGTTGACGGGGGATCGGAAGGCAAGCTGGTCGATGACGGTTGCGAGAAATATCTGGAAAAAGCCGGTCGCCGCGCCGCACAGCATCGTCATCGTCATCGTCGATCAGACCATCAGACACGCCGACAGGATAATCCACCGGTCACGAGGTTCGGCAAGACGTGCGAGCGGGATGCTGGCAGCCGCGTAGAGCAACGCGAAGGCTGGCCCGCTCGTCAGACCCAGATGCCAGTCGGTCAGATGGAGATCATATTTGATCTGTTCCTGAAAAAATGCACAGCGCCGTCGGGCCGCCTAAGCTGACGGTGTGCTGAGCAGCAGCAGGATCAGAACGGTCCATGACATCGGGACGGAACCGTCCTGTTTCCTTGCCATGCTGTCGGGAGCAGCCTTGTCATGCATGGGCATGGCTCTCGACGCGGATGGTTCGGATGTCAAAGGGTCAACAAGCCGCCCGGATTGAACGCGACGCGCACGATGATCTCCCCGCCGTCGGCGTGGCTGTTCTACCCAAGCTGTGTCGGCCCCGGCAACCCGCCAGCGTCGCTGGCGATGGGAGGCGCTCGGTCATGACCGGCTCAGGTAGCGATAAGTCCTGCCAGGAAGGCGATGCGCAGCGCTTCGGAGAGGCTTCGCACCTCCAGCTTATCCATCATGTTGGCGCGATGGACTTCAACGGTGCGCGGGCTGATGTCGAGTTCGTAGCCGATTACCTTGTTGGATTTTCCTTCTATCAGTGCGTCCAACACATTGCGTTCTCGCGCAGTAAGGCACGCAAGCCGTCGTTGCGCCTGACCGGTGCGGGCAATCGTCTGCTCGGTCTGTTCCAGGGTCTCAAAGGCGAGGTCGATCGTCTGCAGCAGCGCTTGGGGCTGGCAGGGCTTCTCGAGAAAATCGATTGCGCCCGCCTTCATCGCCTGCACGGCAACACGCATGTCTCCCTGGCCAGTCACGACGATGGCCAGAAGGTCTGGCCGGTCGCGAAGGGCCGCCAGAACATCTGTGCCGCTTGCGCCTGGCATGTTCATATCAAGCAAGACCAATGCGGGCGACAGGCTGTCCAATTCCCCAAGGAATTCGTCACCCGATGAGAACGAGCGAAGCACCGTATTCGTGTATACGCACAACAACGAGCGCAGCTCGGAGCGGACCGTGTCGTCATCGTCGACTATGTAAATGCTGCGCATAGATATTACTCCACTCAGGAGGTAGAAAATAATCTGAGTAGGCTTTCGGTGTCGAGGCTCGGCGTTCCCCATAGGTAGCCCTGCCCGTTCCGTGCGCCCATAGAGACCGCATGTTCCAAGTGGTTGGCGGTCTCGATACCTTCGATCGTAGACGTGATGTTTCGGTCGTCACAATAACGCACCACCTCCTTGAGCAAAGCGGGAGGCTCGCGACCGTCGACACATTTCCAGAAAATCTCCCTGTCGATCTTCAACTCGGTGAGAGGCAGGTCGAAAAGGCGTTCCAGACTCGTTGCGCCGCGACCGAAATCGTCGATCGAGATGCCGCAGTCCCGCATCGCAAGTCGACTGACCGCGGTTGCCAGGGCGTCGAACGAATAGACGGTCTCGTGCTCGGTGATTTCGATCAAAAGGGAGGAGGCCGGCATGCTCCAGCGGTCGAGGCCAGAGAAGACAAGGTCCTGAAAATCGGGCGCGCAAAGCAGGGCGGGGGTACAGTTGACCGCGATGGGGAGGTTTGCGCCAGCGCTTCGCAAGGTTGAACCGAAGCGCAGCGCGTCGTCGAGCACTGTGCGTGTCACTGCAAGTTGATCGTGCAAGGCCACTGCAGGAGCGAAAACCGCTTCGGGGTTAACCGAGCAGCCATCCACCGAAATCCTCAGCAACGCCTCATAGCCGACGATGTCGCCGTTCAAAAGCCGATGCTTGGATTGAAACGCCGTCTGCACATGGCTCGTGAGGGTCTGTGTGTCGACAAGATGGCCGATCAGCGCCGCATGATCGTCTGCCGTCTTGCCTGGCGCGGTCAGACGGCTTTCGACAAGCGCCAGCAAGGAGGCGATCGAATAGGGTTTCTCTAGTGCTCCCAAAACATGCAGACCAGCTTCCTGTGCGCTGCGGACTGCGGCTCTGATGATTCTTTGCTCGTGGCCGCTGGCCACGATGAGATGCGGCTGACGTCCCGCACCGGCGAGGTTCTGAATGACCTGGAAGCCGTCGACCCGCGGCATGCTCAAATCCAGGATCAGAATGTCAGGCGCCGGTTCATGGGGGCCCATCATGGAATCAGGAGAATGTGCCCAGGAGCAGTCGTACCCTGACGCCATAAGCGCGTCCGCAATTTCAGAGCAGCTCTCTTCATCGTCATCGATGATGCGGATCCGGGGCTTAGGCATTTATCGCATGCTCCGTAGGCCCGAATGGAAGCCTGTCGCGCGAAAGAGCGACGAAGCTCGGAAAGTCGATGGTCAGGATTGCGCCCCGCTCTGGCGTCTGGCGCGACCCAATGCTGATCTTTCCGCCGATTTCCATGACGATCTGCCGCGAAATATAAAGGCCAAGGCCTGTCCCGCGATCGGTTTCCTTGGTGGTCATGAAGGCATCGAATGCCCGGTCCGGCTGGATCAACGCTAGCCCTGCGCCATTGTCCACAATGCTGATGCGAAGTCCGCTTTCTGTGGCAGTCACCTCCAGTTCGATGGCGCCGGTGAGGCCGGGGTCGTCGCCTTCGCGGCGACTTGCGATAGAATCGACCGAGTTCTGGATGGCGTTGACGAGCACCTGCTCAAGGCCGACGCGCGGCGCAAGGAGCAAAACCGGCGGCCCGTCCGGCAACGTTATTTTCATGCCGACATCGTGCTGGACGAGCAATGGCCGCATGAATGACAGCGTCGTTCTGACCACGTCGCCCAGATCGACAGGTTCGGGACTGTCATTCTCGATCCGGGCGTAGCGCGAGATTCGGGCAATGATATCGCGCGCGCGGTTTACCTGTTCGCTGATCCGATCGAACTTGCCGCGCGCGCGGGGCACGTTTTCGGGGCCTGCCTGGTCGAGCAACAACCGGCCGTTCTCGGCTGCAAGCGAGATGGTGAACAGCGGTTGCTTGAGTTCATGGCTCAAGGCTGAGGCCATGCCTCCGAGCTCAACGAGGCGTGCCTGCTGAAGTATGCGATTTTGAACCAGCTTGGACTGGCGGAGGCGCACCATCCACCCCGAACGCCAATGGCCGGGGGCCATCAGGTCGTGACCGACGAACAGATACCAGTCGCTTGAATTTTCGTCTGCCAGCCGAAACTCGATGAACGCCTCGACATCATTGCGAATGTCGACAAATGCCAGGCGATCATTGGGATGGATTGCTTGGGACCGTTCCTGCGCAACCCGCGTGATGCTGATCTCCTGAAAATTGAGGACGCCTGTGGCGGAGTCGAAATGGATATCCGCTGCGAGGCGCAGATCCATTTCCTTCTTGAGCTCGATGAATGCCTCGGCAATTCGCCGACGCTCTTGAGCCAGTTCCGCAAGGCTGTTGTTCGCAGCGACGATGGCTTCGATCGGGCGGTCGAACTCGTTGAACGTAAGCTTTTGGGGAGCCGAGAGGCCGGGCTGGCCCAAGCCTTCTGCAACTTCTTTCCAAGCCTGTAACGAACGCCGCAGGGCGCGCGTAATCAACATCTGCAACAAGATCGCCACGACCAGAATGATGCCCAGGCCGAGCATATCAAGGAGCACCCTGCGATAGGCGCTCTCGGCAGCTGGACGGGTTGAGTAGAGGTAGAAATATTTGCGACCGGAGATTGTGTGATTGTCAAGCTGGCAGGCGGAAACCCAATAGGCGAACGTGTTGCGATCGTTCGGGCCCGTCACATCCTTCCCATCGTCGATCCGTTCGCAGCCGAAGAGCTGCAGCACTTCTGGGGTACGAAGGCTGCTTTCGTTGTCCGCAATCAGCAGTTTCTGAGGGACCGCCCCCATATTCTGCAAATTCGATACGCCGAGAAAGTCCTTACCAGTGACCAATCCGCGACCTATCCGCACTTCCGCGTGGAGCGCAGTTTCAGTCATGAACGATTTGAAGTCCTCAGGAAAACGCCGGACGCTGCTGACAAACATCACAAGCGCGGACGCCAGCACGACGAGCGTAATGGAGGCAGGCAGGAGTTCGGCTAGGCTGACCGTTTTGCGTAGCACGATGCGACCTGCCGGAAGGTCTACAATCAAAAGTGACAGAGCCAGGTCGACCAGCGCCGCCATAAGCACGTCATTGAGAAGCTTGCGGATCATCGTCAGCGCGAAAATGGTTGGCGATGCATCGTAGTGAAAGTGCAGGAACAGGAACGACGCCGCCGCCCCGATGGTCAGCGAGAAGACAGCGGTAGCGATGGCGAGCGACGGACCGGCGAAGCGGGTCTTGTCGATGAAAAGCACGTGTCCGAGCGCCAGCGCAATGGTGAAGATATGGCCCCACCAGAACCAGGATGACGCCATCGTCAGCAGCACCATGGGAATGGCCAGCCGCAGACCGCCCAGCCTGTAGGCGATAAGGTAGAAAATCGGGCCGAGATACATCTCGAACCCGGGGGCGAGAATGATGCGGAAGGAACTCGCGCCGATGGCCACGGCCAACAGGACGATCGTCAGTGCCCATCCCTGGGCCGTCATACGCTTCAGGGACGCGCCGCTCAGCCGAAAATCGCTGCCGTCTCGTAACGGGTTAAGAATGCCATGCATCAGCCTGGCCCGTCTTGTACGAGCAGGGATAAGAGCAGATCGATGTTCACCGGCTTGAAAAGGATATGCAGATCCTGCTTCGCGATTTCGTGCTCCATCTGCTCTGTCAGATCGATGTGGCCTGTCATCAGGATGATGGTGTTCACCTTCGCATTCAGGTCCGGGTCGGATCGAATAGTGCGGATCAGATCAAGACCACTGCCTTCGCGCAAGCGGAGGTCCGTCAACAGAGCTAAAGGGCCAGTCGCCTGCCTGACGGTCTCGAGAGCGGGAGCCAAGCTCGCGGCGCCGATAACCGCGAATCGCCGCAGTTCCAGCATTTCGACCAACTCCTCCCGGACGTCGGCCTCGTCCTCGACGACCAAGATCATTGTCTGGTGCTTTCAATGGCTAACCGACGGACTGATAAGAGGGTAAAGTTGCCAAAGTGTCAATTTTTCACGAATTCACTGTATGGTCGGGCTGTCGAGACCAGTACAGTCCGCCTCATTTGATTTGCTGTGCCTCCGCCGGGTTAGTTGAGACAAACCCCTCCTACGGGACAGAACCCGGACGCGTCTGTTTTCGGGGGACCCTATTTTTGGGGACGGTGCATGAATGACCAGGGGGCCGTATTATACATCGGCCGGAAGCGGTTGAAGCCACCGCCCGATGATGATCAGTCGCTCAGCCGCCGGGAGCGGCGGCAGCAAGTCTGGCCTGCCCTTGTTCGTAGGCGGCGCGCTCGGCGTCCTGCACGCTCGGGCGGCTTCCGATCTGTTTCAGGTAGCGCGTGAGGTTCGGCCATGCTTCCGTCGAGATGTCATGCGCTGCGGTCCACATGGCAATGGTGTAACAGTGGGCGTCGGCAATGGTGAAGTCCTCCCCGACCAGAACCGTGCGGTCCGCCAGTTGACCGTTGAGCCAGGTCAAATGCCTTCCCAGGTATTGACGGGCGATCTCACGATATTCAGGAGGTGTGTTGGCTTTGAACAACGGCATGAAGCCGCCCTTGTGCAAATCGGCTCCGACGAAGCTCATCCATTCCAGCACGCGAAGGCGTTCGATCGAACCATGGGGCGGCAGCAGCCGCTGTTCCGGACTAAGATCCGCGAGATATTGCATGATAACCGTGCCTTCGCTGATCCGATCGCCATTCGGAAGTTCGAGCGTTGGAACAGTACCCTTGGAGTTCACCAGATGATAATCGCTGCCGTCCTGAAGGCGCTTCGAAGCCATATCGACCCACTCCAGGTCTAGGTCGATGCCTAACTCCCGCGCTACAATGTCGACCGCCAACGAACAACCGCGCACCTCATGATAGAGTTTCATTCCTTGCCTTCCCTCATATGATGTCCCCCTGCCACTAATGCGCGCTGGTGCGATAACGCTCCATTTCGGGTGGGAATAGGTGTTCGCTGAAAACAATCGGCCAACAGAGCTTGGCAAAAATTTCAGAATGTAACCCTATCGGCTCAAATCATTTCCAGCGTGTAACTTAATGTGTAAATGAAGACGGTGCAGCGAAGGAGTGTCCCGTGCGATCAATGACGCTAATGCTTTTAGCAGGAATGACCTTGATCAGCGGATGTCAGAAGGACAACGCGAACTCCGATCCCCAGCCAGTTGTGCTTCGAAGCATGATGAAGAACGTGGTGGCCCCGCAAGCACAAATCCTCTGGGATGTCAGCAACCGGGCGTTAAACGACGCAGGGGAGCCGCAGGCGTCGAAGCTGACCGCCGACGATTGGGCCAAGCTGTCCGCCGCTGGCCAGAAGGTGAAGGCACAGGCAGATGCCATAGTGTCCGCCAGTAAAATTACCGTTTCCAAGCCCGGCCAAAAAATCCAGGATGAAGGCATTACTGGAGGATCCACAACGGCCCAGGTTCAGGGCTTCATCGATGCCGATCGAACCAGCTTTGCGGATATGGCGAAGGCTCTTTCGGTCAGTGCGGATCAGTTTATCACGGCAGCCCATGACAAGGACGTGGTAAAAATGAACCAGGCCTCGGGCGACCTCGATCAGGTCTGCGAATCTTGCCATGTGCGATACTGGTATCCCCAGCAGGCAAAGCCGAAATAATCAGCCCTCGTTTGCGTTCCGACGACTGAATTTCGACGCTGCGCAGGATACTCCCCGCGGGAGGCACGCGAGCGGGGGCGCAGGCTCCAGTCAGCGATGACGCCCCCGACTCCCAGCATTTCAGCAATAGATATCATGTAGGTCCGGGAAGCCCTGCGGTTAGACGCGGCGCCCGCGATCGCTGGGTGTTACAGACTGCGCGCGCCGCCGGTTACGCGAATGTTGCGTGGTCCAAGCTTGCACGCGAAGCGTCAGGTAAAGTTATGGAAAGTCCACTTCGTGGCGGAGTAGATTGTGCCACCGGCCGACGGATGCGTGCTGAGGATCGAACCGATATTGACGATGCTTCCTCCAGCTTAGCCGAAATGCTCTACCGTTTCGCGTATGTGTGTCGCGCGCAGATCGTATCGAGATCCGGCAGAGTCATCGGAAAGGAGGGTGCGGGACCATTGCCCGAAATTGAAATCGCGCGCTTTGGAATGCACACAACATGCGAGCAAGCGGCGTAGTTGACGTAGCTGTCCACCGACAGACGCCTCAGCCCGGAAGGTATGTAAAATTGCGTCACTGGGAGGGGTGGAAATTTCAGATTAAGTCATTGAAATTTTGGTCGGGACGAGAGGATTCGAACCTCCGACCCCCACACCCCCAGTGTGATGCGCTACCAGGCTGCGCTACGTCCCGACCGGAGGGCGGCGTTTAGGCGGATGTGGGGGAAGATGCAAGGGGGTCTCATAGCTTCTTGTTCGCTGCGTCATATTCCCGCCTTGTCCGTTTTGACCTATCGGCTTTTCCGCCCGAACTGCTGACGATCCTGCTATTGATGTTGCCTCCTACGCACCGTTTGTGTTAGCCGCGCGCCCTTGGTCCTGTGGTATCTCGTGCCACAGGTCCGCGCATTTTTCTCAGACTTGAAAGTGTCTTCATGTTCATCACCCCTGCCTTTGCCCAAGCCGCCGCATCGGGCACCGGCTCTTCGGGCGGGACTGCCGGGATCATTGCGAATGTCCTGCCGCTGGTTCTGATCTTCGTCGTGTTCTATTTCCTGCTTATCCGTCCGCAGCAAACGCGGATGAAAAAGCACAAGGCAAAGCTGGACGCTGTAAAGAAGAACGATCAGGTCATCACTGGCGGCGGCCTTGTTGGCAAAGTGGTGCGGGTCGACGACCTGTATGTCGATGTGGAGCTGGCGCCGGGTATGAAGGTGCGCGCGGTCAAGGCAACATTGTCTGACGTGATCGACCCCGTGACTGCAAAACCGGCGAACGACTAACCCTATGCTGACCTTTCCGCGTTGGAAGATAACGCTCATTCTGTTGACGCTGGGTATCGGCATTTTGTGCGCGATCCCCAGCTTCTTGCCCGAACGCATTACCAATCAGTGGCCAAAGGCCATGCAGGTGCGCGTCAATCTTGGCCTCGATCTGTCGGGCGGCAGCCATTTGTTGCTGGAGGCAAGCACCGATGACGTGACCAAGGCGCGTCTGACCAACATGGAAGATCAGATCCGCACGGAATTGCGCCGGGGCGATCCGCGCATCGCGATTGGCGACATTTCGCGGCGCGACGGCAAACTGTCCTTCATGGTCCGCAATCCTGCACAGGTCGACGCCGCCGTGGAGCGCATCCGTCCGCTGACGCAGGGCGCAGGGATGACCGGGCAGCGCGATTTCGACGTGACGGTGGTGGACAGCAGCACCATCGTCCTGAGCCCGACCGATGCAGGCATCGCCGCTTCGGTCAACAGCGCGATGGAAGTCGCCACCGAAGTCATCCGCAAGCGCATCGACGAACTGGGCACACGCGAGCCGAGCATCGTGCGACAGGGCGACAATCGCATCGTTGTGCAGGTGCCGGGTCTGCAAGACCCCAAGCAGCTCAAGGATCTGCTGGGTCAGACCGCCAAACTGGAATTCAAGCTGGTCGATTTCACCGCCAATCCGGCCGAAGTGGCGCAGGGCCGCGCGCCGGTGGGCAGCGAAGTGCTGCCTTATCCTACCAATCCCTCCGGCGTGCCGTTCATCGCGGTGAAGCGTCAGGTAATGGTGTCGGGCGACGAACTGACCGACGCGACGCAGGTGTATGAGCAGCAGGGCAATCTGCCCGCCGTCTCGATCCGCTTCAACGCATCGGGCGGCCGCAAATTCGGCAAGGTGACGAGCGAAAACGTCAACCGTCCGTTCGCGATCATCCTTGATGGCAAAGTGCTGTCCGCGCCGAACATCAATGAGCCAATTCTGGGCGGCACCGCGCAGATCAGCGGCAGCTTCACCGTGGAAAGCGCAAACCAGTTGGCGATCGCGCTCCGCTCGGGCAAGTTGCCCGTGGCGCTGAAGGTCGTGGAAGAACGCACCGTCGGGCCGCAGCTTGGCGCGGACTCGATCCGGGCCGGCATCATCGCATCGGTTGTCGCGGCGAGTGCCGTCGCGATCTTCATGTTCCTAAGCTACGGTCGGTTCGGCATGTATGCGAACATGGCGGTGGTCATCAACATCCTGGTCATTCTGGGCGTGATGGGCCTGCTGAACGCAACGCTGACACTGCCGGGGATCGCCGGGTTCGTACTGACCATCGGTACGGCGGTGGACGCCAACGTGCTGATCTACGAACGTATTCGCGAAGAGCGGCGGCGCGGGCGCGGCGTGGTGCAATCGGTCGAATTCGGCTACAAGGAAGCGACCCGCACGATTTTTGAAGCGAACGTGACGCATGCCATCGCTGGCGGCATCATGCTTGCTTTGGGGTCCGGCCCGGTCAAGGGGTTCGCCATCGTGCTGCTGATCGGCATTGCGACGTCGGTGTTTACCGCAGTGACCTTCACCCGTCTGGTGGTGGCGACATGGCTCCGCCGTGCCCGCCCGGCCGATTTGAATATTTGATCGGGTAGAACCATGAAACTCCTCAAATTTGTTCCCGACAATACGAACATCGGCTTCGTCCGCGTTCGCAAGATTGCTTTTGCGATCACCGCGATCCTGACGGTGCTGGCGGTTGCGGCGGTTGGCGTGCGCGGCCTTAACATGGGCGTCGATTTCGTCGGCGGCTTGATGGTCGAAGCAAAATTTGCGTCGCCCCCGCCACTCGACAAGGTGCGTAGCGATATCGACGCGATGAATGTCGGCGAAGTCTCGTTGCAGCAGTTCGGCGACCCGCGCACCGTTTCGATCCGGCTGCCGCTGCCCGAAAGCAGTGACGACGGTGCGACCGACAAGCTGGTGCGTCAGGTGCAATCCACCGTCGAAGCGAAATATCCCGGCGTGACCTTCAGCCGTTATGACGCGGTGTCGGGCAAGGTGTCGGGCGAGCTGATCCAGAACGGCATCCTCGCCGTGCTGCTCGCGGTGGTCGGCATCGCAGTGTTCTCGTGGTTCCGCTACGAATGGCAGTTCGGCGTCTCGACGTTCGTTGCGATCATGCACGACGTGCTGATGACGCTCGGCTTCTTCGCGATCACGCGGCTGGAATTCGACCTCAACATTGTGGCCGCCGTGCTGACCATCGTGGGCTACTCGATCAACGACAAAATGGTAATCGACGACCGTATCCGCGAAAACATGCGCAAATATCGCAAGATGGACATGAAGTCGCTGATCGACTTGTCCGTCAACGAAACGCTGCCGCGCACGGTGATGACGTCGGTGACAGTCATGCTGGCGCTGGGCGCTCTGCTCGCGTTCGGCGGGCATGTGTTGCGTGGCTTCTCGGCGGCGATGATGCTGGGTATCGTCATCGGCACCTACTCTTCGGTTTATGTGTCGTCCTCGCTGCTCATCAGCCTTGGCCTGAAGCCCGAACCTGCCGAAAAGAAGTCTGGCGGCATATCGTCGAAGGCCGAGCGCGTAGGCGACGGCGCGAAACCCTGAGCCACCGCCCGTGACGACCGGAATGGAAATGCGACGGGACGGCGGCTATGCCGGTCCGCGCATCACCGGCTTTACCGGGCGCGGTTTCCGCTTGCAGGAAACGGTGTTTCCCGGTGGTGTGTTGCTCAGCCCGACCGAAGCATGGCCGTGGGACGATGCGCCCGCCGCCGAAGCGATGACGCTGGAGGCCTTGGGGCCGCTCGCGACGCTGGAGCCTGTTCCCGAATTTCTGCTGCTCGGCACCGGCATCGGCCTGATCCAGCCGCCTCGCGCCTTCGTCCGCGCGATGGAAGCGCGCGGCGTAGGCGTCGAAGTCATGGACAGCCGCGCCGCCGCGCGCGCCTGGGGCGTGCTGCGGTCGGAGGATCGGCAGGTCATTGCGGCATTGATGGCGTTGTAGGGTGGATTGCCGAAAAGCGAGCCCTTTCTCTTTGGCTCGGAACGGCTAGTCGATCCGCAAAATCTTTGCACTATGGCAGAACTCGCGCTTTATTTCCGGGAATGTGGGTGAACGCACCGCCATCTCCGTCAGCCTTGAATTGAATAGTGATCTCAACGGTTTGCTTGCAGACTTCAATCGGCCAAACTTCAGTCCAACTGCCAGAATAGCGAATGCCAAAGGTGCTATTGCCTAGGCTGGGCTCTTTAGCGGCAATTCGGGTGACTCCCAAAGTCGCCTTCTCGTTGGACCCGCACTTAATACCCTCTCGCTCAAGAGCAACGGATGCGGAAAGTTGAGCCGCCGGGAGTGTGTCGCCTATCAGTGAGTCCCATGCATAGGACATTCCGCGATTCACGCGAGTTGTCTCTATGCTGTTGTCGTTGTTCTGCATGACCATGTAGCGGACCGGCGCTAGGTCACAACCCGGCAATCGCGCGGTGACGAACCAGGCATTTTTCAACATTCTGTGCGCGATGGCGTTGAAAGCATATCGATCGGCAGTTGCCGGTTCGACGGCATCGATCGTAATGTCTGAATTACTGCAGGCGACCTGCTCCCCATAGATTTCTTTTGCCGTTTTTTTGATCTCGATCTTTATAATCTCTTGACTAAGAACAGGTGCAGCGGCGTTCCATTCATTAAGTTTCGCCAAAACGATCGGATGTTGAGCATTCAAGGGCCCAAGGGGGACGAAGAGGCTGATCAGAAAAATAAAGCGACAGAGTTTCACACTGATTTCCTTAGTCTGTGAAACGGGATACCGCGTTTCAATTGCTGCAACGACCCCATAGCGGACAGTATTTTTGTTCAAGACATTGCCGAGGAACGCCCCAACGAGGCCAACACCCTAAACCGTCCCAGCAATCCCCTGCAAATGCGCCAAGAGCGCGTCGCCATTCGCCTTCCACGTAAAGCGTAAGGCCGTTTCTCGCGTTGCCTCCCGATCCGGCGGATTGTCGATCAGTTCGCGCACGGCGGCGGCTATCTCTGTCGGTTCGCGGCCTACGATCCGGCCCGCCTCCGGGCGATCCACCAGTTCGCGTGCGCCGCCCACGTCGCTGATGACGATGGGGGTGCCGCAGGCCAGCGCCTCGACCCAGGCATTGGCCAGGCCTTCGGAAGCTGACGGCAAAGCCATCACATCGGCTGCGGCCAGAAACTGCGGCAGGCGGTCATGCGGTACGGCACCCAATATGCCCACGCGATCGGCTACGCCCAGCCGTTCGGCCAGCGATTGCAGATTGCCGCGCTCCGGTCCTTCGCCGATCAGGATGAGCGTCACGCCCGGCAGGCTGGGGAGGGCGCAGATCAACAGGTCCTGCCCCTTACGCGGGATCAATGCCCCCACGCTCAGCACCACCGGACCGGCAAGGTCGAGTTCGGATTTGGCGGCCGCCCGATCCATGATCGCGAAGCGGTCCAGATCGACGCCGGTGTAATGCACGGCGATCTTGTCGGGATCCATGCCGAGTGCGACCATGGATCGCTTCATCGCACCTGATACGGCAAGCAACCCTGCTGCCTGTGTTCCGGCGCGCAGCACCGCCTTACGCGTCGCGGGTGCATGGCCCCAATGGTGGATGTCGGCGCCCCGCGCCTTGACCGAAAACGGAATACCCAGCGCCTTGGCGATGTTGGCCGCGACCGGGCCATCGGGATAGAAGAAGCTGGCGTCGATCACATCGAAAGGCCGCTCGCCATGCAGGCGACGGATCAGCGGCATGATTGCGTGCGTCATGGTGGCGACGTTGAAGCGTCCACCGATCTTCGGGAGAATGGGAAAGCGGGGCCGATAGACCGTCAGGTCGCGCCACCGTTCCTTCTCCGGCAACCGGGTAAGCGGTTGATAATGGTCGGCGTTGGAAAGCGGCCAGGGCGGTATGCCGATGGGTGCCACCACCGTCACATACGCCTCCGGTCGGCTCGCCAGTTCCCGTGCTTGCCGCTCGACGAAGACGCCGAAATTGGGACGGCTGATGTCAGGGAACAGCGTGGACAGCATGAGGACGCGAATTGTCATACTGCCTGCTTATACGATCATACTTAACAGCGGGTTAGCTGCATTATCTAGAGGTTCCGTATGAGTTTTCTGGCGATGGCGGCCCATGGCGGGTCGGCCAGCACCTGCTGCCGCGATCCTGCCCCCAGCGGCAGGATGTGGACCATCCCCGCATCGCGCCCGATCAGCCGTCCGAACAGGAATCGTCCACCCGGTCGCGGCACTAATATGTCGCGGTTCAGCGCCTGCGCGTAGCCATCCGCCGCGATCCGCTCACACCATATCTCGTCGCCGCCTCGATAATCGCCGATGCTCGCGATCACGCGGACGCCCACCATCGCACCCGAAGCTGTCGGTGGAATGAGGATCATGGCGCTGGTCGGTGCGCGCGCGCCCTCGGGGCCGATCAGCGCGGCAACCGGAAGCGTTTCCTGACCCGGCATATCGACCAGATCGGCCGATGAAACGTCCAATGCCGTTGCGATCCTGTTCAGCCAACCGACCGAAACCGTGCGCATTCCCGTTTCCAGTCGCCCGATCGTCTGCGCCGTAGTGGGCGGATCGCATCGCAGGGCCACATCCTCCAGCGTCAATCCCTTCGCTTTGCGAACGTCACGAATTCGGGTGATCATTGTGGAAATCCTATAACCTATATGGTTTTCCTCTGTCCTACATATCGTCCGCTGGAGCAAGAGGTGAGGGCCACAATTTGCGGGAGCACCCATGTCTCAATCAGCACCTCAAGCCGCTCACAGGATTGCCCGGACCATCGAAGATGGGGAGGGCGATCTGCGTGTGGTGATGGTCAACCTGTGCGAATCGCCGCTGACCTGGCTTCACGCGCGCGGCAAGCTGACCGACCGGCAATTTCTCGCGGGGGAAGCGCTTCGTCGCGACTGGGAGCGGGCGGGCCTTGGCGCACGAGTGACGATGCGATGGGATCCCGCGCCTGTCGCGAAGGCCAAGCGCGCCGGCCCCGGCATATCCGATCCGACCGTAGGGCAACTGTCGGCAAGGGAGCGGTTCGATGCCGCCATTCGCGCCGCGGGACCGGGCCTTGCCGATATTCTATGGCGGGTCGCTTGCGCAGGCGAGGGGTTGGCGGCGGCAGAAAAGGCGCTGCAATGGCCCAGTCGGGCGGGGAAGCTGGTGCTGACATTGGCGCTCGACAGGGTCGCGGATTTTTATCGCATGTCCTGACGGCGGCTTGCACATCGCGCCAATCTCGATACGTACATATCAGGAACAAAGGAGCGCGACTCATGGCCAAACTCAACTATGTCGAATTGTCGGTGGAGAGCATCGTAACTGTCCGGCCTTTTTACGAAAACGCTTTCGGTTGGACCTTCACCGAATATGGTCCCGACTATGCCGCGATCGAAGGCGGCGCCACCACGGTCGGATTTAATGCGGACACTACGCAGCCCACGCCGCCGGTCCTGCCACTTATCGAAGTCACCGATCTGGAGGCTGCGCTGGCTTCGGCAACGGCGGCAGGCGGGACGTTGCGTGTGCCGATCTTCGCCTATCCGGGCGGACGGCGTTTCCATATCGTCGACCCTGCAGGTCATGAAATCGGCGTCTATCAAAGCGAACATTGATCCACTTGACGCGAACGTAAACGTCAATTAAAAATCATGGCATGACGCACATGATACAAATTGCGGGCATCGAGATGCCCGATCTGGATGAACGCGATCACTACAGCATTTCCGACTTGTCGGCGGAGTTCGGCGTTACGGCGCGCGCGCTTCGTTTTTACGAGGACGAAGGGCTGATCGCGCCAGAGCGGCAGGGTCTGTCGCGCATCTATTCGCGCCGGGACCGGGCGCGGCTGGCCTGGATCCTGCGCGGCAAGCGCGTGGGCTTCAGCCTGGGCGACATCCGCGAGATGATCGACCTGTACGATCTGAACGATGGCCGCGCCGTGCAACGCCGCGTGACCATCGACAAATGCCGCGCGCGCATTGATCTGCTCGAACGGCAGAAGGCCGATATTGACGCCGCAATCGAGGAACTATCGGCTTTCGTGTCCATCGTGGAAGTCAGCGGCGACCCTGAAAGCTAAACGATCGAATCTACATAATCGGGATGAGGCCCAATGCCACACCCGCAATAATATTCGGAGAGCACCATGCCCACCTACACCGCCCCCGTTCGCGATACGCAGTTCGTTCTCGACCATGTCGTCAATATCGACCGGTACGCCAATCTGCCAGGCTTTGAAAATGCCTCACCTGATCTGATCGAGGCGGTGCTGGGCGAAGGCGGCAAATTCGCGGCGGAAGTGCTGTTCCCGCTCAATCAGGTTGGTGACCGGGAAGGCTGCACTCGTAATCCAGACGGCAGCGTCACGACGCCCACCGGGTTCAAGGATGCGTACGACCAATATGTCGCAGGTGGCTGGACCACACTGCATGCGCCGGAAGAGTTTGGCGGGCAGGGGCTTCCTTCCGTCATCGCGACGGCCTTTGGGGAATATGTGCTGTCGGCCAATCAGGCATTCGAGATGTATCATGGGCTGACGGCGGGCGCGACTGCCGCGATCCTTGCCAAGGGCAGCGATGAGCAGAAGTGCAAATATGTCCCCAAGATGGTGAGCGGCCAATGGACCGGCACCATGAACCTGACCGAACCGCATTGCGGCACCGATCTGGGCCTTATCAAGACGAAGGCCGTTCCTGCGGCAGATGGCAGATACGCGATCACAGGCACCAAGATATTCATCTCGTCGGGCGAGCACGATTTGGCCGAGAACATCATTCACCTCGTGTTGGCCAAGACCCCCGGCGCGCCGGAAAGCAGCAAGGGCATTTCGCTGTTCATCGTGCCGAAGTTCATCGTGAATGAAGATGGCACGCTTGGTGAGCGCAATGCGGTCTCCTGCGGGTCGATCGAACATAAGATGGGTATCCACGGCAATTCCACTTGCGTCATGAATTACGACGGCGCGACCGGATGGATGGTGGGTGAGGAGAACAAAGGTCTCGCCGCCATGTTCATCATGATGAACGCCGCACGTCTGGGCGTGGGCCTGCAGGGTCTGGCGCAGGGCGAGGTCGCTTATCAGAACGCCGTACAATACGCCAAGGATCGCCGTCAGGGTCGCGCTCTCACCGGTCCTGCAGAGCCCAATGAGAAAGCTGACACGCTGTTTGTCCACCCTGACGTGCGCCGCATGTTGATGGAAGGCAAGGCGCTGACCGAGGGGCTGCGTGCGCTATGCCTGTGGGGCGCGCTGCAAGACGATCTCTCGCACAAGGCGCAGACCGAAGAGGAACGCCAGACCGCCGATGATCTCATCTCGCTGCTCACGCCCGTTATCAAGGGATATGGCACTGACAAGGGCTTCGACATCACCGTGACCAGCCAGCAAGTTTATGGCGGTCATGGCTACATCGAGGAATGGGGTATGGAGCAATATGTGCGCGATGCCCGCATTGCCCAGATTTACGAAGGCACCAACGGCATTCAGGCGATGGACCTTGTCGGTCGCAAACTTGCCCAGAATGGCGGCCGTGCGCTGCAGGCTTTCTTCAAGATCATCGCAGACGAAGTCGCCACTGCCAAGGCAGAACCCCGCTTGGCACCTTTTGCGGAGGCGCTGGAGAAGGCCAATGCGCAGTTGCAGGGCGCTACGATGTGGCTGATGCAGAATGCCATGACCAACCCGAACAATGCTGGTGCCGGCGCGCATAGCTACATGCACATCATGGGTATCGTATCGGTTGGCCTGATGTGGTTGCGCATGGCAAGCGCCGCAGTCCGCTTGCTCGATGCGGGCGAGGGCGATTCCAAATATCTGGAAGCCAAGCTCGTCACGGCACGCTTCTACGCCGAACGCATCATGCCGGACGCAGGCGCGCTACGTCGCAAGATCGAAGGCGGTGCGGACTCGCTTATGGCGCTCGATCCGGAGATGTTCGCTACAGCGGCGTAAGTTGCGCGGTGGCCCTTTCTCCTTCTCTCTTTGAGGGGAGAGGGAGAAGTGGGTCATCCGTGGAAGTAGTCGTAGACCTGCTGCGCCACTGCTGTCGAAACGCCCGGCGCCTTTTGTAAGTCTTCCAGCGCGGCACTCTTCACCGCCTTGGCCGTGCCGAAATGCATCAGCAGCGCCTTTTTCCGCGCGGGGCCGATCCCCGGCACCTCATCCAGAGAACTGACCGTAATCGCTTTGCTGCGCTTGTCACGGTGCGCGCCGATGGCGAAACGATGGGCTTCATCGCGAAGGCGTTGGAGGAAGAAGAGCACCGGGTCATTGACCGGGAACATCATTTCGCGGCCGTCGGGCAAGTGGAAGACTTCGCGGCCGTCGCGCCCGTGATGCGGACCCTTGGCGACGCCGATCAACGTCACGTCCTCGACGCCAATTTCCTCCAGCGCGGCCTTTGTGGCGCTCACCTGCCCCTTGCCGCCATCGACTAGCACCAGGTCGGGCCATTCGCCGCTGTCGCGATCCGGATCTTCGCGTTGCGCGCGACCGAAGCGGCGTTCGAACACTTCGCGCATCATGGCGAAATCGTCGCCGGGGGCCGTGTTCGGATTCTTGATGTTGAACTTGCGGTAGGCGGATTTGCGGAAGCCCTCCGGCCCGGCAACGATCATTGCGCCCAGCGCATTGGTGCCCTGAATATGGCTGTTGTCGTATACTTCGATGCGGTCCGGCACACCCTCCAGCCCGAAGGCATCGGCCATGTCGCGCAGCACCTTCGCCTGGGTCGTGGCTTCAGCGAGGCGGCGGTCGAGGGCTTCGACGGCGTTGCGCTGCGCCTGTTTGATTAGGCGGGTGCGGTCGCCACGCTGGGGCATTTCGATGCGGACGCGGGATCCGATCCGTTCGGTCAATGCTTGCGCGATCAGTTCGCAATCGGCGGGCTGACGGTCGGCGAGGATAAGTTTGGGTGGCGGCACTTCTTCGTAGAATTGCGCCAGAAAGCTGCCGAGGACTTCCGCTTCGTCGACTTCGGCGGTGTGGATCGGGAAGAAGCTCCGATGCCCCCAATTCTGGCCGCCGCGAATGAAGAACGCCTGAATGCACATCGCGCCGTTCTTGGTTGCCAGTGCGAAAATGTCGGCGTCGCCCAGCCCTTCGGCATTGATCGCCTGCGATCCCTGAATGAACGTCAGCGCCTTCAGGCGGTCCCGAATGACGGCCGCTTGTTCGAAATCCATAGCGTCGGACGCGGCCTGCATCGAGGCACCCAGCTTCTGCTGCACCTTGGTCGACTTGCCGCCCAGGAAATCCTGCGCGTCCTGTACCAGTTCGGCATAGGCATCCGGCGCGATGCGTTCGACACAGGGGGCCGAGCAGCGCTTGATCTGATAAAGCAGGCAAGGGCGGGAGCGGTTGGCAAAGAAGCTGTCCGAACAACTGCGCAGCAGGAACAGCTTTTGGAGGGCGTTGATGGTGCGCGTTACCGAACCGGCGCTTGCGAACGGGCCGTAATAGCGCCCCTTTGCTTTGCGCGCGCCACGATGCTTCTGGATACGGGGATAGGCGTGGTCCTCGCGCAGCAGGATGAAGGGGAAGCTTTTGTCGTCGCGCAGCAGGACATTGTAGGGCGGGCGGAACCGCTTGATGAGCTGGGCCTCCAGCAACAGTGCCTCGGCTTCGCTGTTGGTGGTGACGATGGTCATGGACCGGGTTTGCGACACCATGCGTTGCAGGCGGCGGGGGAGTCGATCCACTTGTGTGTAGTTAGTGACGCGATTGCGCAACGCCCGCGCCTTGCCGACGTACAGCACATCGCCGCGTGCATCCTGCATCCGATAGACGCCGGGGCGGGTGGGAAGGGTTTTCAGGACGTTGCGGATCGCCGCCACGCCGGCATCTATATCGGGCGCGCCTGCGCCGCGGATGGTGAAGCTGGCTTTGTCTTCGTTGAAGCGGTCTGGCGATTGGGGGGAGGACATGGTTGGGAGATAGGAGAGTTAGGCAGCATTGCAAAGGTGGAGCTGTCAAACAAACCCACCCTCGTCATTCCCGCGCAGGCGGGAATCTATCTCCGGCGCTATCCCCGGTCGCAAAGTTGGGAGATGGATTTCCGCCTGCGCGGGAATGACGGGTGAGAGGTGAGGGAGCCCAGATACGAAAAAGGCCGGGATTTACCCCGGCCTCTTTTCTGTTCGCGACGCTCTGTAAATCAGGCGACCGGGCCGAGACCCTGGATCGCGCTGTCGACCAGCACCTTGTCCGCTTTCGCATCGTGACCCTGTGCAATCAGCGAGGCGGCGGCGGCGGTTGCAGCCGACACGGCTTTCGCGCGGACGTCGGCAATTGCCGCACGCTCGGCGGCAGCAATCTTGTCTTCGGCCATCTTCTGGCGGCGAGCGATCAGCGCCGTGGCGTTGGTCTGCGCGTCGTCCATCAGTTGGGCGGCTTCTTCTTCTGCGCGGGCTTTCAGCGCAGCGGCTTCACCGGCAGCGGCAGCAACCTTGGCTTCATATTCCGCCTTAAGCGCTTCGGCTTCGGCGCGCAGCTTGGCGGCTTCGTCGAGCTGGAGGCGGATCTTGGCGATCTTCCCGTCGAGACCGCGACCGATCAGCGCGGGCACTTTCTTCCAGATCAGTACCGTAATGAAGATCGCCATCGACAGGCTGACCCAAGCGGTGGCGTCCAGACCCAGCGCGCGGGGATCGGTATGTGCCGCGACACCTTCGTGCGCCACAGTACCTACCGGCGCATAGCCTTCCTCATGGATGGCCTGTTCGGCGGTCGGTGTGCTGTCCGACGTAGTGGTGGGTGCTGCCTCAGCCATGGACCAATGCTGCCTTTACTGCTTGCTGGGCGGCTTCCGGAGTAACCGAAGCGCCAGAAATTTTCGCCACCATTTCGCGTGCCGCATCGGCAGCGACGGCTTCGATCTCGGCCATGGCGGACGTGCTGGCAGCCTTTATCTCCGCTTCGGCAGCGACGATTTTGGTTGCGACCACGGCGTCAGTCGCCTTGATCTTGGCTTCGGTTTCCTTGGCGGCTTTCGCCTTGGATTCCGCAATGAGGTGCTGCGCGGAGGAACGGGCGTCCGCATCGCGCTTGCGATAGTCCGCCTCGATCTCGTCCGCACGGGCGAAGGCAGCCTTTGCCGTCGCCAGGTCGCCCGCGATCTTGTCATCGCGCGCACCCACCGTCGCTTCGATCTTCGGCACCATGCCCAGACCGATGACGAAGAATACGAAGCCGAACGTTACGAGCAGCCAGAAAATCTGGGATGCGTAGGTTTCGGCGATTTGCGCGATTTGAGGCATCTGATCCGTCCGATGTCTTGGAGGCCGGGCGCTATGCCACCCGGCCTCGATTCCGATTGTCGTCTAACGGTTAGTTAGGCAACGAAGATCAGGATCATCGACACAACGAACGCCAGCAGGCCGAGAAGTTCGGCAGCGGCGAAGCCGATGAACAGACGACCCTGCTGACCGTCAGCGGCCGAAGGATTGCGCAGGGCGCTTTCGAGGAACGAACCGAAGACGTTACCCACGCCCAGAGCGGCCATACCGGCACCAATTGCTGCGAGACCGGCACCGATCAGCTTTGCGGCTTCTGCGTCCATGATAATACTCCTTGTTAAATATCGATAAAGTTAGTGCGAAACTTAGTGCAGGTTCACCGCGTCGTTGATGTACAGCGAAGTGAGCAGCGCGAAGACATAGGCCTGGATCACCGCGACCAGCATTTCCAGCGCGCTGATCCCGATCATCAGGGCGAAGCTGGAGAGGCCGACGGTGAGGCCGAAACCGGCCCCGGCGTTAGTGGAATTGATAACGAATCCTGCCAGCACCTTCAGCAGAACGTGGCCCGCGGTCATCGCAACGAACAGTCGCAGGCCGAGGCTGAACGGGCGGACCATGAAGGACACCAGTTCGATCAGGAAGATGAAGGGGATCATCGGCACCGGCGTACCGTGCGGCACGAACAGCGAGAAGAAGTGCAGCTTATGCTTGTAGAAGCCAACAATCAGGACGATCGCAAAGCTCATGATCGCCAGCACGCCCGTCGCGGTAAAGTGACTTGTGAAGGTGAAGGGGTGCAGGCCGACAAGACCCAAAGGCAGCAGGCCCAGCAGGTTCGCCAGCAGAATGAACATGAACAGCGAGAAGACGTAAGGGACGTAACGCTTGCCTTCAGGACCGACATTGGCGGTCAGAAGGTTGCTGATGAAACCGGTCATGGTCTCTACAGCCGCCTGCCAGCGACCGGGCACCAATTCCCGCTTCATGCCGCCCAGCATGAAAATCCACAGTACGACAACCGTCGCCACCATCCACAGCGCGCTGTTGGTGAAGGCAATGTTGTAACCGCCGATGGCCAGATGATCGGTGCCGAACAGCGGCTCGATCGCAAACTGGTGCATCGGGTCGATTTTGCCTGATTCTGCCACGCGAAACCCCTGTAAGCCGAAGCTTTTACCCTATGACGAAAGCGCCCCGTCAGTCGGGACGCTTTGTCGAAATCCGAATGATGTTCCTGAAGGCCACGATAATCCCCAGAAAGAGGAAAACCAGCAGGAGCCAGGGCGTTGTCCCGAAAAGCCGGTCGAATAACCAGCCGATCAAGGCACCGCCGACAAGACCGCCGATCAGTTCTGCCAACACGCGGTTGCCGAGGCGGTAATTTGCATCCGCTCCCTGCTGCGTGGTGCCAGTTCTGACCTGTTCGTCTCGGGAGGCCCGCTCAATCCGCTCTTCGAGCGACCTGATCCGCGCATCTCCCTTGACGGGGTCTTCCCCGGGTCCAGTATCCGACATTCCTCTCACCTCCATCGTACCGCATGACTGCGGAGACAAAGGCCATGAACGCCAGACGCTGCACCCGTCAAGGCGCGGCCCGTTTAGAAAGGGAGTTCCCCCAAGTCAACCATGCTTAGGGACAAGGGAAATCGCAGGCGACAATAAGGGTCAGTTACCCGCCGTCGCGCAATAATCGGGGAGGGCAATCGCGCCTGCGCCCTTGGTCTGCCAGGCGCCGCTGCCAATGCGGAAGGCCTGCCCGGTCTTTACACGGCTGGCGAGCGTCTGGCAGCCCGTGGCGGCGGCAACGTCGGCGACCGTTACCCCACGCTTGGCAGCCAGATCGGTATAGGCGGCACGGCGCTTGATATTGATCGAATCGACTTCGGCGCGGACATCGCCTGAGACGGAGCCGGAAATGCCCAGATAACCGTCCGACTGTTCGCCCACGGCGCCAGAGGCCATTGCCTGCGCAACGGCGCCGGTCTGCGCGCGTGCAGGCGCGGTAAGGGCAAGGCCGGTTGTCAGGGCGATTGCGGCACCGGCGGCGAGGAGGATGAATTTACGTGTCATTGCGGGAACAACTCCGGGTTATTCTGGATAAGGTCTTGTGCGTCACGTTGCAGGCGCACGACCACTTCCTGCTGCACCTTTACGTTCAGGTTGATTTCGATCGGCTTGTCCGGCGCGCGCACCTGAATGCAGCCCGCCAGGGACAGGCCGGTCAGGCCCAACGCAATGATGCTATATGTCTTCATTTAGGGTCCTTCGTTACGCTCTTGTCGCTTTCAGCAGGCTGAACGGCAAGCCCCATCGATGCTTCGACGCCGACTTTCATTTTGGCGGGCATGTCCGGCACGGGCGCATATTGATCGCCCAGGCTGCCGCGAATCAGGCCACTGGGGTCGACGAACGATTGCGCCGTGTTCATCAGCCCCCTGAACGGTGCTTCGATCCTGATATTAAAAAGGAAGGGCAAACCAATGAAATTACGGGCGATCCCAATCGGCGCTTCGCCCGGCGTACCGCGGTTGACGCCGTTGAATGACACCTGCGTCACCAGTTCCCCGTCTAGTGCGCCGTCCATCAAAATGGTCAGGCATTTATACTGAAGATGCTTGAGCGCATCGAACGCCATCTTGCCGAAAACGCCAAGCTGTTCGTTCGAAACAGGGCCGACATAGGCCAGGGTGCCGCTTTGCAGCGCCGGATCGCAAGTGATGCTGAGCGACTCCGTGTTCGCCAGGACGAGCGGCGCGCGTCCGATCTGCCGGGCGACGAGAACGCCGCCAACGATTCGTCCGCCCTTTTCGTCGAACACCATCGGCAGCAGGCCGTCATACGTGCCGGTCGCCGAGATATTGTCCAGATCGAGCGTCTGGATGAACGCGCCAGCATCCAGCCCCACGACGCGGAAGGCCATATTGCGCGGCTTGTCCGCGCTGAAATCCATTGTGGTGGGGAGCAAGCTGAGCTGTCCTCCCGCGAACGGCCACTCGCCGCTTTCGACACGCACTTGCTGATTGGCGAGCAATTGATAGCGCACGACGCCATCGGTGACTTCGACGCCGGGATTGACCGTCTTGATGCGGGCGATCTGGCTGGGGGCGGAGACCAGGCCGATCAGGTCGGTGAAACGCAGTTCGCCCGAGAGGCCGGTCACGGGGCCGAAAGCGGCGGCCAGATCCATGTTGTCGGTGTGGAATGTGCCGTCGCTGGTGACCGTGTCGTCGGCCCAGCGAATCTGTCCTTTGCCTGCCACCGTGCCACGCGCATTGGCCACCACGCCGAGCGCAAGGCGCGTGAGCATTTCGGGCTGGAGTGCAGAGGTGAATGCGACGCCAGGCACGTCGAGATCGGCTTGCCCCTTTCCGCTGCCCAGTTGATGGACGATATCGGTGCGGGCGACCAGCGCGCCCGTCTTCGGTTCGAGCAAGCTGCCCTTTGCGGTAATCTGGCTGTTACGCAGCGTAAGCGCAAAGTCCCGGCTGACGAGCGGCTCGAAGCGGTTGGGCGCAGCGGCATCGGTGAGCGTCAGTGCACCATCGACGCGCAGAGTGCTGGCGGCATAGCTCCATTTGCCTGCCGCATCGCCGACCAGCAGCGGGATGGTTCCGATGCGGCCACTTGTCCCCGCCATGGTGCCGGAAAGGCCCTTGGCATCCATCTTCCCCGCCAGCGTTGTAGCGTTAAGACGCACGGGCGCCGCCGGATCGCCCAACAGCAAGAGCGCGTTGCGCAGATCGAAGGTCCTCGTGGCGAGCGATCCACGCGCAGCGTCTGCGGAAAGCGTCATCGCACTGCCGCCCAGCGTTCCTTTCAGGCGCAACGCCTCGATCGCTGCGCCGCCGGTCAGACCTTGCGGACCGTACGCCAGCAAGGCGTTGCCGCGATCGGGGCACAGCGCCATCCGCGTGGTGCCCAAGGCGAAGCTACCGAACTTCAGGCTGTCGAGCGTCAGAGGGGCGCAACGCGGGTTGACGGTGAGCGTGCCATTGGCGGCGACTTGCCCTGCCACGGGCAGCGCAAGTCCACGCACCGCACCGCCGTCCAGCGGGCCGTCCAGCCGAATCGCCGTGGTGAAGCGCGTTATGCCGCCTGCGCCCGCAGAAAAGCGTACCGGCTCCAGCGCAAGGCGTGCGCCTCGTGCGGTGTAGGGGTCGACGAACAACTGCCCTGCCAGCCCGCCGCCGGGCCGCTGCGCAAGGCGCAGGGCTGCACGGGGCAATCCGCCGCCGTCGGTGGTCATGCTGCCGTTCAATGCCCAGCCAAGGCCGCCCCCGGCCTTGGGCCAGTCAAGTTTGACGCTGCTGCCTTGCCCCAATCCTGCACGCGCGCCGCTGCGGCTGGTGAAATCGGCGGCAGTGATCGTCGCGGACCCGGTGGCGCCCTTCTGCGCCATGCTGAAACGCGCTTGCGCCCGGTTGTCGCGGCTGGCGGCGCGGACGGCGTCGGCAAAGCGGATGGCGAGCGGCGCGACGGGCGACCCAGCGGTCGATGCGCGCAGTCCGGCGAGCGGATCGGGACCGGCCATCGCCAGTCTATTTGCCGAAAGCGCACCGTCGATCCTCGCATCCATGCCGTCAGGGGTCGGTGCCACTTGAAAGGCACCGGTCAGTTCGGTGCGTGCAGACCGGATGTCGCCGCGCTGCACCGCTGCTGCGGCGAGATCGATCTGCCCGCGGGTCTGCTTGGCGGTTCCGTCGAAGCCGATGCGCCCGCCGGGCTTCACAAGCGTAACGTCCGCAGCCTTTGCCGAGAACGCGGTCAGATCGACATGGCCTGTCCATCTGTCGAGGGCCGCCGATAACGTTATGTCGGTATCGAAGACCGGCTGGGCGATCCCGATGCCGCTACCTTTGCATCCCAGCGCTGCCCCACGCACCGGTCCGCGAAACTGCGGCCGCCCTTCGCGCATTGCAATGTCGAGCCATGCGGTGCCTTCCGTAAGAGCACAGCCGGCAGCCGCCAGCTTCGGCATGACCGCAGCCAGCTTTCCACGGAAGCCGGAGCGTAAATTACCATCGCCATCCAGCTTAAGCCCCACCGAGCCATAATCCGTGTCCAGCCGCATGCGGGCATCGTTTAGCCCCAGTTTGATGTCGGGCAGGCTGAACGGTGCGGTGGAATCGGTAGAACGGAACCGGTCCAGTTCGCCAAGCGACAGCACACCGTTTCGCAATGTCCCTGACATTCGGACACCGCCTGCGCGAACGGCCACGACCGTTGGCGTCAGGCCCGCGAGCGACAAGTCGATTTCCACCCATCGGGCCGTCAGATCGGGATGGGCCGGATCGCCAAGGACGATATTTTCGATTCGCTGGGTGCGCAGCCCGATATCGACAATGTCGTAATCTGCGCGGACGCCCAGACTATTGAGTTCGCGGCCGATGAAATTCTCGGCAATCGGCTGCCGCTGGGTCCATACGGAGATCGCGACGAGCGCAAGCACGCCAGCACTGCCCATCGCCCAACGTACCGCTGTACCGCGGCGCGTCGACGGCGCGGGGGGTGCGTCGCGCACCTCATCGCCAATGTCACCGCTCATATCTGCGCCACCCCGGCCTTTTTATGCATTGCCTGTAAGAACCCGTAACGCATGAACAACATCTGACCAGTGGGAAATATCCTTGCGGCGCAATTCACTCGCCTCTAACCCTGCGTTGCATGAGCGAAAGCGATGCACCGGCGGGGCCGGGCCACGGCGGAACGGGGCATCGCGCCCGATTGCGGCAGCGGCTGGCCGATGGGGGCCCCGATGCGCTGCTGGATCATGAACTGATCGAATATCTGCTGGCGCTGGCAATCCCGCGGCGCGACACGAAGCCGCTGGCCAAGGCATTGCTGCATCGTTTCGGTGGCATTGGTGGCGTGCTGACGGCCGACTGGCGCGCACTGTCGCGGGAGCCGGGCATGGGCGACACCAGCGTCGCTGCGATCAAGATCGCGCAGGCAGCAGCATTGCGTCTGCTCAAGGCCAAGGTCGTCGAGCAACCGGTGCTGTCCAGTTGGGATGCGCTGCTCGACTATCTGCGCGCCGACATGGCGTTTCTGACGGTAGAGCGCGTGCGCGTGCTGCACCTCAACAGTCGCAACATGCTGATTCGCGACGAGCATATGGGCGATGGGTCAGTGGACGAAGCGGCGATCTACACGCGCGAAGTCATCAAGCGCGCGATCGATCTGGGGTCGACTTCCCTGATTCTTGTTCACAACCATCCCAGCGGTGCGCCCGAGCCCAGCCAGCAGGACATCGCGGTGACCCGGCAGATCGTGGACGCCGGAAAACGTCTCAATATCGTGGTGCACGATCACATCATCATCGGCAGCCAGGGGCATAGCAGTTTCAGGGCGCTGGGGCTGATGTGACAAGTCTCGCCGTTGCTTTCGCATAACGGAACATTGGAACGCCATCGCCCAACGAAAAAGCCCGGCAGATTTCTCCGCCGGGCTTTCCGTTTTATTGATCCGCAGACTGCGCTTAGTCGCGGTTGCCCATGAAGCGGAGGAGGAACATGAACATGTTGATGAAGTCGAGGTAGAGCGTCAGCGCGCCCATCACGACCGATTTGCCCATGAACTCGGTTCCGGCAACCTGTGCGTACATGCTCTTGATCTTCTGCGTGTCGTAGGCAGTGAGGCCCGCGAACAACAGCACGCCGATGGCGCTGATGGCGAGGTCCATGACGCTCGACTTAAGGAAGATGTTGATGAGCGATGCGACGATCAGGCCGATCACGCCCATGATCAGGAACGTGCCGAAGCCCGACAGATCCTTCTTCGTGGTGTAGCCGAACAGGCTAAGCCCCGCGAAAGCCGCAGCAGTCGCAAAGAAGGTCTGCGCGATCGACGTGCCGGTATACACCAGGAATATCGTCGAGAGCGACAAACCCATCACGCCTGCATAGGCCCAGAACAGCATCTGCGCCGTCGCGGTCGACAGCTTGTTGATGCCGAAGCTGAGCACCATCACGAACACCAGCGGCGAGAACATGATGACATATTTCAATATGCCCGGGCCCATCATGATCTGGGCAGCGGGCGACGTCGCCCCGCCCCATGAGAACAGCAGCGCGACGAGGCCCGTCAGCAGCACACCGCTTGCCATGTAGTTGTAAACGGACAGCATGTAGGACCGCAGCCCCGCGTCGAACGCAGCACCGCGTGTTTCCACGCCAGCGCCGAAGCCCGTGCGAAAGCCGGTGTCCGGCGTCCGGGGGTCAGACCAGTTAGCCATTGTAATTCGTCTCCTTTGCGTCGGCGCGTAGTGCCGACATGCTCTATAATATCGGAGGAGTGAGTTAATATTCAAGGAAAACCGGGCGTCGTTCGTCGAATTAACCTCCAATTCGGTGCAGCAACAATCGGGACATGTTTCCGCTGCTTCGACAAAAGCTCCGGCAATATGCAGCAATGACTGCACATACTGCCGAAGCTGGTCGGTCAGCCGAGCGTAAGCACCCCGCAGGCCAGCCGATCGCCAGCCTTTCCGGCGGGGTCGCTCTTGTTATCGTCCGGCAGCGCATGCACCACGACAGCGGCGCCGTCGGCGTCGAACAAGGGGGTCGTGCCATCCGACAATGCGCCGCCAGCGATGGTGTATTCCAGCGTACCGCGACCATCCGCATTGACCGTCATGTTCGGCATGTCGCCCATGTGGCTGCCCATCGGGTTTTCCATTCCATGCTGCTTGCCCATCGGGTTCCAGTGTCCACCTGCGCTGGTGAAGGCAGGGGCGGTGCAGGTGCCGGTCGTATGAACATGGACGGCGTGAACGCCGGGGGTAAGACCCGTTGCCGCAACCGTCACCTTAAGTCCGGACGTCGTCTGCGTCACCTTGGCAACGCCATGGCTGGTTCCATCTGCGCCCAGCAAGGTCGTGTTCGCGCTCGCACCCTGACCCGTGCCCATTGTGGCGCAGGCAGGAAGGGCGAGGATGGCGGCGGTGGCGAACAATAGCGATGCGGTTTTCATGGGGGCGTTCCTTTTTGGGTAATGCGGATGACGGGATAACCGATAATATCTGCAGCACCAACGCAGCAGTCGTGCGGTTGTTGCCTGCCCGTCGCAGGTTTATGAGCTGCGACGGGTGCGGAAGGCTTCGACTCGGGCGGTAAATTCCGCGCGGGTGAAGGCATCGCGGAACATCATGAGAGTTTCGGGGTCATCGTCGGTCTGGCCATCCACGATACGACGGATGATGTTCTTGGTGGAGCGTACCGAATGTTGCGCGTTGGCGGCGATGGTTTGTGCCACTGTCGTGGCGCGGGCCATGGGGTCTTCCGCAATTTCCTCGATCAGACCGATGCTGAGGGCTTCGGCGGCATCGATCAGGGCGGCGGTATAGAGCAGGCGTTTGGCCTGACCCGGACCGACCAGGCCGACCAGCAATTTTGTGTCGAACAGCGAATAGACGATGCCAAGTTTGGCGGGGGTGATGCCAAGCCGCGCCGTGGGCGCAGCGACGCGGATGTCGCAAGCCATGGCGAGGCCGCAACCACCGCCGATGCAATCGCCGTCGATTGCTGCGATCACCGGCTTTGACGCATGGGCCAATGCGGCGTGGCTGGCGCGAATGGCGGACTGGTTAGCAATGCGCCAGTCTTCGTTGTCGCTGTGCATAGCAAATTCGCCGATGTCGGCACCCGCACAGAACAAGCCGGGAGTCGCGGAGGTCAGGATGAGAACGGCAATGCTGTCATCTGCCATCACTTCTTCCACCAGAGCGGGAAGCGCGGCCCACATCTCCTGAGTCATGGCGTTGCGCTTGTCCGCCCGGTCGAACAGCAGGCGCGCGATAGCGCCGTCGCGTTCGAGGCGCAGGGTCATGCGGGCCACCCCTCCAACATAGGCACGAGATCGTCGAAATGGTGAATGACGGCATCTGCTTCCAGATCCTCGACCGGGCCATCGAGGAACCCGAAGCTGACGGCGATGCTGGCGATGCCCGCATTGCGTGCGCCCGCTATGTCGTTGATCGTGTCGCCCAGAAACGCAGTGCGTCCACCGCCTGCGCGCGCGATCATCTCGCGAATGGGCGCGGGGTCAGGCTTTGCGATGCCAACGGTATCGCCGCCGATGATGGTGGCGAAGCGATCCGAAAGCCCGATTTGCTCCATCAGGGGAATGGCGAACCGCTCCGCCTTGTTGGTACAGATGGCGAGTTTCAGGCCGCGGGCGGCCAGCGCATCGAGCATGGCCACACAGCCGGGATAGGGGATCGAATGGATCGCCAGATTCTGCTGATAATAATCCAGCAGCACCGGCAGGCGATCATCCAGCAGCGCAGGCGTGCATTCGCCCGACGCCGCAAGCGCGCGTTCCAGCATGACGCGCGCGCCCTTGCCCACGAACGGGCGGATCGCGTCGGGAGGATAAGCGGGGCGGCCGATGGCGGTGATCGCGTGGTTGACCGCCGCGGCAAGGTCTCCGCTCGTGTCGAGCAAGGTGCCGTCCAGATCGAAGCCAATAATATCGAAAGGAATCTCTACCATAGCGCGCGCCATGCCCCTTGCGCTGTGGCCATTGCAAGCCAAACATGGCAGTGAATGACGCACAAGCATCCGATTTGATCTGCAGGACATTCCCCTATCGTGACACGCCCCATCGCCGCTATCATCCTTGCCGCTGGGCAGGGGACTCGCATGAAATCCAGCACGCACAAGGTGCTGCATCCGGTCGCGGGGCGGCCGATGCTGTTGCATCTGCTAGCGAGTCTTTCCGAACTCGCGCCGGAGCGGCAGGTGGTCGTTGTGGGCGCGGGACGCGAGCAAGTCGAGGCGGCGGTTGCTGGCCACGGAGTCGATATCGCTGTGCAGTCCGAACAGCTTGGCACCGGCCATGCCGTCGCGCAGGCGCACGATGCGCTGGCCGGGTTCGTGGGCGATGTGCTGATTCTTTATGGCGACGTGCCGCTCATCAGTACTGCGACGATGCGCGCTTTGCTTGATCGCCTGAACCGGGGCGACGATCCGCGCGCGGTGGTGCTGGGCTTCCGTGCGGAGAATGGCGGCGCTTATGGACGAATCATCGCGGACGGGCAGGGGATCATCGAAAAGATGGTCGAATATAAGGATGCGACTGAGGCCGAGCGCGCCGTCACCCTGTGCAATTCAGGGTTGATGGCGACGCGCTCGACCGACCTGTTCGTGCTGCTCGATCAGATCGACAATGCCAATGCGGCAGGCGAATATTATCTGCCCGACATCATCATGCTGCCGGGGCAGAAAAGCGCCGTGGTGGAGACTGACTCGTTCGAAGTGGCAGGCGTGAACAGCCGGATCGAACAGGCGCAGGTTGAGGCGGCGTGGCAGGCCCAACGGCGCTTGGAGGCAATGCGCGACGGCGTGACTCTAGTGGCGCCCGAAACGGTATTCTTCAGTCACGACACGGTGCTGGGCCGCGATGTTACAGTGGAGCCGCATGTGGTGTTCGGCCCCGGCGTGGGGGTGGAGGATGGCGTGACCATCCACGCCTTCTCCCATTTGGAAGGCGCAACTGTGCGGACAGGCGCGGAAGTCGGTCCCTATGCGCGGTTGCGGCCCGGTGCCGACATCGGCATGAAGGCCAAGATCGGCAATTTCGTCGAAGTGAAGAAATCGGTGCTGGGCGAAGGTGCGAAGGTCAATCACCTGTCCTATATCGGCGATGCGACTGTAGGCGCAGGCGCGAACATCGGCGCGGGGACGATCACGTGCAACTATGACGGCTTCATGAAATACCGGACGGAGATTGGCGCGGGCGCATTCATCGGATCGAACAGCGCATTGGTGGCACCGGTGACCATCGGCGACGGCGCGATTGTGGGAGCGGGGTCCGTGGTAACGCGCGATGTGGAAGCGGATGCACTTGCCATCGCGCGCGGAAAGCAGGAAGCGCGGCCGGGATGGGCAAAGCGCTTCCGCACGAAGATGGCCGAGCGGAAGGCAGCTAAGAAGGTAGCGAAATAATATGTGTGGCATAATCGGCATTGTTGGCGCTGCGGAAGTTTCCGACCGGCTTGTGGACGGGCTCAAACGGCTGGAATATCGCGGCTACGACAGCGCGGGGGTCGCGACGATCCATGATGGCGCCATCGAGCGGCGACGTGCCGAAGGGAAGCTGCTGAACCTTGTCCGCGAACTGCGCGACGAGCCTTTGCCGGGAACGACTGGGATCGCGCATACCCGCTGGGCGACGCATGGCGCGCCGACGACCAGCAACGCGCATCCCCATGCGACCGGCGAAGTCGCGCTCGTCCACAATGGCATTATCGAGAACTTCAAGAGCCTGCGCGATGAGCTGATAGCGCGCGGGCGGCATTTCGACAGCGAGACCGATACCGAAGTCGTCGCGCATCTGATCAGTGAGAAGGTCGAGCAGGGGCTGGACCCGCGCGATGCCGTGGCGCAGGTGCTGCCGCGCCTGCATGGTGCCTTCGCGCTCGCGATCCTGTTCCGCAGCTATCCCGATCTGCTGATCGGCGCGCGGCTGGGTTCGCCGCTTGTGGTCGGCTATGGCGATGGAGAGACCTATCTTGGGTCGGACGCACTGGCGCTGGCGCCTTTGACGCAGCGTATCGCCTATCTGGACGAAGGCGACTGGGTGGTCATTACCAAGGATGGCGCGGAGATTTTCGACAAGGACAATCAGCCTGTCGAACGCCCTATCACGATTTCCGGCGTGTCCGGCGCGATGATCGACAAGGGCAATCATCGCCATTTCATGCAGAAGGAAATTTACGAGCAGCCGGTCGTCGTCGCGCAGACGCTCAGGTCCTATCTGCGTCGAATGGAAAATCAGGTGGCGTTGCCTGACATGGATTTCGATCTGGGCGGCGTGAAGCGCATCACCATCGTGGCGTGCGGCACCAGCTTTTATGCGGGCATGGTCGCGAAATATTGGTTCGAAAAATTCGCGCGCATTCCCGTCGACATCGATGTGGCGAGCGAGTTCCGCTATCGCGATCCGGTGCTGGAAAAGGGCGGCCTCGCGCTGTTCATCAGCCAATCGGGCGAGACGGCGGACACGCTCGCTGCGTTGCGCCATGCCCGGTCGCAAGGGCAGATCATCGCGGTCGTCGTGAATGTGCCGACCAGTTCGATGGCGCGCGAGGCGGACTTGCTGCTCCCCACCCATGCCGGACCGGAAATCGGTGTGGCATCGACCAAGGCGTTTACGTGCCAACTGGCTGTGCTGGCCGCGCTGGCCGCCAATCTGGCGCGAGCGGCAGGGCGGTTGACGCCGGAAGAGGAAGCCGAGATCGTCTGGCACCTGTCCGAAGCGCCCGCCGCGATGAACGAAGCGCTGGGCCACGATGCCGAGATCGAAGCGATGGCGCATCTGATCGCCCCGGCGCGCGACGTGCTGTATCTGGGACGTGGCCCGGACTATCCGATGGCACTGGAAGGTGCGCTGAAGCTTAAGGAAATCAGCTACATCCATGCCGAAGGCTATGCGGCGGGAGAGATGAAGCATGGCCCCATCGCACTGATCGACGATGCCGTGCCGGTGATAGTGATCGCGCCGTCAGGGCCATTGTTCGAGAAGACCGTCAGCAACATGCAGGAAGTGCAGGCCCGCGGCGGCAAGGTCGTGCTGATTTCCGATGCGGAAGGCATTGCTGAGGCAGGCGACAACTGCATGGCCACCATTGAAATGCCCAAGGTGCATCCGTTGATCGCGCCTTTGGTCTATGCGGTGCCGGTGCAGTTGCTGGCTTATCATGTTGCGGTGCTGAAAGGCACGGATGTCGATCAACCGCGCAATCTGGCAAAATCCGTTACGGTGGAGTAAGAAAGCGCGCAGGCCGGGGCGGTGCTGGACGATTATATCGTCCGAAGCCGCAACCGATCCCGGTCATGGGGGTTTAGCATTCCCGTCTGCCGCCGTGGCAATACCCCGATCTTTTGAAAGCGACCGAGATGCCTATTGCCAGACAGCGCGTGGAAAATGGCGGTTTCGTGCTGTTCCTTGCCCTCGCTTCGCTCGGCCTTTTGTGGATCGTCACGCCATATCTCGGTGCGCTGTTTTGGGCCTTGCTTGCAGCATTGCTGTTCCAGCCGCTGTTTCAGATAGTGCTGGAACGGTGGCCGGACCGACGGAATATGGCGGCGGCCCTGACCTTATTGATCATCACTGTAGCAGTGGTCATCCCGGCATTGATCATCGCCAGTCTGGTGGTCGATCAGGCGGCAGGCGTCTATGAACAGATGCGCAGCGGACAAATCAATTTTGCATCCTATTTCCAGCAGGTACGCGATGCCCTTCCGCTCCGTCTACGGCGCATGCTGGATACCTCCGGCTTCGGCAGCTTCGAAATGGCGCAGGCCCGGATTTCTCAGGCAGTCAGCAACAGCGTCAGTATGATTGCGCGTCAGGCGCTGTCGATCGGGGCCAATGCGGCCGCATTTCTGCTGGCCTTCGCGGTGGGATTGTACGTCACTTTCTTCCTGTTGCGCGATGGCGACCGGCTGGGGCCAACCATTGTTCGGGCGCTGCCGCTGAACCCCTCCATTGCCGATCGATTGGCGGAGAAATTCTGCGCCGTGGTGCGTGCTACCCTTAAAGGCTCCGGCCTTGTGGCGTTGGCGCAGGGTGCGCTTGGCGCGGTGACGTTCTGGATCGTCGGACTGCCCGCCGCGCTGCTTTGGGGCATGTTGATGGCTATTGCGGCATTGTTGCCCGCTATTGGCCCTGCGATTATCTGGGCGCCGGTGGCGGTCTATCTGTTTGCGACAGGCGCTATATGGCAGGCCATCGTCGTCATCGCGTCCGGCGTGGTCGTGATCGGCCTGGCCGACAATCTCCTTCGGCCCATGCTCGTCGGGCGCGATGCGGGTATTCCCGACTGGCTGGTGCTGGTGACGACGTTGGGCGGGATCGAAATTGCCGGACTTACCGGGATCGTCGTCGGGCCAATGGCAGGGGCTTTGTTCGTGACCGGATGGCAGATCATGACGGAGCAACGCGCGCGCAAGCAAGAGGCTTTGGCCGATCCTGTCCCCGGCGCATCCGCAATCCCCTGATCTCGTTTTCTAAAATTCAAGCCAATTCAAATATTTGACCCTTCGGTTCGTTGATGGCGGAACAATCCCGCTATCAAGGCGTCTCTTGTCGAGTGTTGTTGCCGCATTGCCATTGGGATCGCTACCCGATGCATTGCATCGGCAAGGGGGTTCGACGGAAATTATGCGGGTTAAGACTGCCGTTAAAAGGCTATATATTGCTTCGGCGGTTTGCACTTTCCCTCATGCGATAAGCGCACAGGTTTCACAGCAGGCACCTGCAGTAACCGTACCCGCGAGCGAAACGCCGCCTGACATTATAGACGACAAGAGTTTCGAGGCGCAGCTTCCTCAGGTCGATGAAGATCCCAACGCGCCGCTGACGTCCATCGAAACCTTCATGGATCAGTCCGCGCCTGCCGAACGCGCTACAGAACTTCCTCCCGTAACACCCACGCCGGTCGATACCGAACTGGCTCAACCGCTCGCCCCGCTCGAAGGGTTCGATGTCGTACCAGTGACTGTTGCGGCGGATGCGGCCACCGACACGCCGTCTTCCGTGCGCTATAGCGTCGCGGTTGAAGGGTTCGAAAATACCGGGCTGGCGGATGAGTTCAAAGCGCTTTCGGCGCTGGAAGATGGCAATGGAAAAGCCGACACTGCAGCGATGGTGCAGGCGCGTGCGCGGGAGGATGAGGCGCTTGCTCTAAGGCTGCTGCGCTCGGCGGGCTATTATGATGGCACGGCACTTAGCTCCCTAGAGCAGTCGGCCTCTGCGGATGGTGGGCCAGCAAACCGGGCCTTGAAAGCCGTCGTCACCGTGGTGCCCGGCAGACAATATACGCTCGGCGAAATCGTCATCACGGCGCAGCCCACGACGCCGCCCAACCTGATTCGTGACAACCTGCCGCTCAAGACCGGCGATCCAATTGAGACAGTGCGGGTGGAAGCGGCTGAGGCGAATGTCAGCCTGACCCTGCCGCAAAACGGTTATCCCTTCGTCAAGCTGGGCGAGCGCGACATCGTGCTCGATGGCGTGACGCTGACGGGTGACTATACCTTGCCTGTCGATACCGGCCCGCGCAGCACCTTCCGCACGATCACCACCAGCGGCAAGCAAGCCTTCGATGCGGAGCATATCGGCGTCATCGCGCGGTTCGACCAGGGTGACCTCTATGACAGCCGCAAGGTCGACGATCTGCGCCGCGCCTTGGTCGCCACCAGCCTGTTCTCCAGCGTATCGGTCGAACCGGTGCGCACTGGGCAGATCGCGCCAGACGGCACCGAATATGTAGACATGCAGGTCGAGCAGGACGCCGGACCCGCGCGCACGCTGGCGGGCGATGCAGGTTATGGCACGGGGCAGGGGTTCCGCGCGGAAGCAAGCTGGACCCACCGCAACCTCTTCCCACCCGAAGGCGCGCTGATCGGCAATGTCATCGCCGGTACGCAGGAACAGGGCGTGTCCGGCACGTTCCGTCGGTCCAATGCAGGCAGGCGCGACCGTACGGTGCAGGCGTCGGTCGGCATCAATCGGCAGGACTACGCAGCCTATGAAGCGTTCACCGCCACGGTCGCGGGCAGCATTTCGCGCGTCTCGACGCCCATCTTCCAGAAGCGGTGGACATGGTCCTATGGCTTTGAAATTCTTGCCTCAAATGAAACGACCCTTAATCTGGATACAGGCGACAGCAAGCGGCTGACCTATTTCATCGGCGCACTGCCGGGGCAATTGGGCTATGACCGATCGGACGATTTGCTCAATCCTACCAAGGGCTTCCGCGTAAACTTGCGCATTTCTCCGGAGGCCTCACTGCAAGGCGGCGTGTCGCCCTATGCGCGTGCCAGTTTGGACGTGTCGGGTTATTATCCGGTCTCCGACAGTCTGGTGATTGCCGGTCGCACGCGGGTCGGCACGATTGCCGGTGCAGCGCGCGACGACATCGCGCCATCCCGGCGCCTTTACGCAGGCGGCGGCGGATCGGTGCGCGGCTTCGGGTTCCAGCAGCTCGGCCCGAAGGACGCGAACAACGATCCCATTGGCGGTCGCTCGGTCAACGAATTCGCACTGGAGGCACGCTATCGCTTCGGCAATTTCGGGATCGTGCCGTTTGTCGACGCAGGTCAAGTGTACGAAGGATCGACTCCCAGCTTTTCCAATATTCGCTTTGGCGCAGGCATCGGCGGCCGCTTCTACACCAATTTCGGGCCGTTCCGCGCCGACATAGCGATGCCGCTCAACCGGCAGCCGGGTGAGTCGAAGGTCGCAATCTATATCGGCATCGGGCAGGCTTTCTGATGGCGGACGACGACAACAGCGTGGCCGTTGCAGAGCCGAAAAAGCGCCGGTTTCCGGTTCGTAAAGTGGCGCTGGGCATTGGCGCAGTCCTGATCGGACTGGTTTTGCTCATCGGCTTATTGCTGCTCGGGCTGAACACTTCACCCGGCAAACGGTTTCTCGTCGGCCAGATTCAGGCGCTCAAGCTGGAATCGGGTATGGGCATCAGTATGGGCCGGATCGACGGGTCGATCTATGGCGACATGGTCATTCATGACCTTATCCTGCGCGATACCAAGGGCGTGTTCGCTGTCAGCCCGGAAGTCCGCGTGGCGTGGAGCCCCTTCCAGTATCTGCGTAGCCACATCGATGTGCGCAGCGTGACTTCGCCGCTGATCGTTGTCGCGCGGACGCCGGTGTTCAATGAGACGCCGACCGATCCCAACGCGCCGCTGCTGCCCGATCTCGACATCGACATTGATCGGCTGAAAATCGACAAGCTGATCCTTGCCCGCGGTGTCGCGGGCGCACGGCGCATCGCCTCCATCGATGCAGTCACGCACATCGCCGATGGCCGCGCACAAATCACCGCAGACGCGCGCGCCGACAGTGGCGACCGTCTCCGCGCGTCACTGGACGCAGTGCCGAGCGAAAACAGACTGTCGATGGCGGGAACGCTCAATGCGCCCGCAGGCGGTCTGGTCGCCAGCATGGCGGGCCTCACCGAAGCGTTGACCGTACGGCTGGACGGCAAAGGAAGCTGGCAAGCGTGGAAGGGGCAACTGCTCGCCACCTCACGAAAGGGGAACATTGCGAACATTGCTCTCGACGCCCGCAACGGGACGTTCGCCGCCAAGGGGCCGTTGCAGCCCGGCCTCATCATGGAAGGGCCCGTGCAGCGGCTAACGTCCCCTGCGCTCGCCCTCGACATGACCGCAACGCTGGCCGAACGGCGCGTGACTCTTCGTGCTGCCATGCAGTCGAGCGCGCTGCGGGCAACCGCCAATGGTCTGATTGACCTAGCCAGCAGTCGCTTCGGCGCGTTGAAGATCGACGCGCAGTTGCTAACCCCCGGCGCGATCATGGAGAATGTACGCGGACGCGACGTGCGCGCATCGGTAACGCTGGACGGACCGTTCGCCACGCCGTTTATGGATTACGACCTGACAGCAGCACAGATCGCTTTCGACGCAACCGGGATCGAAGGATTGCGGGCATCGGGCCGCGCGGTCATTGATGCCGACCGTATCCGCATTCCCGTGAATGCTCAGGCGCGTCGCGTAACGGGCCTGAATGCAGCCGCCGGTGTTTTGCTTCAGAATCTGCGCGTGAAGGGCGACTTCGCTTATGCCTCTGGCAAGCTCATCAGCGACAATCTGAAGATCGACAGCGACAAGGTCGATGCGACCGCCATCGTGATCGCGGACTTGCCCAATGGGCTGTATCGCGGTGCGCTGAAAGGGCGCGTCAACGATTACCGTATCGATGGCGTGGGCATCGTCAACCTGACGACCGACGTAAAGCTGGTGCCGGGTGCCAAAGGCGGCTTCGGACTGTCCGGGCGCTTCGGCGTACGCACGGCACGGTGGGAAAAGGCATCGGTCCGCGATTTCCTCGGCGGCAATGCGCTGCTCTCGGGGCGGATCGGCATGACGCCGGAGGGGGCATTCACGCTTGCCGACCTGAAGGGCGGAGCGCCAAACTTCACGATACTGTCCGGATCAGGCCGCTATAACGCCGATGGGACTTTGGCGTTCGTTGCGGCAGCCAGCTCCCGGCAATATGGTCCGCTTGCGCTCACGGTGCGCGGAACGGTTGACCGTCCGCAGGCCGTGTTGCGCGCGGCGCGGCCCAATGTCGGCGTGCAACTCACCGACGTTGTGGCAAAGCTGAATGGCGAGGCGGCAGGCTATCGGCTGGAAGCGACCGGCGGCTCCCCTTATGGTCCGTTCTTCGCCAATGTCCTTATCCGCACGGCGCGCGGTCCGCTCACCATCGATATCACGCGCGGACGGTTTGCAGGTGTCGACTTTTCCGGCACACTGCAACAGGCCGCCGCCGGACCGTTTATGGGGCAATTACGCCTGAACGGGTCGGGCATTGCCGGAACCGTCCAGCTCGCCAATGCCAGCGGAACGCAAAGCGTCGATGTGAAGGCCACTGCCAGCAATGCGAAATTGCCGGGCGATCTCAATATCGTCATCGGGCGCGCCATCGTGAACGCCTCGATCCTGCTGTACGATACGCCACAGATGGTAGCCGACGTCCAATTGGCGAACACTGCCTATGGCGATTATGTCGTCCGTCAGGCGCGCGGCAAGGTGAACTATCGCGGCGTTCGCGGCACGGCGCAACTGGTCGCATCGGGCAGCAGTGGCGTACCCTTCACGCTCGCGATGAACGCTGCACTCCGTCCCAATCTTTACGCGGTGGCCCTGAAAGGCACGGCGGATCGTATCGCCTTCCGGCTGGCCAAGCCTGCCATTATTCGCGGCGAGACAGGCGGCTATCGTCTGGAGCCCACAACACTGGTGCTACCGCAGGGCAATGTCGATCTGGCGGGCCGCTTTGGCGACCGGACGAGCCTGCAGGCGCGGATGAAGGATTTCGACCTCGCCATCGCCAATATCTTCGCGCCGGGGCTCGGGATCGGCGGCAAGGCGACCGGCACGCTGGACTTTGCACAGACGGGCAACGCCTTCCCCACCGCAACCACGCAACTCGCCATCAGCAACTTCACCCGCTCCAGCCTGACCGCTGTTTCGGAGCCGGTTGCGATCAGCGTGCAGGGCAAGCTGTTGCCGAGCGGCGCGGATGTCCGCGCACTCATTCGCCGCAATGGCACGGCGCTTGGTCGCGCGGTGCTGACGATGCAACCTCCCTCCGGTTCGGGAAGCTGGATGGAGCGGCTGATGGCGGCACCTTTGGGTGGTGGCATTCGCTACAATGGGCCAGCCGACGTACTGTTCTCTCTGGCGGGACAGGCGGATCAACAACTGACCGGCGGCATCGCCGTGGCGGCAGACTTCAGTGGCCGGGCCAATGATCCCCGCTTCAACGGCCTCGTTCGCGCCAACGCCCTGACCTATGAAAACGAAACATTCGGCACGCAGGTTACGAACATGCGGCTGGATGGTCGCTTCACGAACGACCGGCTCGAAATTCGCCAGTTCAGCGGGCGGGCAGGCGAAGGAACCGTTCAGGCAAGCGGCACCGTGAGCCTCTCATCGGCCAACGGCTTCCCCATGAATATCAAAATCCTCTTGGACCGCGCACGACTGGCGCGTAGCGATGCCTTGGGCACGGTGGTCAGCGGCAACTTGGCGGTGACGAACAGTGCCGCGGACGGCGCGCTGGTAGCAGGCGAACTGACGTTGCCCGAATTGCGCTATCAGATCATCCGGCAGGGCGGCGCAGAGGTGCGGGAACTCAAGGGCGTCCGTCGCAAGGGCGAAGCGCTGCCTGTACCCGGTGCACGCCCGCAAACGGCCTCTGCGCCCAGCCTGTTCAAGCTCAACATCCGCGTGCGGGCGGATAATCAGATATTCGTGACCGGCATGGGCCTGGAATCCGAATGGGAAACCGATCTGCGCATCACGGGTACGACGGCTGCACCGCGTGTTACCGGATCGCTGGATGTTATCCGCGGCACTTACAGCTTTTCGGGCAAGCGCTTCGAACTCGATCGCGGCCGCATCACCTTCAACAGCAACGACCTGATGAACCCCACCATCAACATTTCGGCCAGCACCACGGTCGATAATGTAAGCGCGATCCTGAATGTCACCGGGACCGCACAAAACCCGCAGATCGCGTTCACCTCGACACCCAGCCTGCCGCAGGACGAAGTGCTTTCGCGCATCCTGTTCGGCAGCAATGTCGCCAACCTGTCTCCAACACAGGCGATCCAGTTGGCCGCCGCGCTCAACGGTTTGCGCGGCAGCGGCGGCGGGCTCAATCCGCTCGGCAAGTTGCAAGGCGCCTCTGGTATCGACCGGTTGCGGATATTGGGCGCGGACAAGGCCAGTGGGCGCGGCACGTCGCTGGCCGCAGGGCAGTATCTGACCAACAATGTCTATGTGGAGATCATCACCGACGCGCGGGGCTTTGCCTCCACGCAGCTGGAAGTGGCATTGTCGAAGGCGCTCAGCATCTTGTCTCAGACGGGCGGCGCGGTCGGCACTTCGGTCAATGTACGCTATTCGAAGGACTATTGATTTCGCGCAGTCAGTTTAATCCTTTCTGGCCGGAACCGCTTCCCCTGTTGCCGCATTAATCATGCAACAGAAACAGGGGTTTGACACATGGGAACGATTACCAAATTGGCAGCGACCGTCGTCGGTGCGCGCGTGGCTGGTGCCTCAAATAAGTACGGCCTGATCGGCGTTGCAGCCGGTGCGCTTGCCGCCCGCGCCGTCGTGCGCTGGCCGCTCACTGCCATGATGGTTGGCGGGGCCTATGCGGCCAAGAAGATGCTGGCGAAGAAAGAGGAAATCGACGTCAAGGGGCCGCGCACGACGGCGATCTCTGATGGGTTGGTTGAGCCCGGCTCGAAGCCCGTGACCGAACCCAGCCGCATTCCCGATCAGGCGTGAGTGGAGGGACGGGCGTTGCCGCCCGGTCACCCCGCGAACTGCCGCGCGCCGCATGGCGCGCGATACTGGGCCGTGTCTGGGTCAATAATGGCGAACATAACCTTAGCCTGATGTCGGCGGGCGTAGCCTTCTACGCCTTCCTGTCATTTGTGCCATTGTTGGGCGCCTTGGTCATGAGCTACGGATTGATTGCCGATCCGGCAACGGTCGGTCAGCATATGAAAATGATCATCGACCTCGTTCCCGCCGATGCTGCGCGCCTCATATATGAGCAGTTGATCAACCTGACCACGGCGGCTGCGAGCCAGAAAGGCCTCGGCCTGCTGACTGCTCTGCTTGTATCGATATACGGTGCAACGCGGGCATCGGGCGCGCTCATTACGGCTCTTAATGTGATCTATGAGGAGCGGGATCGCCGGGGAATCATCCGTGGTACGGCAACGTCGGCGATGCTGATTGTCGGCGCAGTCATGATCGGGATCGTCGGCGTCATCGCGGCCACGATGATGGGCTATGCCCGCGATCTCCTGATCGGAACGGGGCCGATAGGCGTGCTGGTCGTCAAGCTGTTGACTTGGCTCGCCGCCGGAACGCTATGTTGTTTTACCATAGGTTCCATGTATCGCTTCGCGCCGGATCGTTCGGATGCGCGATGGGAATGGCTGAGCGTGGGTTCAGTCGTCGCGACGATCCTATGGTTGGTGGCGACTTTGGGCTTCGGCATATATGCCTCCAGATTCGGCGATTACGATGCGACTTACGGCTCCTTGGGTGCCGTGGTCGTGCTGCTCATGTGGCTTTACGTGTCGGCTTATGCGATTTTGATCGGCGGCTTGATCAATGCCGAAACCGAACGGCAGACAGCGCATGATACCACGACGGGGCGGGAGCGTCCTTTGGGCCAAAGAGGCGCGGTGATGGCGGATACGAGCGCCGCCCTTTCCCAGACAGCCAAGCCAGACTGACCCGTTATCGGCACGTCCACGCTCAGAATCTCCATCCTGACTGTATAGCGCACCGGTTGGCCGCAGGCGGGTTGCTCTGAAGCGCTTCGCGCTCTTGGTCCGCCGCATGAAGATGCCGCGCTTATTTAACTCGGTCGCCCACGACATGGCGATCGATCTGGGTACTGTAAATACCGTCGTGTATGTCCGTGAAAAAGGGATCGTTCTTAACGAACCGTCGGTCATCGCTATCGAAACCCGCAACGGCCTGCGCCGGGTAAAGGCGGTGGGGGACGAAGCCAAGCTGATGATGGGCAAGACCCCCAGCGACATTCAGGCGATCCGCCCGCTCCGCGACGGCGTGATCGCGGACATCGATGTAGCCGAGCAGATGATTAAGCATTTCATGGATAAGGCGCTGGGCGGCCCCAGCCGAATGCCACGCCGCTTTGAAGTCGTGATCTGCGTCCCTTCAGGCTCTACGATGGTTGAACGGCGCGCAATCCGCGATGCGGCATCCAATGCTGGCGCGTCTCGCGTACAATTGATTGAGGAGCCAATGGCGGCGGCAATCGGGGCGGGGCTTCCGGTGACGGAACCGATCGGCGCGATGGTGGTGGACATCGGCGGTGGGACGACCGAAGTCGCGGTACTGTCGCTGCGCGGCATTGCTTATGCCAATTCCGTCCGTGTCGGCGGTGACAAGATGGACGATGCGATCTCATCCTACATCCGTCGCAAGCACAATCTTATGATTGGCGAAGTCACGGCGGAGCGGGTCAAGCATATGATCGGCTCTGCAGTCATGCCGGACGGGGAGGGGAATCTCCTGCGCGTCAAGGGCCGCGATCTGGTCAATGGCCGCCCCTCCGAATTGCAGGCAACAGAGGCCGAAATCTACGAAGCACTGGCCGAACCGGTGGCGCAGATCATCAGTGCGGTAATGTCCGCGCTGGAACAGACCCCGCCTGAGCTTTCGGCAGACATCATCGAAGAAGGGATTACCCTGACCGGTGGTGGCGCATTGCTCGGACATATGGACGAGGCTCTGTCAGAAGCGACCGGATTGCCGGTGAAGGTGGCGAAAGATCCTCTGATCTGCGTTGCCATGGGTGCCGGGCTGGCGCTGGAAGATCCGGCCTATAACGGCGTACTTGCCGCGAACTAGGGCTTTAGAGCGCTTCCATCATCGCCTTGGATAGCGTGTCTGCCCACCGTTCCTGACCGGATGCGTTTCCTATCGCATCCTGGCGGACTTCGATTTCGACATAAGGGAGGCGGTTTGGAAAGGCGTGGCGAGGGACGGTGTAGTCGGTTTCGTCCATTGCATAAGGTACGTTATCGCCAACGATCAGGCCCGCATTCGTTCGCAAGCTTTCAAGCATCCGCAGCGCAAAATCCAACTGTCCCGTCCAGTGCAATATCCCGATGTCCCATGGTCGCGCTATGCCGTTCATGACTGGGGTGAAGCTATGCAGCGATATAAGCACGGTTGCTTGCCCATTGGCAGATCGCTGAGAGATGATGTTACCGATGGCGTCATGATAGGGCCTGTGAATTGCGTCGATGCGCGCTTTCCGCGCTGTCGTATCCAGACCTTCGTTGCCGGGTATTCCGGTGCCGTCCGATACAGTCGGCATCGCGCTGGCATGGGCAGGGTCGCGATTGCAATCGATCACCAGCCGAGAATAGACTTGATGCAGAAAGGGCGCGTCTAGCAATCGCGCGAGAGCATGGCCCAGACCGAATACACCGATGTCCAGCGCAATGTGCCGCTGTCGATCCGCAGCGCTCACCCCCAGATCGCCAAGTTCCGATGGGATCGCCGACCCTGCATGATCGCCGATCAGTAGGAACGGCGAACGACCTGCCGCGTTGAACAATCCAAATGGTGCTGTATCGTCAGGACTTAACAGCTCATTTGCCGTGTGCGCGGCCATCAGGATTTGCCCCAATGCCGTTGCTTACTATCCGCCATGTCACCACTTATCGTTACAAGCAGCCGGTGTCTTTGGGTGAACATCGCATCATGATGCGCCCGCGTGAGGCATTTGACCAGCGCCTGCTGTCCGCGCGTCTCGACATCGATCCACAACCCAGCGAACTGCGTTGGCAGCATGATGTATTCGGCAATTCGGTCGCGATTGCGCTGTTCAATCGCAATGCTTCGCACCTGATCGTGAAAAGTGAAGCCACCCTTGAACATGCGCCGCTCGGTCAGACGCAGGTCGATGTAGAGCCCTATGCGCGGCTGTTTCCCTTCACCTATTCCTCGGAAGACATGCCCGATCTGTTGCGTTCGATAGAACGGCAACATCCCGATCCGGAACGCATCCTGGATAATTGGGCGCGGGCTTTTGTCAGCAATACCGGAAACACCGGCACAGTTGCCCTGTTGACCCAGATCGCGACCAGCATTCAGCGTGACTTCACTTATGTCCCTCGACATGAAAAGGGGACACAAACCCCGATTGAAACGCTGAAAAAGCGCCAGGGCACCTGTCGAGACTTTGCGGTACTAATGATCGAAGCGGTACGCGCACTGGGTTTTGCGGCGCGGGTCGTGTCGGGTTATGTCTATAATCCGTCCCGTACCGAAGGAATGGTCGGCGGCGGTAACACCCATGCGTGGGTCCGCATTTTTCTGCCCGGATCGGGATGGGTCGAGTTCGATCCGACCAACGGTATCATCGGCAATCGCGGTCTCATCCGTGTGGCGATTGCCCGCGATCTGTATCAGGCGCTGCCTTTGTCGGGCACATGGTTCGGCTTGCCTGCCAGCTTCATTGGCATGGACGTCAAGATCGACGTGCAATCCGCCGACCCTCATCAATTCCCCGCGACCGCTCATGGTGCCATCAACAGCCGACTTATCGGCGCATAAGGAAAGTCATATCGATGCTGATACGCTGCGGATATACCATTAGCTTCGCCACCGAACTGAAGACTGCGATGATGGCCCTGTTGAGCGTACATCCTTCGCGCCATCAGGATCTGCGGACACCACAGCGGCTCATGGCCGACCCGGATATCCCACTCTATCACTATGAAGACAGTTTCGGGAACGTCGCCACGCGCCTTACGATCCCGCCTGGCGGAGTGACGTTGTCATGCGACTTCGTGATCGAGCATAGCGGAGAGCCGGATGTACGGGCACCCGACGGTCCCAAAACGCCCGTCGAAGATTTGCCCGATGCAGTGATGCCCTTCTTGCTGGGCAGCCGCTATTGCGAGACGGATCGACTTATGGATGTCGCCTGGACGAACTTTGCGCACTATGCTTCGGCGCGCGACCGGGTCGATGCGATCGTGGACTTCGTTCATAACCATATCGAATTTGGCTATCACCACGCGCGGTCTGACAAGACAGCCTGGAACAGCTATCAGGAACGGCAAGGCGTGTGTCGGGATTTTGCGCATCTCGCCGTTACATTATGTCGATGCATGAATATTCCGGCACGCTATTGCACCGGCTATCTGGGGGATATCGGCATCCCCCCTGTCGACGCACCGATGGATTTCAGCGCATGGTTCGATGTGTATATCGATGGCGACTGGTACACATACGATGCCCGCCACAATCAGCCGCGCATCGGGCGCATATTGATGGCACGCGGTCGCGATGCGACTGATGTAGCCTTGACCACGGCCTTTGGCCTGGCAAATCTGATACGGTTCGATGTGCATACCGATGAAGTGCAATCTATTGAATGATCCGCGGTCCAATCCGCTGCTGCCTTGGGATGGACATCTTGGCTCGCCACCCTTCGCGCGGGTGTCCATCGTCCATCTACCTGATATTTCAGGCTATCATCTTGAGGTCGCTGCAGGGGAAGTGCGCGACGATTGGAATTCACGTGTCGACTTATTGTTCGCGGATCACCCTTAGGCTTCTGAGGTCTTATCGGGATCTCTGCCCCGCTCGCGGTCAAGAGTGCGCATAACTGGCGTCACGGTAAGCCCGTGGAGCAGGATCGACAATGTGATGACAAGCCCAACGAGGCCCCAGAGCCTGTCTGCGCCTGCCACATCGACATGGTTTAACCCATAGGCCAGATAGTAGATCGATCCGACACCGCGAATGCCAAAAAAGGCAAGTGTAATCTTCTCGCCCAAATCCGCGCGATAGCCGATAAGACCGATCATCCCCGTAACCGGGCGAACGATCAGCAGAATGATCAATGCGACAACCGCATCCACCCATGTGACCGCCGACAGCAAGCCACTGACCAGTGCGCCGCCGAACAGCAGCAGCAAAACCATCATGGCCAACCGTTCGATTTGTTCGGTGACGTCGTGCATGTCCCGCTGAAATTTATGATCGCGATGGGCGTGCCGGAAACTTAACGCAGTTACGAAGACAGTCAGGAAGCCGTAGGCGTGACCGATCTCCGATACGCCATAGGACACGAACGTTGCCGCCAGTGCGATCAGCCCGTCCCCGGTCTTTGCCAGCTTGGTCTCGGCAGGAACATGGAAGGTAAGCCATCCGAAAAGCCGCCCGATAACCCAGCCCGTGCCGATGCCAACCGCCGTTTCCCACAGAACGCGATAGCTTAGCCATTCAGTGAACCACGGGTCCGATGTCCCCGCGACCGTTATCAGTATGATTGCCAGATGGACGACCGGGAACGCGAGGCCGTCGTTCAGTCCGGCTTCGGATGTAAGACCAAACCTAACCTCATCCTCCTCGCCGCTTTTGGGAGGGCCGACCTGTACGTCGGCGGCCAGAACGGGATCGGTTGGCGCTAGGCTGGCGGCAAGCAACAACGCCACCGCCCATGGCAGGTCCATCCCCCAAGCCGCTATTAAGGTAATCGCAACGATGCCAAGCGGCATGGTGATGGCCAGCAATCGCCAAGTGATCGACCAGCGTCGCCAGGCAAACACACGATCGATCTTAAGGCCCGCGCCCATGAGCGCGATGATCACGACGAACTCGCTGAAGCGCTCGGCTATATCGGGATACAGGATCGGCAATGGCCGCAACGTCACCTGAGGCAGTGAGAACAACGCCGCGCCCAAGGCAATGCAGACGATCGGCAGCGACAATGGCAACCGTTTAAGAGCCAGAGGCAACCATGCCACCAGCGCTATCAGTATGCCCATGCCGGTCATCATTAGGATATACGGCTCTGGAAGCCATGCGTCTGGAATCATCGCGCTTCAACGTACGACATTGCCAAATGGACCCGTACAGAACGCATGATGCGAACACCGGATATGATGGAGAGGGTGAAGTCGCTATTTTTCTGCACGCTTGGTGCAGTATTCGCGCTGAAGGCGTTCATGCCAAAGCATGGAAGTCCTATCATCTTCCGACTGCAATGAAACATGAGGACCAATGACCCTTCCCCAATGGCTTTCCGTTGCAACACTCGCTGGCATGATGGCGCTCTTCCTTTGGGGGCGATTCCGTTATGACGTAACGGCGATCATCGCGTTGCTGGCTGCATTGTTGATCGGCGTGGTGAAACCTGCCGATGCCTTCAAAGGCTTTGCAGACGACATCGTCATCATTGTGGGGTCCGCGTTGGTGATGTCGGCTGCGGTGCAACGGTCCGGGGTGATTGAGATCGCTCTGGGATTTGTCTCACGCCGCGTCAAAAGCGTCCGGTCGCAATTGCTTGTTCTTACCGCTTCTGTCGGTGTGTCCTCTGCCCTCGTTAAGAATGTCGGCGCGCTCGCAATGCTGATGCCTGCCGCGTTCCAGATCGCCAAAAAGGGGGGCACTAATCCTTCGGTCTTTCTGATGCCCATGTCATTCGCTTCCTTGCTGGGCGGCCTAATGACGCTCGTTGGAACATCGCCCAACATCATTGTGAGCCGCGTACGCGAGGACATGACTGGCGAACCTTTCGCCATGTTCGATTATTTTCCGACCGGCTTCGGACTACTGGTGGTCGGGCTGATTTTCCTGCGCTTCGGCTATCGCCTGCTTCCTCGCGATCGCCGCGCTGCGCCGACCATGGGCGAAGCACTCAACATATCGGGATATGTGACGGAAGCATCCGTGGTGGAGGACTCTCCGGCTATTGGGGAAACCATCGCGGAATTCATCGAACGTCACGATAATGAAGTCGTGGTCACCAGCCTCCTGCGGGGGGATATGCAAGGCACCGTCCATCCCAATGTTCATTTGCGCGAAGATGATGTCCTCATTCTGTCCGGTGAACCCGACGCTCTGGAAAGGGTTATAGCGCGCGATCGTCTGGTTCTAACGGGTGAAGATACGGCTGAAGCAGAGGGGCGGGAAGCCGATGAAATCGGCGTGATCGAAGCCGTTGTGACTACCGACTCCGTGCTGATAGGTCGAACGGCTGGACGTCTCTCCCTACGCAAACGCTTTGGGATCAACTTGATTGCGGTGTCCCGCGCAGGCGAGCATCTGACCCGGAAGATCGGCCAGATCGTCTTGCAGGCCGGTGACGTGATCGTCCTTCAAGGGCCGGTCGACCTGCTCCCGGATCGCCTGCGTCAGCTTGGCGCCTTGCCGCTTGCAGCACGTGCGATGCGGCTTGGTAAATCCAAGCGCGGCTGGCTTCCCATCGCCATTCTGGCGGCGGCCATGGTCGCGACGGCCACCGGACTGGTTCCGGTGGCCGTCGCCTTCTTCGCGGCCGCAGGTCTGGTTATCATCACCGGGGCTCTACCCGTTGACGAAGCATATGAAGCGGTGGAGTGGCCCATCCTCATCATGTTGGCGGCGCTCATTCCCGTCAGCGAAAGCCTCCAGACGTCCGGCGCATCGAATGTAATTGCCACGGGATTGGCGCAGGCCGCAGCCGTGCTACCGCCTTGGGGTGCTGTGGCGTTGATTCTGGTAGCCGCGATGGCCGTAACGCCGTTTCTCAACAATGCGGCCACCGTGTTGGTCATGGCCCCCATCGCAGCGGTGTTCGCTAACGATCTGGGATACCGACCCGAAGCGTTCCTGATTGCGACAGCGATGGGAGCCGGGTGCGATTTCCTGACGCCGATAGGGCATCAGTGTAACACCCTTGTATTCGGTCCGGGCGGATACCGGTTTGGCGACTATGCCAGGCTTGGCGCGCCGCTATCGCTGCTTGTGGTCATCGTCGGGACGCCACTCATCCTATGGACGTGGCCGCTGCACTGAAAAAATGCAGTAGCGCAAAGTTGGAGCGGGTAGCGGGGATCGAACCCGCATCACAAGCTTGGAAGGCTAGTGCTCTACCATTGAGCTATACCCGCTTGTCGGCCTATCGACCGATGCAGGACGCCATTGCCACCAGCATGGCCGGGTCGTCAACAGGATTACGAACGAAAAATAGCCGTGCAAAGGCAAGCAGTGCCATGGCTCGCCGTTGCTTACGCCGTTTCGAGAAGCCGTTGACCTTTACGGACGCGCATCCGGCGGGTTTCTGAAAGTGCTGTGTCGCGCGTCCTGATACCCTCCATGAAATGCCATGCGCCCGTCACATCATCGGGCGTGATTGCTATTGAGACATATCCACGGCGGCTGGTGTCACAGAAGACTAAATCTCGATTTGTGTCCTGCAATGCCTTGGCGACATCGGCTGGCGCGATGTTTGGCACATAGGCTTCGAATCCGGGCGAGGTGACGCTGTGTCCGGCAAATTCGACGCCTGCACGCTGCATCTTTCCGCCGGTATCGGTGTCGCCCAGATTATAGCCCCATGCATTATGGCTGTCGCCTGAAAGGACGACCATGTTCGCGTCGGCGGCGAGAGCCGCTTCGTACAGGCGCGTGCGGGCAGCGGGATAGCCGTCCCATGCGTCGAGATTGAACGGCAGCCCGGCACGGGATGCAGCGACGGGCGCCATCGTTCTGGCACGTACATAATCGGGTGCCGTTGATGGAACCCAATTGGCCGCCTGCGCGGGGAAGCGACCGCTGCCCATTACAATTTGCTGCGCCAATATTTGCCAGCCGGTGCCTGCTTTAGTCGATGCGGCAAAGCCGTCGTACAGCCATTTTTCCTGACGCATGCCCATGACGGTGCGATCCTTGGCGCTCCACGGACCGTCACGGAATTCTGCAAGCGCCTTCGCGATGTCGCCGCGTCCGGCAAGCGCCTCCGACAATTCAAGCTGCTTGTTTCGGCCAGTGATGCGCGTTTCCGGGCGGAACAGCGTTGCCAGCGTGCCGATCTGATAGGTGGAATAGGGCGCGTCCGACACGGGCATCCACTCGCGGTAAACGCGTTCTGCTATCGCCTTGCGGGTCGCCCAGTCACCTTCGCTTTCAGCCTGATGATTTTCCGCGCCATTTTCATACGCATCGTTGGCAAGTTCATGGTCGTCCCACTGCGCGATCATTGGGAACATTCGATGCAGGTCTTGCAGATCGGGATCGAGGCGATAGGAAGCATGGCGCAGGCGATAGTCAGCGAGCGTCACAATCTCATGGCTCGGCTCAATAAGACGGCCGGGCAAGGCTTCCTTGGCGGTAGGATAGGTCCCCACGGGATATTCGTAGATATAGTCGCCGCAATGCACCATCAGGTCCAGATCCTTGCGCTGCGCGGCATGGGCATAAGCGTTGAACCAGCCGAAGGGCAGGTTGGAGCATGAGAAAAGGCCGATGCCGAAGCGCGAGACATCGCCTTGCGGCAATGTCCGCGTGCGACCGATCTGGCTGATGCTGCCATCCGGTGCGATAAAGCGGTAAAAGTACCATTGCCCTGGTTGAAGGCCAGTCACCGTAAGCTTTGCGGTGTGATCGGCTTCGCCCTTGGCAATCACATCGCCGCCGCCCACGACTTTGGTAAAGCCGATGTCGCTCGCCACTTCGCAGCGTAGCTTGGTGTCATTGGCAGCCACGAATCGTGTCCACAACAGCACCGAATTGGCGGACGGTTCGCCGCTGGCGATGCCATGCGAAAAGCCCCGCGCCGCCAATATGGCCGCCGCCCCCGGAATGGAAAGCGCGCCCAGGCCAAGCACGCTGGCCTCGATAAGTAGACGGCGATCGATCAAAACTGTCATCTCGGAAATCCTCATGCGTATGCTTTTCCGATGCACCGTCGCAATGACGCCCTCGCGACGCGCAGATTACGAAACGGAGACGAAATGAAGATCGTGCTGTCACACTGATCGGTGGACTGGACGGGGGTCGGAGTTGTCGGTTACGGCGTGGGGCTGTTCCATTTTTCTTTATGAAAGTGTCCCTCGATGACTCGCACACTGATTTCTTCCGGCTCTCCCTTTGAAGCGCAGGTCGGCTATTCACGCGCCGTGGTGCAGGGGGATTGGTGTTTCGTGGCCGGGACGACAGGTTACGATCCCGAAACGCGGGCGATGCCTGACGATGTTGCGGATCAGGCGCGTAATGCCTTGGCGGTCATCGGAAAAGCCCTGAGCGAAGGCGGCTTCAACTTCGGCGATGTCGTGCGCGCGACTTATTACATCAGCGACGCGGCGTATTGGGATGCGATTGGGCCAGTGCTGGGCGGCGTGTTCGGTTTTATCCGACCGGCAGCGACGTGCATCGTCTGCGGTCTGGTGAAACCGGAGATGAAGATTGAGATCGAAGTTACCGCGCTGCGCAACGCCGCTTAAGCGTTGTAGGAACAGAATCATGACGATCACGATGTATGGCATCAAGAATTGCGACACGATCAAGAAAGCCCGCACGTGGCTGGACAGCAACGGCATTGCCTTTGCCTTTCACGATTACAAGGCATCCGGGATCGACGCAGCGACCGTGCGCCGCTGGGTGGATGAGCATGGCTGGGAAGTAATCCTCAACCGGGCGGGTACGACGTATCGCGCTCTGCCCGATGCGGACAAGCAAGGCATCGATGCGGACAAGGCCGTGGCACTGATGGTCGCGAACCCCTCGATGACCAAACGCCCGGTGCTGGACCTGGGCGATCGGCGGCTCGTCGGGTTCAAGCCGGATGCTTATGCAGCGGCATTCGCATGACCGTCATGTCGACGTCATGCACATGCGATAAGCGCGCTTGATGTTGAAAACTCTGTTTGCCGCCGCGCTGCTGGCGGCTATGCCGATGGTCGCTATGGCCACCGATCCGATCATCATTGCCCACCGCGGCGCCAGTGGCGAGCGTCCCGAACACACGCTCGCAGGATATGAGCGTGCGATTGATCAGGGCGCTGACTTTATCGAGCCCGATCTGGTGCTGACCAAGGACGGCGTTCTGGTTGTGCGGCATGAGAATGAAATCGGCGGCACGACCGACGTTGCGTCCCATCCTGAATTTGCCGACCGCAAGGCGACTAAGACCATCGACGGCGAGCAGATTACGGGGTGGTTTACCGAGGACTTTACGCTCGCGGAGTTACGTACCTTGCGCGCGCGGGAACGGCTGCTGGAAGTGCGCACCGCGAACCGACGCTTTGACGGTCTGTATCAGGTGCCGACATTCGAGGAAGTGCTCAAGCTGATCGACGCGAAAAATGCCGAAACGCGGCGGCGCATCGGCGTGTATCCCGAGACCAAGCATCCCAGCTATTTCGCCTCCATCGGTTTGCCGCATGAAGCGAAGTTGCTCGCGCTGTTGGACCGCTACGGATATACTTCGCCCGACGATCCGGTATTCATCCAATCGTTCGAGGTGGACAATCTGAAAGCCTTGCGCGCGAAAACGCGCCTGCGTCTTGTTCAGTTGGTCGATGCGCAAGGCAGTCCGGCCGACCATCCCGAAACATCCTATGCGGACATGCTGACCAGCGAAGGCATGAAGCAGATCGCGCGCTATGCCAATGCCATCGGTGCGAATGGCACGCTGATCGTTGCGCCTGACGGCCGCGATACTGGGTTCGTGGCGCGCGCGCATGATGCCGGAATTCAGGTGCATATGTGGACGTTGCGCGCAGAAAATATGTTCCTGCCGCCCGCGTTGCGGCTCGGCGATGATCCTGCGGCACATGGAAATTTTGCGGCAGCGGTGCGGGCGCTGGTGGCAACAGGCGTGGATGGGTTTTTCACGGATTTTCCGGGGCTGGCCCGCGCATCTCTCGCACCCTAAAAACGAAGCTGACACTATCTCTTCCTGAACACTTGATATTGCCGGCATATCGGTGGAATGAGAGACATGCTGTCTCAAAAGACCCGTTATGCCATACGCGCTCTGCAACATCTGGCGGATCAATATGGGCAGGGACCAGTTCCGCTCACGGACATTGCCGAGACGCAGAAGATACCCGCCAAATTCCTGACGGTGATCCTGTCCGAACTGTCGCGTGAAGGGCTGGTCGATACGCAGCGCGGACGCGATGGCGGATATTGGCTGGCACTGTCGCCGATCGACATCAGCTATGGCGATATCGTTCGGTTGACGCGAGGATCGTTGGCACTGACCCCTTGTGCCAGCCGATTCGCGCACGAGACCTGCACCAATTGCCTACCGGAATCGGAGTGCCGCTTGCATCGACTGATGTTGCGTGTCCGTGACGAGACGGCGCGCGTTCTGGATGGCATTAGCCTGGCAGAGCCTGTGCCGCTGGACGTGGAATAGCCCCACGCTACGATCCCGTTTCCGCCTGCCTAAAATTCGCCACATTTTGGCGCTGCTCTATTGTCTACCATAATAATAGAATTACCTGTTACGTGCAACAAGCAAGGAGCAGGACGATGGATCGATTCGTGCAGTCGGGTTCACTGCAAGGTGGACGAACACAGCAGCCCGTGGTGCTGACCGTCCCTGGCCTCAACAACAGTGGTCCGGGACATTGGCAAACCTTGTGGGAAGCGACACGGGGTGACTGCCACCGGGTGGACCTTGGCAGCTGGGCGAGTCCCACCCGCAATAGCTGGGTAAACCGCCTGGATACGGCCATCCGGGAAACGGCACATGGCTTTGGTGCGCCCATCATTCTTGCGGCACACAGTTTGGGTTGCCATGCAGTCGCCTGGTGGGGCGCGTTGCAAAGTCAGCCTTATGGGTGGCCGGTGGCAGGCGCTCTACTCGTCGCACCCCCTGATTGCGAGCGTATGGAAACGCCGGAAACCATCGGCGGATTTGCACCCGTTCCCCGCGCTGCCCTACCTTTCCCGTCAATCGTGGTGGCCAGTCGAAATGACCCCTATATTTTCTATGAGCGGGCGCACAGCATCGGCAAAAATTGGGGCAGTCAGATCGTCGACGCCGGACATAGCGGTCACATCAACGCGGAAAGTGGTTTGGGCGAATGGCGCTTTGGCCAGTCATTGCTCGACCATCTGATTGCGCTATCCGAAGATCAAAGCGCAGCACCACAATCTGCGCCGCCCAGGTTGTCCAGATCGGTATCTGGCGCAAACGGTTGCTCCCAAGGCATCCATGAGGTGAGAGGATAGTTTATCTTGCAATCCCCCGAGCATTGCTTTTTTGTCTATTGTATAAGTTGAGATATGTATGATGGCAGGAGGTGAACGATGAGCAATGACGAGCCGGAACGCTTTATCCGACCTGCGCGCCCTGCCTCAGCGACTACGGGCGAAGCAGGCCGGATCAACATCGATGCAAGCATCGCGGCGATAAAAACGGCTTTGGAATCGTTGCGGTTCGGGTCGATCACTTTGACCGTGCATGATGCGCGTGTCGTGCAACTTGATGTGACGGAAAAGACGCGTTTTTCTGCCTGATAGAGACAAGCGCTTTTCCAAGCTCTGCTAAATACAGGCTTCGACCGGACCCCCGGAGACGCCGTTATGTCCAATCCGACAACGGAATGAAGAGGGGTTTCAATGAGCATTCGTTTTCTGTTGCTCGCCACGGCGGCGAGCGCACCAATAGCCGTGCCTGCAGCATATGCGCAGGAGGAAGCAGCGCCGGTCGATCAAGCCGCGACATCCAGCGATGCTAGCAACTCCGGGATCGTCGTTACGGCCCGTCGTCGTGTCGAAACGGCGCAGGAAGTGCCTTTGGCAATTTCGGTCATCAATGGAAACAGCATAGAGGCGACGGGCAATTTCAACATCCAGAAACTTCAGCAGCTTACGCCCACGCTACAAGTCTACTCGTCTAACCCGCGCAACACGGCCGTCAACATTCGTGGCCTCGGCGTGCCATTCGGCCTGACCAGCGACGGGTTTGAGCAGGGCGTCGGCATCTATGTCGATGACGTTTACAATGCGCGGGTCGCCGCTGCTGTGTTCGACTTTCTGGATGTGGCTCAGGTCGAAGTGTTGCGCGGTCCGCAAGGCACGCTCTACGGCAAGAATACCACGGCGGGTGCGATCAACATTACGACCAATCAGCCCACCTTCGATTTCGAAGGCAGAGCCGAAGTGACGTTCGGTAACCTGAATTTCAAACAAGCCAAAGCAGCCGTCTCTGGCCCGTTGTCGGACAAGGTGGCCGTCCGCATCGCTGCGTCGACCACCTCGCGCCGCGGCACTATCTACAACGTAACGTCGGATCGCTGGGTTAACGAGCAGGACAATCTGGGCGTGCGTGGCCAGTTGCTGTTCAAGCCGAACGAGGATTTGAGCATTACCCTTGCCGGCGATTACAGCAGGCAGGATCCTGAATGCTGCGGCACTGTGTTCGTGCGCGTCGGTCGGACACAGCGTGCGCTCGCACGACAGTATGATGCATTGGCGGCTGCACATAACTATACCGTGGTGAGCCGTAATCCGTTTGATCGCTTGACCGACGTCAATTCGCCGTTGAGCGCAGGAAACATAATCGGCGGTGCATCGCTGAAGGTCAAATGGGACGTTGGCCCCGGTACGCTGACATCGGTAACGGCGTGGCGGTTCTGGGACTGGAAGCCGGAAAATGACCGTGATTTCATGGGGCTAGATATCGTGTCTGCATCGAACAACCCATCGCAGCAGGACCAGTATTCCCAGGAGTTGCGGTACAATTATTCCGGGCAGAAGTTTGATTTCGTGCTGGGTGCGTTCGCGTTCAATCAGCGGATCGACACGCAAGGTTTCGAGCAGCAGGGATCGGCGTCCAGCAAATGGAACCTTACTGGAGCACTGGCCAACAACCCTGCCGTTCTGCAGGGCCTGACTGCACGCAATACACAAAACCTCAAGAGCACGAGCGTTGCTTTGTTCGGTCAGTTAAGCTGGAAACTTACCGACGCCTTGACGCTTCAGCCCGGTGTTCGTTTGAATTACGATCAGAAGTCGGGCTTCTATCAGCGTGTCGTAACGACCGGGGCCGGCGCTATCCTGACGTGCCCGCAACCGGCAGGGTCCATTGGCGCGGCTCAATGCGGCATTTTCTCTCCGCAGACCAGTGCACCATCAGATAGCGACTGGAACTTCACTTACGACTTTACTGCCAGCTACAAAGTTGCCTCCGACGTTCTGGCGTACGCGACATATGCCAAGAGCTTCAAAACCTTTGGTATCAATCAGAACGGGCTGCCGACCGACGCTGCCGGCAACCCGTTGCTGTCGGAAATCAAGCCGGAATCGGTCAATCATTTCGAGGCCGGTATCAAGACGCAGGTTTGGGATCGCAAAGCCACCCTCAACCTTGCGGCGTTCCGCACCGACATCAAAAATTATCAGGCAACTGTTACCAACGGCCAGCTTGGTGTTCTGCGCGGCTATCTGGCCAATGCGGGCAAGGTCCGGTCGCAAGGCATCGAGGCCGATTTCTCGATCCGTCCGAGCGAGCGTTTCACCGCCTATGTCAACGGTGCCTACACCGATGCGAAATATGTGAAGTTCGTAGATGCCCCTTGCCCGCCCGAGCTTTCGGGCGGAACGACGGTGACGGCAGGGCAGACCGCCAGCGCGCCGGGTACTGCGGGTGGGCTAAGCCCAGCAAACTGCGACATTTCCGGTCAGCGCTTGCCCGGCGTTTCGAAGATATCGCTGTCCTATGGCGCGGAAGCCAATGTGCCCGTCACCTTGCTGGCCAGGGAAGGCCAGGTGTACCTTGGCGTAGATGGCAATTATCGTTCGCGCTTCTCGTCCAACCCGTCACCGTCCGACTACACCTGGATCAAAGGCTACGCCGTGACCAATTTCCGGCTTGGCTTCCGAGGGGGCAATCTCGACCTGTTCGGTTGGGTGCGTAACGCATTCGACGTGAACTATTTCGAACTGCTTCAGACTGCGCCCAGTAATGTCGGCTTGGTGGCTGGTCAGCCCGGCGACCCGCGCACCTACGGTCTGACTATCAAAGGCAGTTTTTGATACCTTTTCGTAACGAAGCGGGAGCCGATTGGCGGCTCCCGCGTTTCCTTCCGCAGTCGATACGATAATAGTCAGTGGAGGTCCTACATGCAGCGTTACAAAGCTCTCTTTATCCTGTTGCCATTTGTCTTGGTAACGCCGGTCCATGCACAAAATCAAAGCAAGGTAGAGCGCGCCGTAACTCAACCGTTGCGCGATACGCGTATCAAGGATGACAAGATCCCGGAGATCTTGCAACTGGCCGCCAGCGCGCCTTATTCCACCCGAAATATGCGCACCTGCAAACAGATCAGTGCGGAAGTATTGAAGTTGGGTACCGCACTTGGCCCCGACGCGGATGCGCCGGAGAAGAAAAAAGGTGAAGGATCGGCATTGGCTGCTACCGCTGCTGGCGAAGTCGTCAGGTCGATCTTGCCGGGACTCGGCTTGGTGCGCGTCATTACTGGCGCAGACAAACAGCAGCGCCGCGTCGAAGCGGCAGTATATGCCGGGTCTGTCCGCCGGGCATTTCTTAAAGGGATGGGCCTGAACAAAGGCTGTGCTTTCCCGGCAGCACCCAACAAGGCGGCTCAAGCGGAAGTTCCCGAACTCTTGCCTGACAAGGACGACTAATCCTTACTTGGTTTGCGCCTGCTTTGCGGCTGGGGTAGAGCGCAGCCATGTCCACGACTTTCACCATCGATACTTCGACCAGCCGCGCCAACCCCACGCCTGCGCCAATGAAACGCCTCACCGTTCCGGCGATCCGTGCGCGAAAGGCGGATGGAGTGACCGCAGAGCCTATTGTGATGCTGACGGCGTACACCGCCCGCATGGCACAATTGCTTGATCCGCACTGCGATCTTCTGCTTGTTGGAGATTCGTTGGGTCAGGTAATCTATGGCTTGCCATCGACGGTCCCGGTCAGCCTCGACATGATGTGCGCGCACGGTGCCGCTGTCGTCCGTGGCAGCTATCACTCGGTCGTGATCGTCGATATGCCGTTTGGCAGTTACGAGGCGTCCCCCGTACAGGCGTTCGAAAGTGCCGCGCGAATCCTCAAAGAAACCGGCGCGGCTGGCGTAAAGCTGGAGGGCGGGGAAGCCATGGCGGAAACGATCGCTTTCTTGTTGGCGCGGGGTATTCCGGTGTGTGCGCATGTCGGCTTAACGCCTCAAGCCGTCAATGCGCTGGGCGGCTATGGCGCGCGGGGACGCAGCGAGGCGGAAGCCTCCAAAATCCTGCGCGATGCCAAAGCGGTTGCGGAAGCGGGATGTTTCACCATGGTAGTCGAAGGCGTATTGGAAGATGTCGCCGATGCGATCACAGCCGCAGTGCCTTGTCCGGTCATCGGGATAGGCGCCTCAGCCAGGTGCGATGGGCAAGTTTTGGTGACCGAGGACATGCTTGGCATGTTCGACCGTGTACCGCGGTTTGTTAAACGCTACGAAGCAATGGGCGATATGATCGCAGACGCAGCGATGCGCTATGCCAGTGATGTCCGCGACCGGAGCTTCCCTACCGACGAACAGGTGTATCGCCCGAAAAAGTAAGTTGCGCAAAGGCAACGGATCGCTAAGGTCCGCGGCCAATTCCCCCCTGTTTTGCTGTATTACCGGAGAGCGATGTTGGCCATTACGCCACAACCCAATGAAGCCTTTATGCGCGAAGTCGATGACGCCGTCCGACAGGATCGGATGCTGCGCTTTTGGCAGAATTATGGCCGCTGGGTCGTTGGCGCGATCGTTGCAGGTTTGATCGCATTCGCCGGTTGGCTCTATTGGGAGCATCACAGCGCCCGCAAGTCCGGTGAGACCGCCGAGGAAATGGCGAAGGTGCTTGATGTGGTGGCTGCTGGCGGTGTGCCCGATGCGGCCAAGCTGGACGCTCTGAGCAAAGCGGACCAGTCGGGTTATCGCGCAGCCGCGCAATTGGCGAAGGCGGCAGTCGCTGCAGGTAAGGGCGATACTGGGGGCGCTTTGGCGATCTATAAGGCGATGGCAGCGGACACGAGCCTTGACCAGCCTTATCGTGATCTCGCGCTGGTGCGGCAGACGTCGATTGAGTTCGACAAGATGAAGCCTGCCGATATCGTCGCGCGGATGAAGCCATTGGCGGTCGCTGGCGATCCCTGGTTCGGCAGCGCAGGTGAAATGACGGCTATTGCCTACATGAAGATGAGCAAGCCCGATCTGGCAGGGCCTATTTTTGCAGCCATGGCCAAGGACAAAACTGTGCCGCAGACGATCCGTTCACGTGCGCGACAGATGGCGGGCTTATTGGGTATCGATGCAATCGAAGCGATTGAAAATGAGGATAGCGGCAACAATGCGCAGTAAATTGATCCGGAGCGGTGCTCTGCTGGCTGGCATCGCGTTGCTGGGCGGATGTGGCATAATTGGCGGAAAGAAGGGCGGGCCGAAGACGCCGGTCGTCGGTAAGCGCACCTCGATTCTGTCCACTGAGCAAGGCGTAGAGGTCGATCCCGCACTGGCCGAAGTTGCCATCACCCTTCCCGAAGCGGTGGCGAATGACGAGTGGTCCCAGCATGGCGGCAATCCGTCGAAGGCGATGGGGCATGTTGCTTTGGGTGCATCGCCTGCGCAAGCCTGGAGCGCGACAATCAGTGGTAGCACGCCACGCGCCCGACTGGGCGCATCGCCTGTGATATCCGGCGGCAAGCTGTTCGTGATGGATGCAGAAGCGCGGGTCATCGCTATGGACGCCGGGACCGGTGCCCGTCTCTGGCAGACCGCACTGCCTGCTGAGGGCAATGGCAGATCCCTGTTCGGTGGCGGCGTCAGCGTCGTGGGCGATCGCGTCTTCGCTTCCACCGGGGTAGGCGATGTCGTGGCTCTCAATGTTGCCGACGGTTCAATCGTCTGGAAAAAGCGTCCCGGCGGTCCATTGCGCGGCGCGCCGACGCTAGCCAACGGCCATGCTTATGTCATGAGCCAGGACAATCAGATTTTCGCTCTTAACCAGAGCGATGGTGAAACCCAGTGGACAGAGTCCGCTACGCTGCAAGTAACCGCCGTGTTTGGCGTAGCCGCTCCGGCCGCGGCGCAAGGCACCGTGCTGGCCGGGTATAGCTCAGGCGAACTCAATGCCTATCGTTACGAAAATGGTCGGACGCTTTGGGGAGACGCATTGTCCCGGACCAGCATTTCGACGGCTGTTGCCACGCTGACCGATATCGACGCTGATCCAGTGATCGACCGTGGACGTGTCTTTGCCATCGGCCAGGGCGGGCGCATGGCTTCCTACGAACTCACCAGCGGGCAGCGTTTATGGGAAATCAACATTGCTGGCATTTCGACGCCATGGGTCGTCGGCGAATGGGTCTTCGTCGTCACCGATGACGCCAAGCTGCTTTGCGTGGCGCGCGCAACGGGCAACATTCGCTGGATCAGTCAGCTTGATCGTTGGCGCAAGGCCAAGAAGAAGACCGGCGCGATTCGGTGGACCGGCCCCGTGCTGGCGGGCAATCGATTGATCCTGGTATCTACGCAGGGCGATATGCTGTATGTCGATCCGACCACCGGCGCGGTCCAGAAGGCGGAAGACATGGATCGCTCCATGTCATTGTCGCCCGTTGTCGCTAACAATACGCTGTATATTCTTGCGGATGACGGCAAGCTGACAGCATTGCGGTAACGCCCGCTCACGCCCTATAGTTGTGGCCGTTCGGTCAGCGCCCCATGGAAGATATTCCGGCAGGCGCCGACCGAGCGGCATTTGTTTTTTAAGGAATAGAAGCGGCCATGTTGCCCACAGTAGCCATTGTCGGGCGTCCCAATGTGGGCAAGTCCACCCTTTTCAACCGTCTCGTCGGCAAGCGACTGGCGCTGGTCGATGACCGTCCCGGCGTGACGCGCGACCGGCGTGAAGGGGATGCCACGCTGGTGGGTATGGATTTCCGCGTGGTCGACACCGCAGGCTATGAAGACGAAGATCCGCACACCCTTCCGGGCCGGATGCGCCAACAGACCGAGGCTGCGGTGGCAGAAGCCGATGTAGCACTGTTCATGTTCGATGCACGCGATGGCGTAAATCCGTTGGACGAGGAAATCGGACGTTGGCTGCGCGGCGGCAACACCCCGGTCGTGCTGGTCGCAAACAAGGCCGAAGGCAAAGCAGGCGATGTCGGCGTGATCGAAAGCTATGCGCTGGGTTTCGGGGCGCCGGTCGAACTGTCTGCCGAGCATGGCCAGGGTTTGGTGGAACTGTTCGAGGCGCTGCGTCCGCATTTGGAAAAAGACGAAACCAATACACCGGACGATCCTCCTGCATTCTACGAAGACGATGAGAGCGCGCCGCTCAAGCTGGCCATTGTGGGCCGCCCCAACGCAGGCAAGTCAACGCTGATCAACCGCATATTGGGCGAAGATCGCCTGATTACTGGGCCGGAAGCGGGGATCACGCGCGACAGTATTGCAGTCGATTGGACATGGACGTCTCCGGAAGGCGAGGATCGGATCGTCCGCCTGATCGACACTGCCGGTATGCGCAAGCATGCCAAGGTGCAGGACAAGCTGGAAAAGCTGGCGGTGGCTGACGGCATGAACGCCGTCAATTTCGCCGAAGTCGTCGTTTTACTGCTCGATGCCACTCTGGGTCTGGAATCACAGGATTTGCGGATCGCCGATCGCGTTTTGCAAGAGGGTCGCGCCCTCGTCATCGCAATCAACAAATGGGATGTCGCCGAACATGGCTCGTCTTTATATCAGGGCATCAAGAAAGCGCTGGAGGACGGTCTGGCGCAGGTGCGCGGCGTACCGCTGATGACGGTGTCTGCTGTCACCGGCAAAGGCATTGACGATCTGATCAAGGTCGCATTCGAAACGCGCACGGCTTGGTCGCAGCGTGTGTCTACCGGCGCGCTCAACCGCTGGTTCGAAACGGCGCTGGAAAATAATCCACCGCCCGCGCCGGGCGGCAAGCGAATCAAGCTGCGGTATATTACGCAGATCAAGACGCGCCCCCCAAGCTTCGTTATCTTCGGGACGCGACTCGAAATTCTGCCGGAAAGCTATCGTCGCTATCTGGTAAATGGTATCCGACGGGAACTGGGCTTCGGCGCGGTTCCTGTTCGCCTGACTCTGCGAAGCTCGAAGAACCCGTTCGATAACTGACGCCAATTGTTGTGAGCGACGTGCCGATTATCGATGCGCGAGGCATGCGCTGCCCGTGGCCAGCGCTTAGGGTGGCACGCGCCATGCGCAATGTCTGTGCGGTCATGGTTTTGGCTGACGATCCGATAGCGCCGACCGAACTGGCAGCGTTGGCAGAGCAACAGGGTTGGGAGATAGCGCGTATAGCGGATGATCGTGCTCCAGCTTTCAGGCTGGAGAGGCCAACACGCTCTTAAACGGCTCATTTATGGCGATTTAACGCTCCATTTACCCCTCTCATATTACACATCGATTCAAGTGGGCGCATGATTGCGCCTTTGGGAGCATCGAACGTGTCACATATGGACGCCAAGCTGATCGACTTTACGGACTTTGCACAAGCGCGCGCAGAGCTTGGTACCGATTTCGTTCGGATATTGGGATATTTCAAAGAAGACGGGACTAAATCGGTCGCCGCGATCGAGGAGGCTATGCGTGCGCGCAATGCGACTGCTTTGGTTCTGCCTGCTCATACGTTGAAGGGGGAATCGCGGCAGTTTGGCGCGGAACGTTTGGGCGACATGGCTGAAGAAATCGAAATGGTGGCGCGACGTTGCGTGGAATATCACGAAAGTCCCGAAGAACTGATCGAGATCGTCGTTGCGCTGCGTGGCTGTTTCGCGGAAACGATTGCTGCTCTTGAAGCCGATTCAAATCCACTTGTGACACGCCGCCCCGGCGGGTTCGGGCGTAGGCTCGAACCGACCCAGGGACTGACGCGGCTCTAGGCTCACTGGCGTCAGTCTTCCGCAGCTTCCGACTGAAGCTGAATGTAGTTCTGAATTCCCATGCGTTCGATCATTTCGAACTGGGTTTCCAGCGTATCGATATGCTCTTCTTCGCTTTCAAGGATGTCGGCGAATATATCGCGCGTCACATAATCCCGGATAGACTCGCAATAAGCGATACCGTCCTTGAGGGGCGGCAATGCTTCATATTCAAGTTCGAGATCGGACTTCAAAATCTCTTCGACATTTTCGCCGACTTTGAGCCGTCCGAGAAGCTGGAAATTGGGCAGGCCGTCCAGAAACAGGATGCGCTCAGCCAATTTATCGGCGTGCTTCATCTCGTCGATCGATTCCTCATATTCAAACTTGGCGAGCTTCTTCACGCCCCAGTGATTGAGGATGCGGTAATGCAGGAAATATTGATTGATCGCGGTCAGCTCATTCTTGAGCACGTCGTTAAGATAGTCGATGACCTTGGGGTCGCCCTTCATGGGACATGCTCCAGCTTGTTTCGCGAGCAACGACCATAATGTTAAGTCTACAGAATGTAACCTAAAAAACGGCAGAAATGCGCCGTTTTCTTACATGCGAATGTTATGCAGTCGCACGCTCTGCAGCGATAATGGTTCGCGCGAACGGTACGCACTGCCCGCATTTTGGGCGCCGACCGAACCTGGCATAAGCGCTGCAAGGCGTATCGCATCCGTCACGCGCGGCTTCCCGCAGGTCTTTTTCGCGAATCGCATTGCAGATACAAACAACCATGTGCCATCTCCTGACACCGAAGTAGCTTTCCTGCTAATAGGTCGCAATAGTAAATTAGCGCCTAATTGCGAATTCGTCGCATTTTCTGCATCTCGCCCCGTGCCAGCGATCGCCAGAGCCATTCGAAGGGGCCGAAATGGAATCGAACCAGCCACGGCTTCGACCAGAGAAGCATGAGCGCCCAGGCGCCGAATACGAACAAATACAAATGCGCGCGGTCGACATGGCCGAACAGTCCGCCGCCCCATCCATAGAATATCGCGGTCATCAGCAAGCTGGTGCCAAGGTAGTTGCTGAACGCCATGCGCCCGGCCGCAGCTATGCGCAGGATCAGGGGGTTATCCGGTGCGAGCAATATCCACGTCATGAACAGCGCCGCGTAACCGACCGTTAGCGGTATGCGGAATGGAAAGGACCAGCTCAGGAATACGCCGAAGGCCACAAGCGGATCATAGCCGGACACAATAACCCAAATCGCCATTGCAGCGGTGGGGGGCAGGCCAATGAGAAAACAGTGGCGGGCGGTGCGGCTATACTGGTCGATGGGCCACTGCCCGTTGAGGAAGCCGCCCTTGAGCATCGCCATGCCAAGCAGCATGAAGCCGAGCGTGTCGAACGTGAAGTATATGAGCAGGGTTGTTTTGTCCGGCAGTGCTTTGAGGGAAGCGGCGAAGATCGCACCATAATCGGAGCGGTAGAGCGCGACCTCCTGCGTGATGGCTGGCGTTCCGGGTCTGCCGAAGCTGTCGATCATCTGGCCGAAGCCTTGCACAACCTGCGCGGATGCGCCCGGTTCTGCGGCGGCGTGGCCAAAGGCGTAGGCGCTGACGATGAACGTCACGAGGATCACGAAATGCACGAGAAACGCGCCAAATGCCCATTTGACGAGGCTCAGGGGTGGGCGTCCGATAAACAGCAGTGCGATCAGGCTGACGATCGCATAGATCATCAATATGTCGCCCCACCACAGCAGCAAATAATGCGCGAGGCCGAAAGCGAACAGCCACGCTGCGCGCACAATATGGACGCGCCGCCCGTCGCGCCCGCTGATTTCGGCGCGTTCGATGATGAGGAGCATGGATGCGCCGAAAAGGAGCGAGAACAGCCCCCGCATCTTGCCGTCGAACAGCACGAAGGCGGTGAACCATGCGGCAATGTTGGGAAAGTCCGTGCCGCCCCAGACCGCCGGATTGATATAGGCGGCCTCAGGCATGGAAAAGCCGATGATGTTCAGCATCAATATGCCCATCACGGCAAAACCGCGCAGGGCATCGAGGGGGAGAATGCGGGTGTCGGGAAGCATGCGGCCGCTCTTATCCTTTTTCGGTGCTGGGTCCACCGTCACAAACTGGGCTACGGAAAGTGACCTTAGCGCTTATCCTTGCGGATCATGAGCTTGAGGCCCGACCATGTGGTATCGACGGCGCAAACCTTTACGTCAACGAGGTCTGTGTTGGGAAGGATGACCGCACGAATTATATCCTCTGTTATGTCGGTTGGCACCTTTGAAGCCTTTTTCGGCCAACTGATCCATAGGAAGCCGGCGGGGGCGAGCAGGGGACGAAGAGTGGCAATGCGCGCTTCCATGGCCTGCCGTTCGGTCACGAAAACATGAGCGGCGTCGAGCGGCGCTTCCGGGAGAGAGCACTCATGCAGGGAGAGGGCGGCATCGACAATTTCTGCACGTACACTCTCGGGCACGGCATCGAACCAGACCCGCATTCCCGACTTGAGCGAAAGCTTCTTTGCCAGTGGCGTGCCGGAATATCCTGCCGTCATCTATGCCCCCCGATGCAATATGATCCGATACTCATAGCAAGAGCGCGAGACGGTGGAAATCGGCCGAGGGTTCTGCAAGAGGGTTGGCATGGCGGATGAGCGCAAGGACAAGATAGCGGCAGCCTTCGGCGCAGCGGCGGCGGGCTATGACGACCATGCCGATGTGCAGCGGATCGCGGCAAGGACGGTGGCCGATTTGGCGTCCCTGCTTTCCCTGCCCGATGCGCCGCAGATATTGGAGATCGGTTGCGGCACGGGTTTGCTGACGCGGGAGATTGGCGGGCGCTGGCCTAGCGCCAAGCTGGTCGCGACCGATCTGGCAGCGGACATGGTCGCGCGGGTGGCAGATGGGGCGATGATCGCGGGGACGTTCCTGCCGATGGACGGCGAAGCGCCCTGGTTCGACGGCCCGCATTTCGACCTCATCCTGTCGAGCCTTGCCTTTCAGTGGTTCGACGATCTGCCGCTGGCCGTGGCACGGTTGCACGGACTGCTGCGGCCGGGCAGGAGTCTGATCTTCTCCACCATGGGCGCGCGGAGCTTCGCGCATTGGCGCGCTGCGCATGCGGCGTGCGGGGTTGCGGCAGGCGTGGCGGACTATCCGTCGCTGTCGGCGTTGCAGTCCATGCTGGCGGCATATCCCGATGCCTTTGCGTTCGACGAGGATTATCCCGTTGAATGGGGTAGTGCGCGCGGGCTGATGACGCACCTTAAGGGCATCGGTGCGAGCGTGCCGACGCCGGGTCGCGCGCCGCTGGGCACGGGGGCGTTGCGGCGCGTGATGGCAGCGTTCGACGCACAGGGTGCGTGCGACGATTATCACGTGCTGTTCGCGCGAGTGACGCGGATTTAGGCCGTAACTTCTCTAACCTCGCGCGTGTGGGCATGAGGTTAGGTGCAAAAAGTGCCGGGGTTTCAAAGAGCCGACGCGAATGTAGCAGCGGGGCGGGGATGTAGGACAGGGCTTCTCTTCGCCACATCGTTATTGGCGGGAAAGGCGGAACCTGTCGTGCCTGCCGCACGCCAGCCGCGTGTCGAGGTGTGGGTTCCCGCTTTCGCAGGAATGACGGAGGGGGGATGGCTTTTCTTAGCCATCCATCAGGGCGGGGAAGAAGCCTTCGTGGGCGCTGCGAAGGTCGGCGATGGCGATGCTCTTGCCGTGGAGCACGAGGGCGTTGCCGCCAGTGGTGCCGATGCGGGTCATCGGGATGCCAGCCGCCTGGATGCTGCCCGCCACGCTGCTGGTGACGACATAGCGCGCCTGATCTTCACCGAATGCGGTGAAGTGGTCGCCGATTTCTTCGAGCGTTGCGCCGATGCCGCCGGCCATCGCCATTTCGGCCACCGCTACGAGCAGGCCGCCATCGGACACGTCATGCACGGCGCTGACCTTGCCTTCCGCGACGAGGGTGCGGATGAACGCGGCGTGGGCCTTTTCCTTGGTAAGATCGACGGGCGGGGGCGGGCCGTCTTCGCGGCCATGCACTTCGCGCAGCCAGAGCGACTGGCCGAGATGGCCGTTATTGTCGCCGATGACGAAGATCGCTTCGTCTTCTGCTTTGAACGCTACGGTCGCCATCGTGTCGATGTCTTCCAGCACGCCGACGCCGCCAATGGCGGGGGTCGGCAGGATCGCGCTGCCGCCGCCGGCGGCCTTGCTTTCGTTATAGAGCGAGACGTTGCCGCTCACGACTGGGAAGTCGAGCGCGCGGCAGGCTTCGCCCATGCCGTCAAGGCAACCGACGAGTTGGCCCATGATTTCGGGGCGCTGCGGGTTGGCGAAGTTGAGGCAGTTGGTGACCGCGAGGGGCAGGGCGCCGACCGCGCTGATGTTGCGATAACATTCGGCGATGGCTTGCTTGCCGCCCTCGAACGGGTCGGCATAGCAATAGCGCGGGGTGCAATCGGTGCTGATCGCCAGCGCGCGGTTGGTGCCGTGGATGCGGACGACGGCGGCGTCGCCACCGGGGCGCTGCAGCGTATCCGCACCGACCATGTGGTCATATTGTTCCCAGATCCAGCGGCGGCTGGCGATGTCGGGGCTGCCCATCAGGGTGACGAGGTCCGCAGCGATGTCGGTGCTGGCGGGAATGTCGGTCAGCGGTGCGCGCTTGGGCGTCGGCACATGCGGGCGGTCGTACAGCGGCGCGTCGTCGGCCAGCGGGGCGAGCGGGATGTCGCACACGGTTTCGCCATGATGGGTGAGGACCATGCGGCCCGTGTCGGTGACTTCGCCGATGACCGCGAAATCCAGTTCCCATTTGTGGAAGATCGCCTCAGCAAAGGCTTCCTTGCCGGGTTTCAGGACCATGAGCATCCGTTCCTGCGATTCGGACAGCATCATTTCATACGCCGACATGCCGGTTTCGCGCTGCGGCACCATGTCCATGTTGAGCAGGAGGCCGACGCCGCCCTTGCTGGCCATTTCGACCGAGGAGGAGGTGAGGCCCGCGGCGCCCATATCCTGAATGGCGACAATGGCATCGGATGCCATGAGTTCGAGGCAGGCTTCGATCAGCAGCTTTTCCGTGAAGGGATCGCCGACCTGCACGGTGGGGCGCTTTGCGTCCGAGTCTTCGCCGAAGTCGGCGCTGGCCATGGTTGCGCCGTGGATGCCGTCGCGGCCGGTCTTTGAGCCGACATAGACGATGGGATTGCCGACGCCGGAGGCCGCGGAATAGAAAATCTTGTCCTGCTCAGCGATGCCCACGGTCATGGCGTTGACCAGGATATTGCCGTCATAGGCGGAATGGAAATTGACTTCGCCGCCCACGGTCGGAACGCCGACGCAATTGCCATAGCCGCCGATGCCGCGCACGACGCCGCTGATGAGGTGGCGCATCCGGGGATGGTCGGGGCGGCCAAAGCGCAGCGCGTTCATGTTCGCGACCGGGCGCGCGCCCATGGTGAACACGTCGCGCAGGATGCCGCCTACGCCCGTCGCCGCGCCCTGATAAGGTTCGATGTAGGACGGGTGATTGTGGCTTTCCATCTTGAAGATGGCGGCGAGTTTCGTGCCGTTCGGCCCTGCGCCGATGTCGATGACGCCAGCATTCTCGCCGGGGCCGCAAATGACCCAGGGGGCGGTGGTCGGCAGGTTCTTCAAGTGGATGCGGCTGGATTTATAGCTGCAATGTTCCGACCACATGACCGAGAATATGCCGAGTTCGGTGATGTTCGGCTCCCGCCCCAGAGCGTTCAGGACGCGGGCATATTCCTCTTCGTTGAAGCCATGCTCGGCGACGATTTCGGGGGTGATGGCGGGTGCGGTGCTGGACATGTGCGCGCGTTTAGCGGGGCGGGGGGATTTGGGCAACATGCTATCCCATCCCCATGAGAGTTGGAGAGGGCTTCTCTCCAGCGATAGCGCACAACCCCTCTCAAAGTTTCGGTAGGCAGCACGCTGCCAACCTTCACTATCCTCTCCCACAGGAGAGGAGCGATACGCGGATCAAAGAAAAAGGCCGGAGGCTTTCGCGTCCGGCCTTCGATGGGTTGAGATGAGTAAGGGTTTAGCCCTTGCAGCTTTGTGCGCTCTTGCCGGGAACGGTGATCGTTACAGGGCTTCCCGGACCGCTGACTTCATAGCCATCGACCTTCAGAGCGCCACCGGCTTCGGCAGCCGTCAGCTTGGTGGGCGTGCCGTTCTTTTCGGTGCGCAGGTTGGCCGTCTTGTCGTCGGACAGAAAGTCGACGAAAATAAGGCTGTTGTCCTTGCAACGATACTGCTTGCTGGCCTTCACGGCTGGCGGCAATTCGACAGGCGCAGCGTTGGCGATCTGTTCAGCCATCGGGTCGGCAGGGCCGCCCACGACTTCGGGTTCGGACTTGCTGCACGCGGAAAGCGAGATCAGGGCAGCGACGGCGAGGAGGGGGATATGATGTTTCATGACGGAACCTCGTATGTGCGGTTGCAGCATAGTGCGTCAACGGAAAAATGGTATTTTTGACCTTATCTATATTGCGGCGCGGCTTGACCTTTTCGTTACACTTGGGTGGCGTATCTCGATCATTCGTCATGACGGCTGTCTGCGCGATTAACGGGCGGGGTTGACCATAGCGTCTGCCCCCGCCAATGCTTCTGTCATGGAGACCAACACCATAGAGAACGAAGGCGTTGCCGCCTTGTCCTTCGAAGATGCGTTGCGTGAGCTGGAAGGCATCGTGCGCAAGCTGGAAAGTGGCGACGCGCCGCTGGAGGAATCGATCGCGCTTTATACGCGGGGCGAAGCGTTACGGGCGCAGTGCACCAGGCGGCTGGCCGATGCCGAGGCGAAGATTCAGAAGCTGACGCTCAATCCGGCAGGCGACGCGATCGGGGCGCAGCCCTTCGACGCCAATTGAACGCTGCGTTTTGGGGGAAGTCGGCATGAGCGCATCTGTGGCAAAGAGCGATCTGCTGAACGCTGCGGTGCGGGAAGTCGGCATCGCCATCGACAAGGCGTTCGATTCCCTGCTGCCGGTGCCCGACGATGCGCGTGCGCGCCTGTATGAAGCGATGCGCCATGCGGCCATTGGCGGCGGCAAGCGGATGCGGCCGATGCTGGTTAAGGCGACAGCGGACCTGTTCAACGTGTCGGCCGAATCGGCGGTGCGTGTGGGCTTGGCGGTCGAGTGCATCCACGTCTATTCGCTGGTGCACGACGATCTGCCCGCGATGGACAATGACGATCTGCGCCGCGGCAAGCCGACCGTCCACAAGGCATTCGACGAGGCGACGGCGATCCTGGCTGGGGATTGCCTGCACGATCTGGCGTTCGAAGTGTTGATCGATCCGCGCACCCATGCCGATCCGTTCGTGCGGTGCGAACTGGTTCGGGCGCTGGCGGTGTCCAGCGGTCCGGCCGGAATGGCGGGCGGTCAGATGATGGATCTGGAGGCGGAGAAATCCGGCTTCGATCTGCCGACGGTCACGCGGTTACAACAATTAAAGACTGGTGCGCTCATCGGCTTTTGTGTCGAGGCGGGGGCAATTCTGGGCCGGATCCCGCCAGAGGGTCGCACGAGCCTGCATGGCTATGCGCGCGATATCGGGCTGGCGTTCCAGATTGCGGACGACCTTCTGGACGTGGAAGGCGATGCCCATCTGGCGGGCAAGGCATTGGGCAAGGATGCGGCAGCGGGCAAGGAAACTTTCGTCTCGCTGCTGGGTGTCGAGCGTGCGCGCGAACAGGCGCGGATGCTGGTGGATCAGGCGAAGGCGCATTTGCATGGATTCGGCGCGGAAGCCGACCTGTTGCGTGCGATTGCCGACTATGTAGTGGAGCGTGACCGATGAGCGAGAGACTGAAACCGCGCGTGGGCGTCTATCCCGGCACGTTCGATCCCGTGACGCTGGGGCATATGGATATCATCCGGCGTGGCGCGAAGCTGGTCGACCGGCTGGTGATCGGCGTGACGACCAATCCGAGCAAATCTCCGATGTTCACGCTGGATGAACGGATGCAGATGGTGAAGCGTGAATGCGCCGACATCGACACCGAAATCCGTGTGGTGGCGTTCGACGCGCTGTTAATGACCTTTGCCGAGCGGGAAGGGGCCAGCATGATCATTCGCGGCCTGCGCGCGGTCGCGGATTTCGAATATGAGTATCAGATGGCGGGCATGAACCAGCAGATCAATGCCGGGATCGAGACCGTATTCCTGATGGCCGACGTGTCGTTGCAGCCGATTGCGAGCCGTCTGGTCAAGGAAATCGCACTGTTCGGCGGACCCATCCACAAATTCGTGAGCCCCAAGGTTTGCGAGGAAGTCGCCGAGCGCGTAGAGCGCATCGGGCGAAAGGGCACATGAGGCGACCGCTCATGGTCCATTCATAGTATTTTTCTTATCCGCACGATGGTGCGGACCACCTATTCCTCCGCTGGAGACAGGACGAACATGGCGTTGTTAAAGGGTTTCAGGACGGCGTGCATAACAGGCACGTTCATGCTTGCGGCGATCGCGGCGGCACCGGCTATGGCGCAGGGCGGCGGCGGGCGGGCCGACGAGCTCAAGAAGGCTGAGTCTGCGGCCATCGCGGCTGAAAACGCCAAGAAGCTGGGCGAAGAGGGCGCGGCGAAAGTGCCTGCAGCCGTCGTGCCCGTCGAACCCGACAATGTATGGGACCTGGATCTGTCGACAGGCGGCCGGGTGCGCATCCAGTTACGCCCCGACATCGCGCCGAACCATGTCGAGCGGATCAAGACGCTGACGCGGCAGGGCTTTTACAATGGCCTGAAGTTCCATCGCGTGATTCCCGGCTTCATGGCGCAGGGTGGCGATCCCAAGGGGGATGGCACCGGCGGATCGCCGCTGCCGGACCTGAAGGCGGAGTTCAACTTGATGCCGCATCTGCGCGGCACGGTGTCGATGGCGCGTGCGGCGAGCGAGGACAGCGCGAACAGCCAGTTCTTCATCCTGTTCCTGCCCCGGATGCAACTTGACAAGAAATATACGGTGGTTGGCCGAGTGATCGAAGGGATGCAATATATCGATCCCATCGCCGTGGGCGAGCCGCCCGCCGATCCGTCGGTGATCGTGCAGGCCTCGATCGAGAGCGACGGAAAGGCTGTCCCCGCCAATCTGAACGTCGCCCCTGCACCCGCCAAGGTGCCTAGCGCTGCGGATCTGAGCGCGCCGATCAAGCCGTAAGGAAAGCCGCTTTTCCTGCGGATGGAAACGGCATAATATTGGGTGTCGATGTGATACCCCCTCTCCTCGATCCTCTCCCCTGAAGGGGAAAGGGGGATTTGGTCGATGCGCGTAGATTTGTTCGATTTCGATTTGCCGCCGGAGCGGATCGCGTTGCGCCCTGCGCTGCCGCGCGATTCTGCGCGCATGCTGGTGCTCGACGGGACAGCGGGGATGGCGGATCGGATCGTGTCCGATCTGCCGTCGCTGTTACGCGCGGGCGATTGCCTGGTGTTCAACGATACGCGCGTCATTCCTGCGCAGCTTGAGGGGATGCGAGGCGAAGCGCGGATCGGCGCGACGCTGCACAAGCGACTAGGCTTGCGTAGCTGGCAAGCATTCGTCCGCAACGCCAAGCGCGTTCGCGAAGGCGACCGCATCGATTTCGGCGAAGGCGTGACGGCGATTGCTGGCGCGAAGGACGATGAAGGCGCAATCACGCTGAATTTCGAAGGCGATGCGCCGGTCGAAATTCTACTTGAGCGGGCCGGGCGGATGCCCTTGCCCCCCTATATCGCAGCCAAGCGCCCCACCGACGCGCAGGATCGCGAAGATTATCAGACGATGTTCGCACGGGAAGATGGCGCGGTTGCCGCGCCCACGGCCGCGCTGCATTTCACGCCGGAGCTGATGGCGGCGCTGGAAGCACGCGGCGTGCTTGCGCAGACGCTGACCTTGCATGTAGGCGCAGGTACCTTCCTGCCGGTCAAAGCCGACGATACCGCCGACCATAATATGCATGCCGAATGGGGGCGGATCGATGCGGCGGCGGCGGATCGGTTGAATGCGGTTCGCGCCGCGGGCGGTCGGGTCATCGCTGTCGGTACCACCAGTTTGCGGCTGCTGGAAAGCGCCACCGGCGAGGACGGCATCGTTCGGCCCTTCGCCGACGAGACGCGTATCTTCATTACGCCGGGGTATCGGTTTCGCGCTGTCGACGGTCTTATGACCAATTTTCACTTGCCCAAATCGACCCTGTTCATGCTGGTTAGCGCGTTGATGGGCCGGCAGCGGATGCAGGAAGCGTACGCCTATGCCATCGCACAGGGGTATCGGTTCTATTCCTATGGCGATTCGAGCCTGCTGCTTCCCGGCTAACGATCAGAATGGGTACTGACCCGATCAGGCCGGAGAGCCGACGGTAAAGGGTAAGCGTTTTTATCGAGAAGAAGGGGCACTTTCGCTCCGTTCACCGCGTTTTCACCTATCGCCTCTAGGAACCACGCGCCGGAATTTAGCGACGCCAATTCAGAAGTTTACCAAAAGGGAACACATTGTGCGGCAAGGGTGGGGCGAGAGACGGAGGGTGTAGTTGACGGATAAGGCAAAGCAGTGGAGCATTCATGCTCGACGCGACGCGGGAGTGGATGCTCACGCGCAGCAATTGCTTGCCGAATCGCTTTATGCGTCTCCCCTTGCGCTTATAATCGGCTGTGCCATTGCCCCCGGCATCGGCATCATCGTCGCGTTGAAATTACAAGATCGAATCATATTGGCGTTGACGATTGGTTTGGCAATTGCTGGCCTTGCGCGGCTTGCCTGTGCGTGGATTGCCGATCGGATCACGGTCGAGCGGGGCTTTGGCAGCCGACGCGCTTGGGCAATAGGTTTCGAAGCTGCGAGCTGGATTCACGGCGGTCTGCTGGGGGGAATGTCGTGCCTGGCGCTTCTGCGTTCAACCGATCCCGTCGTGCACATGCTCGTCGCCACGCTTGCGGCCAGTTATGGCGCGGCGATTTCCGGCAGAAATGCAGGGCGCGTGCGTGTAGCGTTAGGGCAAAGCTCGCTCATGATATTGCCCACGGCTGCAGGATTGTGGTTGCAGGGCGATTTCATCTACCGCATTCTGGCCGTAATGATGGTCTTGATGCTGGTGGGCATCGCCGAAATCAGCGTCAAGACTCACCGGATCGTTATTGACGCGCTGCAGGGCGAACGTGAGAAATCGCAGCTAGCCGTGAAATACGAAAGGCTCGCAAGGTTCGATAGCCTGACCGGCGTAGAAAACCGGATGGCGATGCAGATACGCCTGCGCGAAATTTTCGACAAAAACCGCCGCACGAACGATGCCGTCGCCATTTTGTGGCTGGATTTGGACCGATTCAAGGAAATCAACGACTCGCTTGGGCACATGATCGGCGATCATCTGTTATGCGCGGTTGTCGAAAAATTGGCTGAGGCACTGGACGGGCGCGGCCATGTGGCGCGTTTCGGAGGCGATGAGTTCATACTGATCTGCCCCAATGTCAATCGTGCTGAGGCGCAGGCAATTGCTGCCGATGTCATTGATTATTTCCGCCACAGTTTCGAAATCGCCGGGCATACGCTGGCCATCACGGCATCGCTGGGCATAGCGGTGGCACCACAGGATGGGCGCGATGTCGATGAGTTGATGCAGCATGCCGATATGGCGCTGTATCAGGCTAAAGGCACTGGACGTAATCGCGCCGTCAGCTTTACCTGGTCCATGAAGGAACGGTTCAACCGTCTTCACGACATGGAAACCGGGTTGCGGCGTGCGATCCCGGACAATCAGCTTTCGTTGCATTTTCAGCCCATGTTCGATTTGCGCAGCGGCAAGCTCGCCGGCTGCGAAGCCTTGGTCCGCTGGTCGCATCCCGTGCTTGGGTCCATAGCGCCAACCGAGTTCATTCCCGTGGCCGAGAACATCGGGATCATCACCGAGATCAGCGACTGGGTGCTGGCCGAAGCATGCAGTGCCGCGTCGGATTGGCCGGAGCATATCCGCCTCGCAGTCAATATGTCGCCGGCACTGTTTCAGGCGGCGGACCTGCCGCGGATGGTCATCGGGCATCTGATGGCGAGCGGCCTGTCTGCCAAGCGGCTTGAACTGGAAGTAACCGAAAGCGTGTTTCTGGACGATCAGCCACGCACCAGTGCGATGTTGTTGGAATTGCGCAAGATCGGGCTGCGGCTGGCGCTGGACGATTTTGGCACGGGCTATTCCTCGCTCAGCTATTTGAGCGCCTATGCGTTCGATACGATCAAGGTCGATCAGAGTTTCATGCACAATGTGCAGAATAGCCCGGAAAATCAGGCGGTGGTCCGCGCAATCGCTTTCCTTGCCGCAGAACTTGGCATGGATACGGTCGCGGAAGGCATCGAGAGCGAGGATCAGGAAACATACGCTCGCGAAGCAGGCTTCACCTATGCGCAGGGTTTTCTGCTCTGTCAGCCCAAGACCCGGGCGGAGATAAAGCGATTGCTAGCGAACGACATCGTTATAGATACGCAGCGCGCTTTGCGCCCGGTAAGACAGCGGCGCAAACGCGCCGAGGGCTGACAAAGGCTGCCAAAAGCGCCTATGGGCGCAGGATGACCCGACCCCGCTTCGCCTTCGACATAGCCGCCACCGATGGAAAGGCGCGCACCGGCACGCTTTCAATGCGCCGGGGGGATATTCGAACGCCAGCCTTCATGCCGGTCGGCACCGCCGCTACGGTGAAGGCGATGCGCCCTGATGAAGTGCGTGCAGCGGGCGCCGACATCATTCTGGGCAATACTTATCATCTGATGCTGCGTCCGGGTGCGGAACGCATGGCGCGGCTGGGCGGCCTGCATCGGTTCATGGCGTGGGACAGGCCGATCCTGACGGACAGCGGTGGCTATCAAGTGATGAGCCTTTCCGCTCTGACCAAGCTGACCGAACAGGGTGTCGCCTTTTCCAGCCATATTGACGGATCGAAGCATATGCTGACGCCCGAGCGATCGATGGAGATCCAGCGGCTGCTAGGTAGCGATGTCGTGATGGCGTTCGACGAGTGCACGAAGAACGGTGCGACGCGGGATGAAGCCGCGCTATCGATGGAGCGGTCCATGCGGTGGGCCCGCCGGTCGCGCGAAGGGTTCGATGCAGGTGTCGAGCACGCGGAGCGGTCCGCCTTGTTCGGGATACAGCAGGGCGCTCTCGATCAGGATTTGCGGCTGCGCTCTGCCCAGCAGCTTATCGAGATAGGTTTCGATGGATATGCAGTGGGCGGTCTGGCCGTGGGGGAGGGACAGGACGCGATGTTCGCGACGCTCGATTTCGCGCCCGACCAGTTGCCCGTGGATCGTCCCCGTTACCTGATGGGCGTGGGCAAGCCGGACGATATCGTCGGCGCGGTCGAGCGCGGCATCGACATGTTCGACTGCGTGCTGCCGACGCGATCGGGCCGGAATGGGCAGGCATTCACCTGGGGCGGTCCGATCAACATCCGCAACGCGCGCCATGCCGAGGACGAAGCGCCGATCGACGCACGCTGCGGCTGTCCGGTGTGCGTCACGTGGAGCCGTGCCTATCTGCATCATCTGGTAAAGGCGGGGGAAATGCTGGGCGCTATGCTGATGACGCAGCACAACATCCACTTCTATCAGGATTTGATGCAGGGGATACGCGATGCGATCACCGAAGGTCGGTTCGGCCCATTTGCCGCGTCATTCCGCGATAGCTATCTGAAGAAATAGGGTCTCAGTCCATGATCGGAATGTCGATGCAGAAGATGCCTTCCTCTTCATCGCGGCGCAAGGGCGCGCGTAACTGACGCGATAGCCCGGTCAGAACACGGTCGAAGCGGCCTTCCAGACGGGATTGAAGAACCGGAGTGGTGCTGAGCGCGAGCGACGCAACGCTGATCTGGGCGCGACCCGGTTCGTCGTCTTTCAGGTGCACCGTGATACGGATGGTCGCCGCAGGATCGCATAGCATCGCCAGCTCCACCAGTTCGGTCACCAAAAATGCCACCGGGACGGCAATGTCCTGACTGACGTGCAAATCTGCACTGTCGATCTGAATCGCCAGGCGCGCGCCACCATCGGTGCCGGACGCACGTAGGCCCGCCGCCAGTTCGCTCACCAACGCCCGGATGCCGACACCGCGATTTTCCTCCATCTCCGCGAAGTGATTGCGATGCACCACGGACAATGCATCGACGCGACGTTGGATGGAGGCATAGGCATCGGCGGCATCGGGCGTCACCGCGGATCGGCTGTGCAAGTTGATGAGGCTGGCAATAATCTGGAGGTTGTTCTTCACGCGATGATGGACTTCGCGAGTCAGCTTGCGCTGTCGGACCAGACTTTCCGACATTTCGACTTCGTGCGTTGCCACGTCCTCGCTGATGGCCCGGAATGTCTCGCCCAGATCGGTTATTTCCTGCGCGGGGGTGCGGACTTTTTCCAGCGGTTTCAGGGGGACGCCCGGCTGATAGGCAGCTACCGCCCGGCGCAGCAGCACCAGCGGACGGATCAACAGCCGGTTAACGACAAACCATCCAATCGCGGCGGCGGAGAACCACATGAGCAGGGGCAGAAAGAGGGAGAGCGTTCGCGCCCAGGTTTTTGGCGGATTATACGCGGTCAAGGTCAGCAGAATATCGGACGGCCCGACAGGGGCGGATACCTTTTCGAGATTTCCGACCGCCTGACGCGCGGCGCTGCCCGAGACGAACAACCGTTTTTCGCCCTGCGTCAGAACATATTGATGCCTGACCGTGGACGAGGAGGGCGATATGATCCGGTTCAGATAGCTCCGACCGTAGAATATCAGTGCCACAAGACTCCCATCGGCACTGGTGGTGCGCGCCACCAATGTGTTTTTTTCCGGCAGTAACGACATGGGTCGCGAATCCGGCCGATTCGGTATGGAAAATCGATCGAGCGATGCACCGGCGGTTGCGCAAAGACGTCTTCCGGCTTTGTTGTATATAGCGAATACAGTGTCGGAGGATGTTCTTGATCGAATGAACATGGAGATGCGTTCGCACTGCTGCGGATCGACCCTTCCCCTGGTAGAGCCGCTGATGCCAATGCGGAGGGCTGTCCGATCGAGGGAAGTCTCGGACGAAAGTGTGCGAGCGCTTTGGACAACGGAAATTTTGAGAAGGGAGACCCGTTCCATGTCCGCCGTGCGGATGGCCTGAAGCGAGGCGAACAAGGCGACAAGCCCCAGCGGTAGCAGCGCCAAAGTCAAGATAAGGAACATCTTGACCCCAGTGGAGCGGAAAGGCGCAAATACTATGGAGCGCTCCTGCGGGGCGGCATCGGAAACGTCAGCCACATTCTAACCGTTCAATCCAACTTATTGAGAAGATCGAGCATCTCGGCAGGAATGTCTTCCTGAACAGCGGTCTGATATACAGAACGCAATACATCGCCAACCTGATGGTCGGCCCCTTTGCTTCCCGAAACAGGCTTTTGACGTAGCTTTTTCTTTGCGGACGATGGCGAGGCGGCCGGGAGTGACCCTGTAGCAACATCCACGGTAGCGACCGGCGCGTCATGTGGTGCGATGGCTTCCGGTCGCATGTCAGAAGAACCCAAAACTCGCCCCTTTGTGCCTATACTTTAAAGGTGAAAACGCTACCGACATTTGCTGCATCTCCCCCTAACGTCAATCCTTGCCGTCCGTAGAAACGACATGTGCCTGAGAAAAAAAGTGATCGGAACAAAAAACCGAACGCCTGTGAAACAAATTGCGATGTGGTTGGTTCCGACGTTGCAATATTTTTCATTGGCATTGTGAAATGCGGCGGTGTCGCGGCGCAATGGCTTTGGAAAAACACGCAGTTCCGGGGGCGGGGGGTTGCAAAGCGGCAACCGGCATTCCATCCTTACACATTGATCAAACGGTTTGGCATTATGCCGCCGATTGTTCTCAGGGAGACAGTTTTCATTATGTCGCTTGGCCAGCAATTACATCCGCATCTGCCTTTTCTTCGCCGTTATGGCCGCGCGCTCACGGGCAGTCAGTCGCATGGCGATGCGTATGTCCGGGCCACTTTGGAAGCCATCGTCGCCGCTCCGGAAGAGTTCCCCCGCGATGTCGATCCTCGACTGGGCCTGTATCGCACGTTCCACGCAATCTGGTCATCGTCGCATATTGACGACAATGCCGCAGCAACAGCGAGCGGCGCGCATGAAGCCATCGCATCGGCACGATTGGCGCGTATTACGCCGCTGTCGCGCCAGGCGCTGCTGCTGACCGCGATGGAGGGCTTTACGACCGACGATGCGGCCTATCTTATCGATGTGGCGCCCGCCGATGTTGACACGCTCGTTGCCGAAGCGCTGCAGGAAATCGAGACGCAAACCCGTGCACGTGTTCTGATCATCGAGGACGAGCCGATCATCGCAATGGATATTGAAACCATCGTGCGCGATCTGGGGCATGATGTCACCGCCATTGCGGTGACCCGCGACGAAGCTGTCCGCGAAGCGATGGCCGACCGCCCTGGACTGGTGCTGGCCGACATTCAGCTTGCGGACGATTCCAGCGGTATCGATGCCGTAAAGGACATTCTGGCGGAATTCGCGGTTCCGGTAATCTTTATCACCGCGTTTCCCGAGCGCTTGCTGACGGGAGAGCGCCCGGAGCCAACCTTCCTTATTACGAAGCCTTTTCAAAGGTCTACCGTCAAGGCGGCAATTGCCCAAGCGCTCTTTTTCGATGAGGCCACGGCGCCAGCCTGATCGATTCCAGCTGCGGAATTATTACGCTTCGTTACGTAATCGGGAACATCGTCCGGACAGAGGTGTTATTGATGCGTAACGAACGGGAGAGCATTATGCAGGACGAAGAGCACATCGGCACGGATGAAGCCCGTGGCGGATCGACGCCACATATCGTGCGCTATGTGCTGGTGATCTCGCTAGTGCTTGCGGTCCTCGGCATGGCGCTGTTGCTTTTGCTGTGAATGGTTCCTTGGCGCATATTCGGGCCATTTAACGTACAATCGGGAAAGTCCGTTTTGAACAACACCTCTAAGACGTTTGTGGGAGCGCATTCTATTGGGTCGACCATATGATGGTTGCTGCCAATAAGACGACCGCGCCCGACGCAGTCAACGAAGACGTTGACGTCATTGCCTTGCCCGAGGATCGGGAGGCGTTGTCCGATGTCGATTTCAAGAAAGAGCTTGGCGCCGTCATTCCGCATCTTCGTGCGTTCGGCAGATCCTTGTCAGGCAATCGCGATCTGGCTGACGATCTCGTGCAGGAAACCTTGCTGAAGGCATGGGCTGCGCGCTCGCGCTTTCAGGCCGGCACCAACATGCGGGCTTGGACGTTCATCATCCTGCGCAATCATTATCTCTCGCAAATGCGCCGTTCGCGCTTTCGTGGCGAGTGGGATGATTTGACGGCGGACAGATTGCTTGCGGCGCCTGCAGGTCAGGACAAGCATATCGAACTGGCCGACATGCAACGCGCGTTGCTGCAACTGCCGCAGCCTCAGCGGGAAGCGCTCATTCTGGTGGGCGCAGGCGGTTTCGCCTATGAGGAAGCGGCTGAAATCTGCGGCGTTGCTGTCGGTACGATCAAGAGCCGAGTGGCGCGTGGGCGCGCTGCCTTGGAAGAAATGATGAACAGTGGCGACATGCCTACACGTCGCGGCCAGGTTACTGGTCCCACGGGTGTGCTGAACGAAATAATGGCGGACGTGGACAAGCTTAGCCAGGGGCGGTGATATTTATGCAGAGTAGGTCTGCGGGCAACTGCCCCACTTACTTGTCGAGCATGGACAGCAATAAGAGCATGTCATCTGGCACTGCATTGCGTTCTGCAGGATAGACGGAACGCAAAGCCCCTGCCACCCCATCCCGCGCGGACGGAGCAGGGACCACCATATAGCATCCTGCGGCCGTGGCCGCTTTATTCACGCGCAATGTTTCGTTTTGCCAAGTCATGTTCTATTGAACGGCCTTGAGAGCCAAAGGTTGCTGTATTCATTCATTTAAGTGAATGGATGCGCTCAACGGAGGCAAGGGAGGGCGAAAGCGCAGTGGTTCGGGGTGCAGAGCAGAGCGAAAGTGCCACGACACCCGTCGATTATGTGAGCGCTCTATCACGGGCCAAACAGCACGCGCCATTTCTGGCGCAGCAGATGTCCCGCTTTTCCGACATTACCGATTCACTCGCCTTGGGCGATGTTGACCATGCGCGGTCACTGGCATTGTCGGCGGGAGCGGGCGCTGAGACAGTGATGCAGGCGCTGCGCCGGGAGCGAGGTGCGCTTGCGCTGGTAACCGCTATCGCCGATCTGTCTGGAGCGTGGGATTTTGAGCAAGTCACCACCGCCCTCTCGGACTTTGCAGATGCCGCGCTGGACAAGGCCATTGCCGCTGCGTTCGAAGAACGCCATCTTGGCGAAACGCCGCGGGGCTTTGCCGTCATCGCGCTAGGCAAGCATGGCAGCCGTGAGCTAAATTATAGCTCCGACATCGATCCGATCCTTATCTTCGATCCGGACACCTTGCCGCATCGCGAGCGGGAGGAGCCGGTTGACGCTGCCGTCCGCCTCGGCAAACGGATCGTGGAGATATTGAGCGCGCGCGATGGTGAGGGCTATGTGTTTCGCGTCGACCTTCGCCTGCGCCCATCGCCCGAAGCCACCCCCATTGCGTTGCCGGTCGAAGCGGCCATCGGCTATTATGAGTCCGTGGCGATGGGGTGGGAGCAGGCCGCTTTCATCCGTTCGCGGGTAGCGGCTGGGGACAGGGCGCTGGGCGATTATTTCCTGCGCGCCATCCGTCCCTTCGTATGGCGGCGCTCGCTCGATTTTGGCGCCATCGATGCCATCACCGATATTTCCCGCCGCATCCGCGACCATTATGCGCAGGGGCAGGCATTCGGACCCGGTTATGACCTGAAGCGCGGGCGAGGAGGCATTCGCGAAGTCGAGTTTTTCGCGCAAGTGCATCAGTTGATCCACGGCGGTCGCAACAACGCGCTGCGCTCCGGCGCGACGCGCGAAGCTGTGCGGGCGCTGGCGGCGGCGGGAATCATCGGGGAGGATGTCGCCCAGCGGCTGGATGCGGGCTATGTGCTGTTTCGCACCATAGAGCATCGGTTGCAGATGGTCGACGACCTGCAGACGCACGATCTGCCCGCGAAGCCGGATAATCTCGACAATGTCGCGCGGCTGCATGGATTGTCGGACGGATCGGCTTTGCTCGCCTTGCTGCAACCGCACGTGACCTGGGTCGGCAACAACTATGACCGGTTGATCCAGGAGGATGCCGTAGATCAATTGTCTCACGATCCTGAAGGGTTGAAGGCGCAACTGGTTGGCATGGGCTTTGCCGATACGCAGGTGCCGCTGGCGCGTATCGCGCACTGGCGCGAGGGCTCGGTACGGGCATTGCGAAGCAGCGCGGCGCGCAATGCGCTGGAGGAATTGCTGCCCGCCTTAATGGCGGCTCTGGCGACAGCGCCGGACTCTGGGACGGCGCTCAACAGGCTGGACGACATGATCGAGCGGCTTCCCAGTGCGATCAATTTCTTCAAGCTGTTGGCTGCCCGTCCGGCCTTGGTTCAGTTGCTGGCGGAGATACTGAGCCACGCACCGACATTGGCGGATGCGCTAGCGCAGCGTGCCGAACTGCTGGACGGGTTGATTGATGCCAGCGCATTCGATCCGCCCCCTTCGGTTGCCGTGCTGTCTGCGCAGCTTGGATTGCTGGAGCCGGGAGACGATTATCAGATGCTGCTCGACCGCGTACGGCAGAGGGTGGGGGACAAGCGTTTCGCCCTTGGTGCGCAGATCGTGCGCGGGGGTGCCGATCCGCTGGAGGTCGCGGCTGGATATTCGCGTGTTGCCGAAGCGGCTATAGAAACGCTCGCGCAAGGTACCATTGCGGAATTCGAGACCGCGCATGGCAAAGTGCCGGGAGGCGCATTGGCGATACTGGCTTTGGGGCGGCTGGGCGGCGGGGCGCTGACCCATGCTTCTGACCTCGACCTCATCTACCTGTTTACTGGCGATTTCGCGGCGGAGTCCGATGGCGCCAAGTCTCTGGGCGCGACGCAATATTTCAACCGGCTGGCGCAGCGGATCACCAATGCCCTTTCGGTGCAGACAGCGTCCGGGCCATTGTATGAAGTCGATACCCGCTTGCGACCGTCCGGCGCGCAAGGGTTGCTGGCGGTCAGTTTCGACAGCTTCGCGCGCTATCAGCGCGAGGCGGCTTGGGCATGGGAGCATCTGGCGCTGACTCGGGCGCGTCCGGTGTTCGGTTCGGCGCAGGCGCGCGCAGCATTGCAGGCGATCATAGACGAGACGTTGGCGACGCCGCGCGATGGAGATGCCCTTGCCGCAGCGGCAGTGAAAATGCGCGGCGACATCGCCACGCACAAACCGCCTGTCGGACCGCTGGATGCCAAGCTGGTGCCGGGCGGTCTCGTCGATCTGGAATTTCTGGTCCATGTCACGCAGTTTTTGACGCGTAGTGCGTTCACGCCAGACTTGCGCGCGGCGCTCACGCAGCTTGTCGATGCGGGGCATTTGCCTGCCTCCTTGCTGGCGGCGCATGACCTGATCACGCGCTTCCTGCTGGTTTCGCGGCTGGTATCGCCAAAGTCCACGGAGCCGCCCGAAGCGACTAGGCCATTGGTCGCGCGGGCCTGCGCTGTTGAAGATTGGGATGCGCTGCTTGCCAGCTACGCCGCCGCGCGGCAGGATATTTCACAACAATGGGGCGCAATCGTCGCGCGGCATGCAGGGGGTCAATGATGGTGAACGAAGGCGACAAGGTACCCGGTGCGGCCCTTGAGAACAGGGCGAGCGAAAGTTTCACCCTGGCCGACTATGCGGGCAAGCGACTGGTCGTGTATTTCTATCCGAAGGCGGATACGCCGGGGTGTACCAGCGAAGCGCAGGATTTTACGGCGCTGGCGGATGATTTCGCTGCGGCTGGTGTGACGGTCATCGGCGTGTCGAAGGACAAGCCCGCAAAGCTTAAGAAGTTCGCCGAGAAATATGGGCTGAAGGTGCTGCTCGCGTCCGACGAAAAAGGCGGATTTTGCGAGGCATTCGGCACCTGGGTCGAAAAGTCGATGTACGGACGCACCTATATGGGGATCGAGCGAAAGACATTTCTGGTCGACGGCGACGGTACGGTGCTGAGGGTTTGGCCCAAGGTGAAGGTCAAGGGCCATGCAGCCGAGGTCCTGACGGCGGCAAGGGCGTAGTGCCCATGTCCGTACCGAATCAAGACAGGTTCAAACGAGCAGGTTAAGACGAGTTGCGGCATGATATCGACGAGTTGCATCCGTCGCAGTGACGCAAATCACTAACAAATCCTTAGTTTTCGGCCTTTTTTGCCTAACGTTAATCTGCCGTTCAACGACTCGACGTATCGGCAACCCGGTTGGACGCGCGAAATCACTGCGATACTTGCTTAATAATTCTGCATCGGCAGACATGCTGAACGGGGGCAGGTAGCACTGCTTAAAAAATTAGGGTCCACGTCTCGCAGCCACCCGGCAGTGCGGCGGCAAAATCGGGGTTCGCATGTCGCATCGTCAAGTAAGCAACGATAAGAATAGCCTTTTGTTCCAACGGATTTCTCTCTCTTCCATTAAAATGGGTTTTGCTGCCGCCGCTGCCATTCTGGCTTGCGCTGCTGCTCCGGCAAATGCCACCGAAGAAGATGGTCCCTACGCTGATGTAACTGCAGCGGACGTCGCCCCACAGGCGCCCAATGATGCGGGTTTCACTTCGCTCTTCTCGAGCTGGAAGAAGATGGACAGCGTGACGCAGTCCGCGGTCTACATCCCCTCGGGACGCCCAGTCGCAAAGCTCAGCCTGACCAGTAATTTCGGTGTTCGCTCCGATCCGTTCAACGGTTCGGCGCGGATGCACAAGGGCATCGACATTCCCGGTCCGGTCGGCACGCCGATCTACGCGACCGCCGATGGCATCGTTTCTCGCGCAGGCTGGGCCAGCGGTTACGGCAACCTCGTCGAAATCTCGCACGGCAACGGCATGGAAACGCGCTACGGCCACATGTCGAAGCTGATCGTCGCCCCCAACAGCCGCGTGCATCGCGGCCAGTTGATCGGTCTGATGGGCTCGACCGGCCGTTCGACCGGCAGCCATCTGCATTATGAAGTGCGCGTTGCCGGCAATGCGATCAACCCGCTGCCCTTCGTGGCTGGTGCGGACTATCTCGTTGCGCTGAACACCAAGCCGCCTGTCGCAATGGGTGGCCCGACGCCACGCCAGGAAAAAGACGCGGACTGAATTCACATGAATATCGACGATCCTTTCGTCGATAAGCAAAAGGCCCGGTCAGCGAATGCTTGCCGGGCCTTTTGCTTATCCCTATCTATAGCGCATGACAGACATTGACCTCACGCCATCCGCCGCTTCCCGCGTTGCCGCCATTGCGCTGCGCCAGGGCAAGGCCGCGATCCTGCGACTGGCCGTTGAGGGTGGGGGCTGTTCGGGTTTTCAGTATCGCTTCGGCCTTGCCGATGCCGTCGATGCGGAGGACGTCTCGGTAGAACGCGATGGCGTGACTTTGGTGGTCGATCCGATGAGCCTTGACCTCGTCCGCGGCGCGGCGGTGGACTATGTCGAGGATCTGGGCGGCGCAGCGTTCAAGGTAACGAACCCCAATGCGACCGCTGGGTGCGGCTGCGGATCCAGCTTTTCGGTCTGACCGCGCCTACGCGAATATCGGGGGACAGTTCAGCCAATGCGTATCGCAACGTTCAATATCAACGGCATCAAGGCGCGCCTGCCGCGTCTGATCGAATGGCTCGACGAGACTCGGCCCGATGTCGCCTGCCTGCAGGAAATCAAGACGTCGGACGAGACCTTCCCGGCGAAGGATATCGAGGCGGCGGGCTATGGCGTCATTTGGCATGGGCAGAAGGGCTTCAACGGCGTCGCCATCCTCGCGCGCGGGCAAGTGCCGGTCGAGGTGCAGCGCGGCTTGGCCGGTGAGCCGGAGGACGAGCATAGCCGATATCTGGAGGCGGAGGTCGATGGCGTACGGATCGCCAGCATCTACCTGCCCAACGGCAATCCGCAGCCCGGACCGAAATTCGATTACAAGCTGCGCTGGATGGATCGCCTGCGCAAGCGCGCGGCGGAAATATGGGCGGAGGAAATTCCAGCGGTGTTGGCGGGGGATTACAATGTGATCCCGCGTGACAAGGATACCTATTCCGTGCCCGCGATGGCCGACGATGCGCTGATGCAGCCTGAAAGCCGGGCCGCCTATCGCCGGTTACTGGGCGATGGCTGGACCGATGCGTTGCTCAGCCGTCAGCCGCAGGGCGGCGTGTGGACATTCTGGGACTATCAGATGAACGCCTGGCCGCGCGACGCGGGTTTCCGCATCGATCACTTGCTTCTCAGTCCTGCTGCGGCTGACCGGCTGCACGATGCGCAGGTCGACAAGGACTTTCGCGGCCGGGAAAAAGCCAGCGACCACGCGCCTGTCTGGGTGGAGTTGCGGTAGGGCGCTTTTATGGCTCAATGCAGCCATAACCTTCATTGTCATGCCAGCGACGGCTGGCATCTCAGGCTAAGGCGCACGGGGGTGGAATTTGTGTGGGGACTAAACACATCCCGCCACCGCCTGAGACCCCAGCTTTCGCTGGGGTGACGAAGAAAGAAGGTCCGCCCCCTTAAAGCCCCTTCTCATAAATCTGGTAACTCTTGTTCGTGAAGGCGTCGATGGCTTTGGTGATGGCGACCATCCCCTGATTGTCCTCCAGTATCCAGCCCATCTCGCCGCGTGTTGCGCCATATTTCGCCACGGCGTCGCGGCGGATGAGTTCAATCATCATGAAGGCAAGCTGGCTGGCCATGCGGGAGGACTGAAGCTTCTGGACCACGCCCATCAACGGCACGCGCATCGTCCGCACTTGAGGCTTGCGCAGCCACAGCAGCAGCTTTGCCCAGCCGAACGGTAGAAGCGAGCCGTTGAGCGGCTTGATAGCTTCGTTGAGGTCGGGCAGGGTCATCATGAACGCGACGGGCTCGCCATCGACTTCGGCAATGCGGATCAGGTCTTCGTACACAATCGGGCGGAGCTTCTTGCCGGTGAAGGCGATCTCGCTGTCGGTGATCGGCACGAACCCCCAATTCTTGCCCCACGCATCGTTGAGGATGTTGAGGATTATTGCGGCTTCCTTGTCGAAATCCTTCTTGTTTACATGCCGGATGCGAATGCGCGGGTTTTTCTCACCGGACTCCACGATCCGCTGGACCAGAGGGGAAAAGCCCTTCTTGATGTTGATTTCGTAACAATTGAGTTTCTTGGCGGGGGTGTATCCCGCGCTTTCGATCCACGCTTCATAGGCGGGGCTGTTGTGGCCCATCATGACCGTCGGCGGATGATCGTGACCGTGGACGAGCAAGCCAGGCTCTTCCCAGATCGACAGCGATATCGGACCCAGAACGCGGGTCATTCCCTTGCCACGAAGCCATTCTTCAGCGGCCGCGATCAGCGCGTGGGCGTCTTCTTCATCCGTCGCTTCGAACAGGCCGAAATTGCCCGTGCCCGGTCCCATGCCCTGTTCGACGGGCATTTCCAGCGCAAGCCGATCGAAATGGGCGGAGATGCGCCCGGTGACCTGCCCGTCACGGCGCGCGAGGAAAAACTGCGCTTCGGCATGTTCGAAAAACGGGTTCTTGCCAGGGGTTATCAGATCATGGGCTTCGCCCTTAAGCGGCGGAACCCAGGCGGGATCGTTGGCGTAGATGGCCCAGGGTAGCTCGACAAAAGCCTTGCGGTCAGCCTTGTTGCTGACGGGGGAGATCACTAAATCAGATGAGGCCATGATGCTGTCTTTGCTTAGAGGTCGTCGACAGCAGTGCGTGGCAGCCTCACATTTTGTCAAGTCGGCCAGATATTTTGAGTCGGGCACGTATTTTGATTCCGGACAGCGTGGCGCAATGTTGAACATGCCATGTTGCTGCCATGAACTGTGCGCATTTGCCCGATAGGAGAATTGCATGACTGCTCATACAACGATAGCCGTGCCTTCTCCCCTTCCTGCCGAGCGGCGTCGTGCGCCCATTGCCGACGATGCAGCGATGTTGCGTTTGGCAGCGGAGCTGAACCGTGAATTTTCGGTTGCGAACCCGGCGATCTACTGGCCGGATTTCCTGATTTCGACGGGCATCGGCTATGCTGGTCTGGCCGGTGCCATCCTGTTGGATAGCGTGCCGTTGGCTTTGGCGTGCGGCGTCGTTGCGATGCTGACGCTGTATCGTGCGGCGAGTTTCATCCATGAACTGACGCATATCCGCAAAGGCGCGCTGCCGGGGTTCCGCTTTGCGTGGAACCTGCTGATCGGCGTGCCGCTGATGATTCCCTCGTTCATGTATGAAGGGGTGCATACGCTGCACCACGCCCGCACCCGCTATGGTACGGCGAACGATCCGGAATATCTGCCGCTGGCGCTGATGAAGCCGTGGTCTTTGCCGTTGTTCGTGATTGTGGCGATGCTGGCGCCGGTGGGCCTCATTTTCCGCTTCGGTGTGCTGACCCCGCTCAGCGTGATCGTGCCGCCGCTGCGTCGCGCGGTTGAGGCGCAATATTCTGCGCTGTCGATCAATCCCGCCTTTCGCCGTCGTCCGCCCGAAGGGGAATTCAAGCGCCAGTGGTACTGGCAGGAGGCAGGGGCGTGCCTGTTCGCTCTGGCGCTTGTCGCTAGCGTCTTCGCATTCGGATGGCGGCCGTTGCTGACTTATATGGCGGTCCATTCGGCGATGACCGTCATCAACCAGTTGCGCACATTGGTCGCACATCTGTGGGAGAATGAAGGCGAAGCGATGACCGTGACAGCGCAATATCTGGACTCGGTCAATGTGCCACCGCCGGGCGTGCTGCCTGAGATATGGGCGCCGGTTGGGCTGCGCTATCATGCGCTGCATCACTTGCTGCCAAGCGTGCCCTATCACGCACTGGGCCGGGCCCATGTCCGCATGATCGCTACGATGGACGCGCAGTCATCTTATGCTGGCGGCAATTATCGCGGGATGCTGCCTCTGGTCGGGAAGATCGCGCGGAGCACGATGCTGCGTCGGTAACGCCTATTCCTCGGTGCGGACCAGTACTGTCTCGCCGACCAGCAGGAACAGCAGGAAGGGCGCCCACGCTGCCATCAGCGGCGGATAGGCACCCAGATTACCCATTGCCAGCGCGAAGTTATCGGCCACGAAATAGGTGAAGCCGAGCGACATGCCAATGACCGCGCGCACGAAGAGCTTGCCCGAACGTGCCAGTCCGAACGCAGCAACAGCCCCCAGCAAGGGCATCAGCAGCGCAGATAGCGGCCCGGAGGTCTTGTGCCACAAAGCACCCTCCAGCGCGGCGGTGGGACGTCCGGCATCCTTCAGATCGGCAATGGCCGAACTCAGCGCGCCGATAGACAGGCCATTGGCATCCACCTTCGCCAGTGTGAACTGATCGGGGCGGATATCGCGCCCGAACCGCACGGTGCCAAGCATGGTCGATGTACCACGCACCACATCGAATGATCGTGCATTTTCCAGAATCCACCCGCTGCCCTGCGCATCGTAACGGCCACGCGGTGCCTGAATGATCGTCGTCAGGCTGTTATTGGAGCGGTTGAAGATCTCGACGTTGCGCAGCAATGTTCCTTTACCGCGTCCGCCAACCAGACCGGCGGTGACCAGATCGTCTCCGTCACGGACCCAGATATTGGACTTGATGCCGCTGTCCTTGGGGCGCGGGCCATAGTCGACCGCTTGCCAGGCATCGAGCGAGGCCGAGGCGCGAGCCACGATCCGCTCATTGAAAACAAAGCTGAATGCGGAAATGCCGAAAGCGACGATGATGAGCGGGGCCAGTATCTGATGCGCGGAAAGCCCTGCAGCCTTCATCGCGATGATTTCGCTGTTCTGGTTGAGCGTGGCCAACGTCACCAAAGTGCCCAGCAAAACCGAAAACGGCAGAAAGCGCGCGATGATCTGAGGTGCACGCAACAGGACGTAGTTCCACAATTGCGCGTTGCCATTGCCAGGATAGGCTAGGACATCGCCCGATTCGCCCAACAGGTCGAGCGTTTGCAGCACGATCACCAGCAGCGCGAGCACGGCGATGGTGCGGACGAGGAACAGCCGCCCCATATACAGCGCCACGCGCTTCGAAGGGAAAAACTGCAGCATCATGCGGGCGTACCCTTAACCTTGCGACTCCGCAGGAAGCGGAAGCGACGGCCAATCCATTTGCCCAGTTTGGCAAAGCCGATTTCCAGTGCACCGATCGGCTGGCCGCCGGGGCGATGCGCGACGACATGATACATCCATAGAATCAAAGCCGCGACGCCCATGAATGGCACCCACAGGGCAATGACCGGGTCCACCTTGCCCAGCGCGCCGACGCTTTCGCCATATTCGTTGATCTTGTGATAGGTCACGATGAAGACGATAGAGAGAAACACCCCCAAGGCGGAGGTGGAGCGCTTGGGCGGGATGGCAAAGGCCAGCGCCGCCAATGGCAACAGCATCATCATCGCAACTTCGACCATCCGGAAATGGAAATTGGCGCGCACCTGATTGCGAAGCTCGCCGTCGTCAGTCTGTTTCCCCACCCGGACCAGCTCGGGCAACGTCAATTCCTGATCGGCATTGCCGCGACCGCGAAAACGCTCGATCTGCGGCAAGTCGATGGGCAGGTCGTGGCTGGAAAAGCTCAGGATGCGCGGCGAGGTGTATTTAGGCCCGTTGTTCACCAGAACCCCGTCACGCAGCCGGAAGATAATGACGTCGGGATCGTCGGTGGCGAGGAATGTACCGCTGGCCGCAGTCACGGCCAATGTCTGGCCGTTCTTCCCCAATACCCGCATGAAGATGCCGTGCAGGTCGGTGCCACTCTTGCGGCTTTCTTCGATGCGCAAGGTCATGCGCTTGCCCAGAGTCGTGAACTCGCCGACCTTGATGGAGGCACCCAATGCGCCCGATCGCAATTCGAAACGCAACCCTTCATAGGCGTAGCGGGCATAAGGCTGCACGAATCCGACGATGGCCAGATTGATGAGGGCAAGGCCGATTGCGTACATATAAGGCACGCGCAGCAACCGGCCATAGCTCATGCCGACGCCGCGGAACACGTCCAGTTCCGATGACAATGCCAGTTGCCGGAACGCGAGCAACACGCCCAGCATCAGCCCTATGGGGATGCCGAGCGACAGATATTCCGGGATCATATTGGCCAGCATCCGCCAGACGACGCTGACCGGCCCGCCTTCTGCCGCGACGAAATCGAACAGGCGCAGCATCTTGTCGAGGACCAGCAACATCGCCGCAATGACGAGGGTGCTGAGCAACGGAACGGCGATCAGTCGGGCGATATATCGATCAGTGGCTGTCAGCATTTTCAATATGTGGTCGTTCCATCACCATGTTTTGGCCGCAAACCGCGCCCATATCACCCTGAGGGGCGAACAGGGTCTGTGCAGGTCCGGGCGTAAGCCAGACAGGCGCTATAGCTTCCAGGAGAGTGTTGGTCATGTTGAAAGTGTTGTCTTCGATCAGGTTCCAGACAGTGAAGCGGCCATTGGTCGCGTCCCTGATGGCGCTGGGCATCGCGGCGACTCCGGCAACGGCACAGGCGATAGGTCCGCAGGCTGCCGCTTGCGACCGTAATGGTTCCGCCGTGCTGGTGCATGTCGAAGGGATAAAGGCGCGCACCGGCATGTTGCGGGTGCAGTTGTACGAAGCCAATCCACGGACGTTTCTGGAAAAGAAAAAGTATCTCGAGCGGGTGGAACTGCCCGTGCCGCGCTCCGGTCCGTTGAGCGTGTGCGTCGCGGTGCCGAAACCGGGCAGCTATGCGCTGTATGTCCGCCACGATGCCAATAACAACGGAAAGAGCGACAAGTCTTCGGACGGTGGCGGTTTTTCCGGCAACCCGCATGTCAGCCTATTGGATCTCGCCTTCAAGCGGAAGCCCGATCTCGACAAGGCGAAATTTGCGGTCGGTTCCTCCACGCGCGAGATTCGCGTCATCCTCAATTACGTCCAGGGCTTGAGCTTCAAGCCTCTGGGCGCCTGACGAAAGGTTTCGGCCCCCAATGGTTTGCGTCGCGCTGCTGTCCAACCCCCAATCCACGGGGAATAGACAGACTCTTCCGCGCGTGCGCACCTATTGCGCAGGCAACCCGGATATTTTCCATTACGAAGTCGAACATGCCGACCAGATCGGTCGCGCGTTGCAGACGATTGCGAGGGTGAACCCGGCGGTCATCGTCATCAATGGCGGCGACGGCACGGTGCAGGCGGCATTGACCGAATTATATCAGGGCGAACATTTCAAGGGTAAGGTGCCGCCGGTGGCGGTGCTGCCCAATGGAAAGACCAATCTGATCGCGCTTGACCTTGGCATTCATGGCGACCCCATCAAGGCACTGGAACGGATCGTCGAGATCGCGAAGAACGGCCTGACCGATCATGTCGTGGTCCGCGAACTTATTGCTCTGTCGGATGGCAAGGACGGCAGTCGCCCGGTCTTGGGAATGTTCTTGGGCGGCGCAGGCCTTGCCGATTACATCCTGTATTGCCGCAACAAGATCTATCCGCTGGGCCTGCCCAACGGTCTCAGTCACGCACTGACGGCGCTGGCCGTCGTGTTTTCGGTGATCTTCGGGGTCAAAGGCAAGTTCATGCCGCCGATTGCACGCCCTGTCTCCATTTCGCTCATCCGCGATGGACAGCTTGCCGGGCGTTTTGCGGTGTTGATCGTGACGACGCTCGAACGTCTTCTGCTGGGCGCGCAGCCGGGCGAATCGGGTCGCGGTTCGCTGAAGTTGATGGCGGTGGATCAAAACGGTCCGGCAGTCCTGCGTATGTTGGGAGCTGCGCTGATCGGCCGCTTCGGCACGCGCAAGATGCAGGGCATCCATCTGGAACAGGGCGACACGATCCGCATCGAAGGCGATCGTAGCAGCGTCATTCTGGACGGAGAGATTTTCGAAGCGAATACAGGCAACCCCATCGTGCTGCGCTCGACGGCACCCGTGCCGTTTCTGCGGCTGGCGGCGTGATGTTCTGAATTGCGCTGTTCGCCCCGTGCGGACACCGTGAATCCTGATGTCGCACTCTCTCTCCGCCCTCGTCACCGAAGAACTGTCGCAGCCTGCCGATCCGCGCGCCATTGCCATGGCGGCAGCTTTGGCAAGCCTGTATCCCGGCGCAGCGCGCGCGGTGCTGTTCTACGGGTCCTGCTTGCGGGAAGCCAATCTCGACGGGCTGATGCTCGATTTCTATCTGATCGTATCGGACTATGAAGCGGCTTATGGCAAAGGCTGGCTGGCCCGCGCTAACCGGCTGATCCCGCCTAATGTATTCCCATTCGAACATCAGGGCCTGATCGCCAAATATGCGGTGCTGAGCGAACCGGATTTCGACCGGCTGTGCGGACGGGATGCGGACAATGTGTCGGTCTGGGCGCGTTTCGCGCAACCGTCCCGCCTGTTGTGGGCGGCAGACGAAGTCGCGCGCATTCGCGCCATTGTCTCGGTGTCCCGCGCTGCGCCCACATTGCTCGATCTTGCCGCGCCTGCCGCGCAAGCGGACGGCCCGGGCGACGGGCTGCATCTGTGGCGCACAGGATTCGCGTTGACCTATGGCGCGGAATTGCGGGCGGAGCGGACCGATCGTTCCGGCTCTATCGTCGACAGCGACCCGGACCGCTATGCCCGCTTTGCCGCCGCCTATCCCCAGCGACGCGCCGATCCTTTCACATCAGCAGAGATTGCCGACAATGCCCGCCGCTGGCGTGCGCTGCAGAGTCGAGGAAAGCGCCTGACGGCCATGCGATTGGCAAAGGCCAGTTTCACCTTCGCAGGGGGGATCGATTATCTGGCGTGGAAGATCAATCGCCACGCCGGGACACAGATTGCCATAAAACCGTGGCAGCGGCGCTGGCCCTTGCTGGGTGCAGTTACTCTGCTGCCTCGGCTGTTTCGGTCGGGGGCGATTCGCTGAGGGGCTTGTTCTTCGGGACCGATTTGCCCGGTTTGGGCGCCGCCTCGGCTGCCCCGGGCTTGCTGTCTTTTCCATTCGCCTGAATGATCGTATCGGATATCGTGCGTGAAAGAGTGGCCAGGGTATAGGGCTTGCGCAAAACCTGATGGCCTTCGAACATCATCGCATCGTCGATGTCACCGGCATATCCTGTTACGAACAATACGGGGATGTCGCGGAATTTCGAAGACAGGCTAGCGATCATCTCGGGGCCCGTCATTCCGGGCATCAGGACGTCGCTCATGATCAGGCCGATATCGCCATATCGCTCCAGCATCGTCGCCGCTTCGTCCGGATGCGGGCACGCGACGGGCAGATGCCCCAGTTCCGCAATGGCATCCATGGATTGCGACAGGACGCGCGGATCGTCCTCGACCACCAATATGCGGGTGGGGGGATGATCGGTCGTGTCGATACTGGCGGGCGACTTTACCATTTCCGCCACCTGCGCCGCCGTCATTGCCTTGCGCGGCAGGAACATTTCGACTTGCGTGCCTTCACCGGGCCGGGACTGAATGCGGATTTCGCCAGAGCATTGCCGCACGAAACCGAAAATCTGGCTGAGACCAAGTCCCGTACCTTGGCCCACGGGCTTCGTCGTGAAGAACGGCTCGAACACCCGCTGCAGCACGTCTGCATCCATGCCGCAACCGCTGTCACTGACGGCGAGCCTTATATAGTCACCGCCTTCGCACTCCCCGATTTCACGGGGCGCGAGTGTCGCCTGCGCTGTTGTGATCGTAAGCGTGCCGCGACCGTCCATGGCATCCCGCGCGTTAACGCAGAGGTTGAGGATGGCGTTTTCAAGCTGATGCCGATCGACGAAAATGGCCCAGCCCGATGCGCCGGGTTCCAGCGTAACGACGATCTGATCGCCAATGGTGCGGTCGATGAGGTCGATCATGTTGCGAATCAGCGCATCGGGATCGACTGCGGCAGGCAGCAACGGTTCGGCGCGGGCGAACGCCAACAGCCGACGGGTCAACGCGGATGCCCGGTTGGCGCCTTCCATTGCATTGTCGATATGTCTCTCGGCATTTTCCGGGTCTTCGCGCAGTTTCCGCCTTGCAAGTTCGAGCCCCCCGGACACGACGGCCAGCATATTGTTGAAATCATGCGCGATGCCGCCGGTAAGTTGCCCCACGGCTTCCATCTTCTGCATCTGGCGCAGGCTCTCTTCCGCTGCAGCGCGCTCGGCGGCCTCTTGCTGAAGGCGGACATTGGCTTCCTGCAACTGCGTGGTGCGAATCGTGACGGCGGCCTCCATGCGGTCCGCCCGGATCATTTCCGCGTCCGCCAGCCGACGCGCATTGCGACGGTCCGCCCAAGCTGACATCGCTGCCCATGCCGCGCAGAGCGCCCCGACGAGAATGATGAGCCCGACCAGCAGATAGGTCCGATTGGCCAGCGCGCTGCGATCGCCTGCAAGATTCACGGCAGTGCTACGCTCGGTAAGCCGGGCGTTTTCCGCTTCGATGATGGCGTACAGCCGATCGTTTATCAGCTTGAGATTGGTGGACTTCCCCGCCTGATGAAACTGCGATAGCGCGCCCAGTTTCTGATCGTAGGTCGTGCGCAGGCCGATTTCGTTCAGCGTCTTGCCGCGATCCAGATAGGCCTCGCGCAGACCCTGAACCGCTGCCTTTTGCCAAGGGCTTTTGCGGGTGGAGAACGCCAGCGCATCGAGTTCCGCTCCGGCCCGTCGCCACTGCGACTGAAACAGGCGGCCAGTGTCGGGATCCATGCCGATCACATAGCGGGCGAGCGTCGCTTCGGACTTGGCAATCGATGCGTCCAGTTGCGTCGCCAGGTTGATGACTTCGAAACTGTGGCGCTGTTCGTCCAGCGCCATGTCCCGGTCGCTGCTCGCCATACTGGCAAAGTACAGCAAGGCACCGAGCGCGATCATCAGCGGAATGCCAATGGCAGCGCCGACCACGCGGCGGATGACCCGGCGCGTCTTAGGCAGCTCATCGTCGATATAACTCATCGCGCCGTCCATGTTCCAAGCTCATAGAGCAGAACATGAATCGGGGGAAGTATCGTTACGTATCCATCGTAAATTGGATCAAACTATCGCGCCGGTCGCCTTTCCGGCTTCCTCGAACATGCCCAGAATCTGCGTGACCTGATCGCTGCTATGTTCCGCGCATAGCGAGCAGCGCAGCAGGAACGTGCCGGTCGGCGTTGCAGGCGGGCGGGCCATGTTGACGTAGAGACCCAGTTCCAGCAGCGCCTGCCAGATCGCGACAGCCTGCGTCTGGTCGTTGAGGATGACGGCGATGATCGCGGATTGCGGCGTATCGGTGCCGAGCTTGAAGCCCATTGCCTTCAGCCCGCCGTGCAATCGGCGGCTGTTTTCCCACAGATGCGCGCGCTTGTCCTGCGCGTGCATCAGTTTGCGGATCGACGTCGCAGCGGTGGCTACGACGCTGGGCGGCAGCGACGCGGTGAACACATAGGGGCGGCAGACAAGACGCATCACGTCGAACTTGGGATGGTTCGAAACGCAGAAACCGCCGACCGTGCCGACCGATTTGGAGAAAGTGCCGACTACGAAGTCTATGTCCTTCTCGACGCCCTGTTCCTCGTACACGCCGCGACCGTTGGGACCGAAAAAGCCCATGCCATGCGCTTCGTCGACCAGAATCATGCAATTCTTGTGCTTGCGGATGGCCGCGACCATTTCCGGCAGTGGCGCGATGTCGCCCAGCATCGAATAGACGCCTTCGAGCACGACCAGCTTCTGCGCATCGACGGGCAAGCGACCCAGCCGCTTGTCCAGATCCTCGACGCTGTTGTGGCGGAAGCGGACGATTTCGGCATTGCCCAGGAAACAGGCGTCATAGATCGACGCATGGCTGTCCGCGTCCAGAATGACGTAGTCGCCTTTACCCGCCAGCGTGGAAATAATCCCCAGGTTCGCCTGATAACCCGTTGAAAATACCATGGCATGATCGGTGCCGTAAAATTCCTTGAGCGCGTCCTCGACTTCCTTGTGGCCCTGATAGGTGCCGTTCAGAACGCGGCTGCCGGTCGTGCCTGCGCCGAATTCGTCGAGCGCTTTTTTGCCCGCCGCGATCACATCCGGGTCGAACGTCATGCCCATATAGTTGTAGGTGCCCAGCAGGATGGTTTCCTTGCCCTTGATCACCGCAAGGGTCGGCGACTTCACTTCGTCCATCACGATGGCGAAAGGATCGCGCACGCCCGTCGCCATCAGCGCTTCGCGCTCGGCGATCAGGGGATCGAATTTGGAAAACAGGTCGGTCGCGCCGGATGTTTCGTCCGGAGTCTGCGTGTCGGCGGCGGTGGCTGCAGCTTGGCTCATGGCGCGTTCAACCCTTCAGCTTGGTGACGGCGTCGACAAGCTGGCCGACATTCTCGATTTCCGCCTGCATGTTCATGGTGATGAGGATGTCGAATTCATCCTCGACCGCGGCCACGAAATCCATGACAGTCAGGCTGTCCCATTCCAGATCCCCGGCAAAGGTCGTGGCTTCGGTCAGCGCGACGCCTTTTTTATTGAAAGGCGCGATCTGTTCGGCGACTTGCGCGAAGATGGTTTGGCGATCCGTCATGCTATTCGTCTTTCTGGACTTATTTCAGGCGTTGAAGGCGCGGTTTTTGCGCCGTATCGGCTTCCTTTGGCAAGGGAATAAGGCGTCAATCGGGCGTGAACTTGCCGCAATGTGCGCAAGATGCGATGTTCCGGGAAAGTTTGGGGAATAAAAACGATGGCCGACTATGCCAAGGGGGAGGAACGGACCGCGGTAAAGCGGCCGCTGGTGCCCAATGCGATCCATCTTGTCCGCACGTCGCTCGCCGCCAATCTGCAGCTAAGCCAGATGGCCGACCAGAAAGCGAATATGCTGATGGGTGCCTCTTTCGTGGTCTTCACGCTGGCGGTGGGGCAGTTGCGGACAGGGCATATGATCGTGCCGATTGCTATCCTCGCCACAGGGGCATTTCTGGCCGCAACGTTTGCGATCCTGTCTGTCCTGCCCAAAGTCACCAATATTAAGGGGCCAGTGGGGGACGATGCCAATATCCTGTTTTTCGGCATTTTCACCAGCGTCAGCGAAAGTGAATTTGCCGACCGGATCGTGGCGAAGCTGGACGACGACGAAGCGCTGTATCGGGTGATGCTGCGGGACATCTATCAGAATGGGCAAGTGCTGCAGCACAAGAAATACAAATATCTGGGCTATGCCTATCGGATATTTCTGACGGGGCTGGTGCTCAGCTTTGCGGCATTTGCGGTAGAGCTCGTGCTGGGGCGGCTAATCTAAAGCCAGCCCTTTGCGCGATAGGCCGCGACCGTCGATTTCAGCCCGTCCATGGTCGCCACCTGCGGTTGCCAGAGTTCGGCGGGCGGTGCCATTTCGGGGCGGGATACCCAGTCAGGATGGCAGTAATAGCCTACGCGATCCTGCGTCAGTCTTGCCTTGCGTCCGCGGATCATGCGGTCGCTGACGGCGGAGACATTCATCAACCAGCGTGGTGTGGCGATGGTGCGGACGGCGCGGCCCACACTCATACCAATGGCGCGACCGAAATCGGCATGGCTCCATCCGCCCGGCGTCTGGTCATCGACTTCATAAATTTGCGCGAGACTGTCTCCGCGATCCTCGATGAGTGTCAGAAGAAGGCGTGCCAAGTCACTGACTTCAATAACCGACAAGCGCCCGCCGGGCGGGAGCATCACGACCCCCTTGGACGCCATTCGAAACAGGTCGAGTATGTCCTTGTCACCGGGACCATAGATCGCCGGAGGGCGCACGATGGTCCAGTCGAGCGCGCTGGCCATGACATGCCGCTCGGCCAGTTCCTTCGACCAGCCATAGCTTGAAAGCTGCGGCTCGCGGGCCGCCAGCGACGACACATGCACGATGCGGCGAACGCCCGTGCGGCGCATGGCGTCGACGACATTCATCGTGCCGGTTGCGTTGCCTTCGGCAAAACCCTTGCGGTCCGGCGCGTTCACGACACCGGCGATATGGAGCACCGCGTCGGCATCCGCCATCAGCCGCTCCAGACTGTCATGGTCGCTCAGCGCGCCGGGGGTCCATGTCACGCCCTTGCGCGGGAACTGCGGCGAACGAGTGAGCGCGTTGATCTTCATCTTTGCGCCCAGCGCAAGGTCGAGGGTTGCTGCGCCAAGGAAACCCGTGGCGCCGGTTACGGCCAGCCGAAAAGGGATCATGGGTTCAGCAGCACCATGTGATCGCGGTGGATCAGGACGGAGCGGGGGACATCGCCCAAAATGGCCGCGATGTCCTCGCTGCGTCGGCCCGCGATCTTCACGGCGTCGCCGCTGTCATATTCGGCGAGGCCGCGCGCCAGCACCCGACCGTCTTCGGCGACGATGTCCACCACATCGCCCCGCGCGAAAGTGCCGGTCACGGTTCGCACGCCGATGGGGAGCAGGCTGTTGCCATTAGCCAGCGCCCGCTCGGCCCCGGCGTCGATGGCGATATGGCCGCGCGTCGTCAGCCGTCCGGCCAGCCAGCTTTTGCGCGCCCGCTTTGCATCGGCAGCGTGGAAGATGGAGCCGCGCCCGCCGTTGGTCCAGTTTTGCAGCGGCGAATCGACATGGCCCGATATGATCGCGAGATGCGCGCCCGCCCCGGTCGCGATCTTTGCGGCTTCGATCTTTGAGCGCATGCCGCCCGATCCCATGCCCGAACCCGATCCACCATCGGCCATCGCCATGATCTTCGCGTCGATTGTCTTTATGTTTTCCACCAGCATAGCCGTCGCATCGACGTGCGGGTTCGCGGTGTAAAGCCCGTCCACGTCAGACAGCAGCACAACTGCGTCAGCCCGAGCGGCTTGCCCGATCCGGGCCGCCAGCCGGTCATTGTCGCCAAATCGGATTTCGGCTGTCGCTACGCTGTCATTTTCGTTCACGACGGGGACTACGCCCAGCGACAATAACCGTTCCAGCGTCGCCGATGCATTAAGATATCGGCGGCGGTTTTCCAGATCGTCGAGCGTCACGAGAATCTGCGCAGCGGTAATGCCTTGTTCGGCCAGCAGCATGGCCCATGCCTGCGACAAGGCGATTTGACCCACGGCGGCGGCAGCCTGCGCGTCTTCAAGGCTGCCCCGGCCACCCTTGGCCAGATTAAGTCGACGCGCGCCAAGGGCTATCGCGCCTGACGATACGATAACGATCTGTTGCCCCTCGGCGCGCCGCGCAGCGATTTCGGCCACGAGCGTGCGCAACCATGCTTCGCGCGGATTGCCCGTAGGATCGACCAGCAGCGCGGAGCCGATCTTGATGACGATCCGGCGACAGAGGGCAGGGGGGAAACCGGCGAGAGTCACTGAACTCCCCTCCTTTCAGGGAGAGCAGAAGTGTGACGGATTACAGCGGCGACCACGGTTCCGCTTCCTTGTCCTCGTCCTCCGGGTCGATATCCATGCGGTAGCTGCTGGCGGTGCGCTGTTCCGGGCCGAGTTCGGGGATCACACGGTCCAGCAGTTCGCTGACCCCTGCGCCTGTGCCGCCGGAGATGATGAAGATTTCCTCCGCACCGGCTTGCCGGAACTGGTCGGCGATGTCGTCCATCAATTCCTGACCGAGCAGATCGCCCTTGTTCAGCGCCAGCAATTGCGGTTTTTCATCAAGGCCCGCGCCATAAGCTGACAGCTCATCCTGCACGATGCGCCATGCGTCGAGCGGATCGTCGAGGGTCGCGTCGACCAGATGCAGCAGCACGCGGCACCGCTCGATATGGCCCAGGAAGCGGTCGCCAATGCCAGCGCCTTCGGCTGCGCCTTCGATCAGGCCGGGAATGTCGGCCAGCACGAACTCGCGGCCCTTGTGGCTGACGACGCCAAGCTGCGGCTTGGTCGTCGTGAACGGATAATCGCCGACCTTCGCCTTGGCGTTGCTCACCTGATTGATAAAGGTCGATTTGCCTGCATTGGGAAGGCCGACAAGGCCGACGTCGGCCAGCAGTTTGAGCCGCAGCCAGACCCACATTTCCTCACCCGGCCAACCCGTGCCATGCTGACGCGGGGCGCGGTTGGTGCTGGATTTGAAGGACATGTTGCCACGCCCGCCATCGCCACCGCGCAGGAACACGACGCGCTCGCCGGGGATGGTGAAGTCGGCCAGGATGGTGCCTTCGTCATCGTCCGCGATCACCTGCGTACCGATCGGCACCTTGATGATCAGGTCGTCGCCGCCTGCGCCATAGCGGTTCTTGCCCATGCCCGGTATGCCGCGCTGCGCCTTGAAATGCTGAGTATAGCGAAAGTCGATGAGGGTGTTGAGGCCTTCGATCGCTTCGAAGATAATGTCGCCGCCCTTGCCGCCGTTACCGCCGTCGGGGCCGCCATATTCGACGTACATCTCCCGGCGGAAGCTGACGGCACCGGGGCCGCCCGCGCCGGAGCGGAGATAGATTTTTGCCTGGTCTAAAAAATGCATGCGCCGCCCTTAGCGGTATTCCTCCGGAAATTAAACCTTTGCGCCATTATGCGAAAATAAGTCGACACGTGAAAACCTAAAACGGCTTTTTATTTCGGCGCGTTGGCGGCCATCCAGTTCACCAGGGCCGTGTTCATTTCAGGGGACTCCGCCAGCGCCATCGAGGCGAACAAGGTGCGGGTCGCCAGATCGCGCGCCATCGTGCGCGGCAGGCCCAGCGCCTTGGCCATTGGCGCGCCCATCATCGAATCGCCCAAAGCGCTCAGCACCAGTGCGAGCGTATGCTCGGCAATATAGGGGCGGTTGGGTTCGCTGGCCGACAGTTCGTCCACCAGCCGATGAATAGCCTCCACCACCGGGTCGAGCGCATCTTCATTGCCCGATGCCATCATCCATGACGCCAGCGCCCCGGCGCCTTCCTTGTCGAAGGCATCGAAGGTGAGATCGACGATGGTCCGCGGCTCCACCTCGCCGCGGCGCGCTTTCTTGACGGCGTCACCGATGGTCGCGGTGATCATGTCCGCCAGATAGCCTGCCAGTGCCTTCTGCAAGCCTGAAGCCGATCCGAAATGGTGAAGCAGATTGGCGTGGGTCCGCTGAATCCGGCCGGCCACGGCCTTTAGCGTAACGGCCTGCGGACCTGCTTCGAGGAGCAGTTCGCGCGCGGCTTCCAGAGCGGCGGTTCGGCTTTCGAGGGGGCTAAGGCGACGGCGCGCTATTGACATTAGTGTAAGTAACCTTTATTTGCACGAGTGTAAGTTAGACGTGCTGATGGAAGAGACCATGCCACAGAAATTGCTTTCGCGTACCCCTCATGATCTTTCGATTACGCCGCGTGATCGGCGCTTCGGCCGGGCGCAGGCGGACGAGACCGTTCAGAAACGCTGGTGGCTGGGCGGCGATCCGATCGGTACGGCGTTCTACAATGCGCTGTCCGTGACGTTCCCGCGCGGCGAAGCCTTCTTCGTCGATAGCGTGCGCGCCTTTCGTGAAGGCACGCCCCCGCGCTTGCAGCAGGAAATCAACGCTTTCATCAAACAGGAAGTGATCCACAGCCGCGAGCATGTCGCATTCAACCGCCGGGTGGTGGATGCCGGATATGACGTATCGCTGCTGGAGCAGGACGTCATCGATTCGCTGGACGAGATCAAGGGCCGTCCCAAGATCGTCGACCTTGCCGCGACGATGGCGCTGGAGCATTTCACCGCGATCCTTGCGCATCAATTGCTCGCCAACCCCCGGCATCTGGATGAAGCCGATGCTGAATCGCGGGGGCTGTGGCAATGGCACGCGCTGGAGGAAATCGAGCATAAGGGCGTTGCCTACGACACATGGCTGCATGCGACCCGCGACTGGTCCCGGTTCAAGCGGTGGAAGGTCAAATCGATGCTGATGCTGCTCGTTACGCAGCGATTCTTTCATCACCGGACACGCGGCATTCTGGAACTGTTGCGGCAGGATGGCCTGACCGGACCGCGGGTCTGGGCGCAGATGGCGTGGTTCGCCTTCGGTCGTCCGGGCATGGTGCGCAAGATCATGGGCGCGTGGATCGGCTATTTTCTTCCCGGTTTCCATCCGTGGAACCATGACGACCGCGCGCTGATCGCACGGGCATCGAGCGATTATGCCGATGCCGTACTGCCGGAGCGCGTTGCCACGGCTTGACCGATGGCGAGGAGCGCTGCCATTGTGCCGCAATGACTGACGCTCCTACGCTCCATACCGAACGATTGACCCTCCGCGCGCATCGGCTTTCCGATCTCGATGACAGCGTTGCGCTGTGGCAAGACCCCGTCACCGTGAAGTTCATCACAGGCGGGCAGATTCAGGACGAGCAAGCGGTGTGGTTCCGCATTCTGCGCCATGCAGGACTATGGTCGCTGTTCGGCTATGGTTCCTGGGTGGTCGCGGACCGGAAGACAGGTGCCTATGTCGGCAGCGCGGGGCTGCTCGAATCGCGCCGGGGCATCCCTGAACTGGAAGGATGTCCCGAAATCGGCTGGGCCGTGCGGTCGCAACTGGCGGGGCAGGGGCTGGCAACCGAAGCGGTGGCCGCTACGCTTGCCTGGGCAGATGTGCATGTCGATGCGCCGGCGACGCGCTGCATCGTCGATCCCGATAACAGGCCGTCGATCAAGGTTGCAGAGAAATGCGGTTTCCATGAGACGGCGCGGGTGCGAAACGGCGAGATTCCGCTGATCCTGTTCGAACGGAATCGCGGCGGTTAACCCCCCGCCAAAGCGAGGGGTCAATCGTCATGCCGCAAGCGGCTGGCTTTCCTCGCCATAGAGTTCGATCGCCAAGTCACTTCGCGGCATGTCCACTTCATCGGACATTTCGTACAGTGCGTACGGGGCTGTTTTCTGCCGCGCGCAGCAGAAACGCGGCGCGATGTGGCCGGTTGCGCGAAAGCCGATCTTGCGCAGGACATTGCCGGAAGCCGGGTTGTCGATGAAATGCCCTGCAGTCAGATTTTGGATACCCGTTGCGCGGGCGATCTCGACCACGGCGCGCGCTGCCTCTGTAGCGAAACCCAGCCCCCAATAGCGGCGCGCGATCCAATAGCCCAGTTCAGGCTGGCCGTCTTCTGCGGGCAAACCGATGCCGCAGCCGCCGACCAGTCGAGGCGCGCCGCGCGTCCGTGAGAAGATCAGGAAATCGGGCAAGCGCATATCGCGCTGCATACCCAGAAAGGTCCGTGCATCGTCTTCGGCATAGGGCCATGGCGCGCGCGCCAGATTGCGCACGATGCTCTCCTCGCCAATGGCTTGGGCCAATGCGGGGGCATCCTCCATCCAGCCGGGCCGAAGCAGCAAACGGTTCGTGCGGGCAAACATTGGGCATTCCTCTCTTATTCTTGTCATCCGCCCCAATGCAGATGCCGCTACCGGCATTGCGTTACGACTTCGCGACAGCTCTTTCTTGGAAAAGCTTGCCCGTGCGACGCATGAGACGAGCCGTTGTTCCAAGAAAAACGACGAGGGAAAAGAAAAGGATAGGACCCGAAATGCACCAGACACGGAAACGGGGCGCTACCCTTTCGGGGCGCCCCGTTTTCCCTCAACCCGACAGTATTTCCATTACGGAGAAACTGTCTTTCGGGGCGCCCAGTGGACGACCCCGAATGGGAGGTCGTCCGTTATTCTGCGGCCTGTGCCATCATATCGACGGACACATATTTGCGGCCTTGCTTGCCATCGTGGAATACCACGCGGCCTTCGATAAGCGCGAACAGCGTGTGGTCCTTGCCGATGCCGACATTGCGACCCGGATAGACGCGCGTGCCGCGCTGACGAATGATAATGTTGCCGCCGATGACTTCCTGGCCACCGAACTTCTTCACGCCAAGGCGACGGCCAGCGGAGTCGCGACCGTTGCGCGAAGAACCGCCTGCTTTCTTATGTGCCATTGTCTATACTCCTCGAATGCTCTGGAACGCTCAGGCTTCTGCAGCCGCTGCGTCTTCGGTCTTGGCTGCGGCCTTCTTGGGCGCTGCCTTCTTCTCTTCGCCGCCGATTGCGACGATGCGCAGGATCGTGTGACGCTGACGATGGCCGTTCTTACGGCGATAGTTGTGGCGACGGCGCTTCTTGAAGACGATGACCTTCTCGCCCTTCGCCTGCGCGATGATTTCTGCCGACACCGTCAGACCGTTCGTGTCCTTCAGGTCCGAGCCTTCGCCAGCCAGCAGGACGTCGTCCAGCGTAATCTGGTCGCCAGCTTCACCGGCGATCTTTTCGATGACGATCTTGTCTCCTGCGGCAACGCGATACTGCTTGCCGCCCGTGCGCACGACTGCGAACATGGCTTTTCTCTTCTAATCCAAACTGCGTGACGCGGAAACACTGGGACATCAGCCCCGGAAGACCCCGCGCGGGAAAGCGGCCCATTATGGGATTGAGTCCCCCCTGTCAACCGGATTGCCGTCCCGGCCACGCCTTTTTACGTTGCGAACGGCGTTGTTTGCCTAGCCGTGCAGCAGGAGAAGCACGCCTGCAATCGTTGCGACCGATGCTATTGTGCTGACCATGATCGTGCCGGAAGTGACCTTTCCATCACGGGCGTAGAATTCGGCGATCATGAATGGCCCGGTGCCGGTGGGCAGGGCCGCCACGGCAATGGCGGTGGCGGCGATGTCGGCAGGCAACATGAAGACTTTCCACGCCAGCCACGCGGTGATCGCCGGATGCGCCACCAGCTTGACGAGCGAGAGGGCAAGCACATGGGGATTGCCGATCGCATGGACGATGGGCCGCTGCGCCAGGAACAACCCCACAGCCACCAACGCAGCGGGACTGGCCGCCGTGCCGAGCATGGTGAGGAAGCCGTGGATCGGTGCGGGCAGGGCGAGTCCGCTCCACCACCAGATCAGCCCGGCCAGCGGCGACACGATCACCGGATTGCGCGCCATGCCTGTGACTATGTGTAACGCTGCGCCCGCCATGCCGTGACCGTGGCTGCGGCCCGCCTCGATCAAGATGACGCCCGCGACGAACAAGGCTGTCAGCGTAAAACCTGCAGCAACGATGATGTGAGGCCGTACCGCCGGGCCCAAAGTCAGCGTGAGCAAAGGGAGGCCGATATAGACGGCATTGCAATAGCTGGCATTGAGGCCGTCAACGCCCATGTCGGCAATCGACAATCCCCGCATCCGTCCGATGACCAGACCGATGGCGAACACCGCGAAACTGCCGATCAGCGACACTGTAGCGAAGCCGGGGTTCCAATATGTGTGCCAATCGGTCGTCGCCACCACATCGAACAGCAGGCAAGGCAAGGCGATCCACACCACGAAGCGGTTCAGGATCGTTGCGCCGTCCGGCCCCAGCACGCCGGCGCGCCCTGCGCCGAACCCTGACAGGACGATCAGGAACACCGGCAGGATGGTGACAATATTGGTCAGCATGATCGATGCCGGTAGGGGTTTTTGGCGGCTGTGCCAATCTGAGCTCTAAACATTGTCATTCCCGCCTGCGCGGGGATGACGAAGTGAGGGCCAGGACTTGAGCCATTGCAACGAACCCATACGCTGCTTAGATGCAGCGTCATGATGTTCCGCCCGCTCTTTTCCTCGCTTGCGCTGTTGCTGACCGGTTGTGCCGCAGGCGTTGCCGATACGAGCGCCTATCCTTCGCTGGCGCGCCGTCCGGTGGAATCGGCGGACTACGAAACGCCTGCCGCCACCCCGGCGCCGACAGCACCCGCAGCAAGCCCCTCCGACGATGCCGAACTGGCGCGCTATGTCGGACAGGCAGCGGCGGGCGCAATGGCGTTCGACAAGGCCTATGCCGAGGCGCAACGATTGACGCGCGCAGCCTCCGGGGCGGCTGTGTCGAGCGATCCGTGGGTCGCCGCGCAAGCGGCGATCAGCGCGCTGGAATCCGCGCGCAACGATAGCGTATCTGCGCTGGCGGCGCTCGATACGCTGTATACCGCGCGGGTCAGCGCCATTGCGGATGGCAAGATGTCAGGGTCCGTGGATGCAATCGACGCCGCGCGGGCATCGGCCCTCGCCACGGTCGATTCGCAGAACGACCGTCTCGACGCGCTGAGGGCGATGCTCGCGCCGGCCTGAGCCGAAGCTATTCGTCCTGGGCAGCGCGCACGGCACCTTTGTGGGCGTGGGCATTGTGGACATAATGTTCCACCCCCGTGCGCATCCCGATAACCGCTTCATCGGTCAGGTCGCGCATATATTTGGCGGGGCGTCCGCTCCAGAGCTGACGGTGGGGGACACGCTTGCCCGGGGTCAGCATCGCACCTGCGGCAAGCATCGCGTCGCCTTCCACCACGCAACCGTCCATGACGATGGAACCCAGCCCTACGAACGCCCGATCCAGCAAGGTGCAGCCATGCAGCATCACCATGTGGCCGATCAGCACGTCTTCGCCGATGGTCGTCGGAAAGCCGCCCGCGCCATCCTTGTCCGAATCGCAATGAATGACGGTGCCGTCCTGCACATTGGTCCGCGCGCCGATGGTCACGCGATTGACGTCGCCGCGAATGACGCAATTGTACCAGATGCTGGCTTCCGGCCCGATCTCTACGTCGCCGATGATCCGGCAACCGGGCGCGACGAAGGCACTTTCATGGATGCGCGGCATAATGCCGTTGATTGCGATGATGCTCGCGCCGGGATGCCGTTCGTGTTTCATGCCGTCATCAACTTTGCCGCTAGCGGAGCATGGTAAGTCAGCACGCCGGTGCAGCCTGCGCGCTTGAAGCTCATCAACGTTTCGAGGACCAGCGCGTTGCGGTCGCCTGCGCCCGCTGCGGCGGCAGCTTCGATCATCGCATATTCGCCGGACACCTGATAGGCGAACACGGGTACGCCGAACGCATCCTTCACGCGCGCGACGATGTCGAGATAGGGGAGGCCGGGCTTCACCATCACGCTGTCGGCGCCTTCGGCCAGATCCATCCCGACTTCGCGCAACGCTTCCTCGCCATTGGCGGGGTCCATCTGATAGCTTTTCTTGTTGCCTTTCAGGAGGCCGCTCGACCCCACGGCATCGCGGAAGGGGCCATAAAAGGCGCTCGCATATTTGGCGGCATAGGCCATGATCTGGACATTTGCATGGCCCGCACTTTCCAGCGCATCTCGGATCGCGCCGACGCGGCCGTCCATCATGTCGCTGGGCGCGATGATGTCCGCGCCTGCCTCTGCCTGATTGAGCGACTGGCCGATCAGCACATCGACGGTCGCATCGTTCAGGACATAGCCTGAATCGTCCAGCAGCCCGTCCTGTCCGTGCGCGGTATAGGGGTCGAGCGCCACGTCGGTCAGCACGCCGACCTCCGGCACGGCATTCTTAATCGCCCGGATCGCGCGGCACATCAGATTGTCGGGATTGAGCGCTTCGGTCCCATCGTCGCTGCGCCGATCGGGCTGCGTATTGGGGAAGAGCGCGAGGCAGGGAATGCCCAGATCGCGTGCCAGCTTCGCCTGTGTGACGATACCGTCGACCGACCAGCGCGATACGCCGGGCAGGCTGCCGATGGGTTCCTCTACGCCGCTGCCTTCGGTCACGAACAAGGGCCAGATCAGGTCGGCGGGGCTAAGGCGATGCTCTGCATGCATGGCGCGAGACCATGCAGCGGCACGGGTGCGACGCATGCGAAGTGCGGGGTAGGGGGCATAGGACATGCAGCCGGTCTAGGCCGCAGTCCAAGCCGGATCAACAAATATGCTTGGGGTTTCTCAGCAAGGCGGCTGCCGTTTCAAGTTCCGTCGCGCCCAATTCGATGGCGGTGCGGTTGCCGCCGACCGTCACCGGACCTTCAAATTCGGCGAAGGCGGTAAAGCGGTCGTCGGGCGCTATGCCCTCGAACACAGCCAGGCAACCGCGGAAGGTCGTGCGAAAACCCTGATCGCCGTTACCGACGAAAAATCGTACCGGAGTATCCCATGAAAGTTCCATGACGCGCCCCTATGGTTCTAAAGCGCATCGTGTCACAAAATCGGCAGGAATCAAGCGTTACTGAAAGCGTCAGGCTGATAATCGGAAATTTCGTAACACGGGACGCCCGGACCCTTAGGCTTCGTCTTCCAGGCTGAGCAGGCTGGCGTTTCCGCCGGCCGATGTCGTGTCGGTCGATGTCACGCGCTCGACGCAGAAGCGGTGCAGATAATGCGGCCCGCCTGCTTTCGGTCCCGTGCCGGAAAGTCCTTCGCCGCCAAAGGGTTGCGATCCGACCACGGCACCGATCATCGATCGGTTGACGTAGAGGTTGCCGACCGCCGCAAGCGCGTCCACGGTGCCCGCGGTCCGCGCGATGCGGCTGTGCAAGCCCATGGTCAGGCCAAAGCCCTTGGCATTGATCTGTGCGACCACCTGTTCCAGCTCGCCTGCGCGCCATGTAGCGACATGCACGATAGGGCCAAAGACTTCCCGGTCGAGCTGATCGATGTCATCGAGCCGGATGACGGTGGGCGGCACGAACAGCTTCTGTTTCGGCACGGAGACCGAATGGGCGATTCGGGCCCTGTGCGTTTCGCGGTGCGCCATGAGGCGATCATATGCGGCCTTGTCGATCACCGGTCCGACATCGGTGCGACTGTCGGTGGGATCGCCGATCACCAACGCATCCATCGCGCCCTTCAGCATATGGAGCGTGCGGTCGAGCACTTCCTCCTGCACCAGCAGCAGGCGGAGCGCCGAGCAGCGCTGACCCGCAGACTGGAACCCGGAAATCACGATATCGCGCACCACCTGTTCGGGCAGCGCGGTCGAATCGACGATCATGGCGTTGATGCCGCCGGTTTCGGCGATCAGCGGCACGATGGGGCGATCCTCCGGCCCGTCGAGCAAGGCGCGTGCGATGGCCTTGGCTGCGGCGACGGAGCCCGTGAACGCCACGCCCGCGATGCGCGGATCGGCGGTCAGTGCCTTGCCCATTTCCGCGCCGCCGGGGGCCAGGATCAGGGCATCGCGCGGCACACCTGCCTCATGTGCCAGTGCGACGGCGGCAGCAGCGATCTGCGGCGTCTGGGGCGCAGGCTTGGCGACCACGCTATTGCCTGCAACCAGTGCGGCGGCAACTTGCCCGATGAAGATCGCCAGCGGGAAATTCCACGGCGCGATGCACAGCCAGACGCCGCGCCCCTCCATGCGAAGCACATTGCGCTCGCCGGTCGGTCCGGGCAGCGTGACCGGCGCGAGGCCGGTGCGTGCTTGCGCTGCGTAATAGCGGCAGAAATCAATCGCCTCGCGCACTTCGCCCAGCGCATCGGGAATCGTCTTGAACGCTTCCTGTGCGGCGATGGCCATCAATTGCGGGCGGCGTTCTTCCATCAGATCGGCGAGGCGGTCGAGGCAATCGGCGCGAGCGTCGAGGGGCGTTGCGGCCCATGTCGGGAAGGCGGTGTGGGCGCGGTCGACGGCGGTCCGGGCGAAGGACGCCAGGCTACTCTCTCCGTTCGACCCGCTCGACACGAACGGAATATTATGTTCGTCCCAAGGCTGCCGCACCTCGGCCATCACCTCCGACAATATGTCCCGGTCGTCCAGGTCCACGCCTGCACTGTTCGCGCGTTCGGGGCGGAACAGGTCGCGGGGCAGGGGGATGGCCGGATGCGGCGCACCGCCAGAGCGGGCGACCTTCTCGACCGGATCGGCCAGCAATTCCTCCTCGGAGGTCGCGGCATCGGCGAGTTGATGCACGAAGCTGGAATTCGCGCCATTTTCCAGCAATCGCCGCACCAGATAGGCAAGCAGATCCTGATGGCCGCCCACGGGCGCGTAGATTCGGCAATGATGCCCCTCTTCGCGCACCAGTCGCTCGTACAGGCCTTCGCCCATGCCGTGCAGCCGCTGAAATTCGAAATCGCGCCGCTTGCCTGCCCATTGCAATATGGTGGCCACGGTCAGCGCATTATGGCTGGCGAAGGCGGGATAGAGATGGCTGGCGTCGAGCATGTCGCGCGCGCAGGCAAGGTAGGACACATCCGTCGCTGCCTTGCGCGTGAACAAAGGATAGCCCGACAGGCCGCGCTCCTGCGTATATTTGATCTCGCTGTCCCAATAGGCACCCTTGACCAGCCGCACCGCCATCCGCGTACCGCGATCCCGTGCGGTGGCGTTCGCCCAGCCGACGACGGCCCGCGCGCGTTTGCTATATGCCTGAATCGCCATGCCCAGCCCGTCCCAACCGCGCAGATCGGGATGCCGCGCCACCGCTTCGATGATGTCGAGCGACATGACCAGCCGCTGCGATTCCTCCGCATCCACCGTCAGCGCGACATTGCTTGCCGCGGCCTGTTTCGACAGCGCGAGCAGCATTTCGGTCAGGTCGGACACGCAGCGATAGGACTGGCTGGCTTCGTAGCGGGGGTGGAGCGCCGACAGCTTGATCGAGACGCTGTGGCCCTTCTCCCCCTGCGCTGCGACTTCGCGAATGGCGTTGCCATAGCTTTCGAAATAGCGCGCTGCGTCTTCATAGGTCCGCGCGCCTTCGCCCAGCATGTCGAAGCTCGCGGTGAAGCCGCGGTTCTGCTTCTTGTCCATCCGCTTGATGGCTTCCTCGATGGTGCGGCCCATCACGAACACTTCGCCCATCAGGCGCATCGCCGCGCCGACGGCGGTGCGGACGAACGGTTCGCCCGCGCGCCCGATCAGCTTGCGCAGAACGCCTGCGGTGCCATCGTCGCGCACCATCGCGCGGCCCAGGACGAGACCCCAGGTCGCGCTGTTCACCAGATTGCTGTGCGATTTGCCGCTATGCGCGCGCCAGTCGCTTTCGCCGATCTTGTCAGCGATCAACTGATCCGCCGTGTCGGGATCGGGCACGCGCAGGAACGCTTCGGCCAGCGACAGCAAGGCTACGCCTTCCGCCGTGTTCATGCGATATTCCTGCAGGAACTGATTGACCCAGCCGTCGCTCTGCGCGGCGCGCAGGTCGGTCAGCAGCCCCTTGGCGCGCGTCACCGATGCCGCGCGATCCGTCGTGCTTTGTCGCGCCCGGTCGATCAGCGGGCGAAGCACGTCCGGTTCGGCCCGACGATGATCGTGGGGGAGGCGCTGGCGAAAGGTCGCCGGGTCCGAATCATGCGCGGGAAAGGGGAGGGGGAGACGGTCGGCAGGCATGGCGGGAAGCTCCAGAACGCGGCTGCTAACGCTGACTGATTGTTACCGCGTTCCGAAACATTATTACAAGTTATGCGAAAAGGCCAGCCCCTCGCGGGACTGGCCTCCTCCGTTGGTTCTAACGGTGCTTCGCTGTCGGATCAGCAGCGGCGACCGCCATTCTTGTCGATGGCACGTCCGGCCAGAGCGCCTACGCCTGCACCCAGGATCGCACCGGTGGTGCGGTCACCGCGACCGGCGACTTCGTTACCGAGCAGGCCACCGGCAATCGCGCCGATGATGGTGCCGCCGGTGCCATTGTCGCGGCAGCGGTAGTTGTTGCGGTAGTTGTTCCGGTCGTTGCCACGGTAATAGTCGTTACCGCCGCGATAGCCGTTGTTCCGGTAATAGCGCTCGTTATTGTAATAACGACGGTCGCCACCGCGGTAATAATCGTCCCGATCATAGCCGCGTTCGTAACCGCGATAATGGTCACGGGCCATTGCCGGAGCCGAGGTGGCAGCGAAAGATGCAACGCCCATTGCAAGCGCAGCACCCATGTTGATGAAAGCAGACTTCTTCATGGCGTTACTCCTTATCAAAACTTCTTCGGGAGGGTGACTGTTTCGAATCACTGTCCCTCTCGATGAGACCCTTATGGGCGATTCGCTTTGAGGCTTGGCTGAACATGGATGACAGCCTTGGTTCAGTTATTTGCCGTTCATAAATCGCGACAAATCAAGTGTGTTCCGCCGCCAAATCGCCTATCGGCTGGACCCCGATGTCGCGCGTTCTCCTTATCCTTCTGCTGGCGGTAGCATTGCTGTCGCCGCCCGCACCGAACAAGGGCGCGCCGCGCGTGGCGGGGTCGCTGCTGGTAACGGCGCATCCCCTCGCGCTCGACAGCGACGATCCCCGGCGCGACCGGATCGGCCCGTTCCGCTTTCTGGGTGGCTGGCAACTGACCAGTCCGCATCCCGATTTCGGCGGCATATCCTCTTTGCTCGTGCAGCCGGACGGGCAATTCCTTGCGCTCAGCGATTCGGGGACGCTGTTCGGCTTTTCGCTCAACGGTCGCGGAGGGCGGCAGTTCGTCGCGCCTTTGCCGACGACCGCAGCGGAAAAGGATCTGCCAAGCTGGACATGGGATTCAGAAGCGCAGGTCGTCGATCCCGCGACCGGCCACCACTGGGTGTCGTTCGAGCTGATCCAGCGCATCTGCCGCTATGCGCCGGGATTTGCGCGGATCGAATCGTGCATGTCGTGGCCAGCGGTCAAACGCTGGCCCGACACCGGGGCGGGTGAAGCGATGGTCCGCCTGAACGATGGGCGCTTCCTGCTGTTTTCCGAATATGGCTATGGCAAGGATGGCGGCAACGATGTGCTGCTGTTCCAGCAAGATCCCGCCGAACCCAAAAGCGTGCCCCCGCTGCGGCTAAGCTATCGCCCACCAATGGGCTATCGGCCTACCGATGCCGTCGTGCTGGACGATACGCATCTGCTGGTGCTCAATCGCCGGGTTACGCTGCACGAAGGGTTTACGGCCGTCATCGCGCTTGTGACGCTGCCGCCGTTGCGCGCCGGTGCGGAGCTTGTGGCGCAAGACCTCGCCCGCTTCGCGCCGCCGGTGTTGTCCGATAATTTCGAGGCGCTGGCGCTATCCACCGAGAACGGTCGGCGCATCCTGTGGATGGCATCGGACGACAATCACGAATTTTTCCAGCGCAGCCTGCTGCTGAAATTGGAAATTCCCAAAAGTCTCACGCAATAAAAAAGGCGACCCGCAGGCCGCCTCTCTTATTCGTTCAGAAACCGAGTCGTGCGTGTTACGCGGCGACCTTCTGCTTCTTCACGATTTCACGCTTTACGCGCTGTGCGCGGAGCGAGAGCTTCTCGTCATTGGTCTTGAGCAACCAGTTGTCGAGACCGCCGACATGCTCGACCGAACGCAGGCCGTTGGTCGAAACGCGCAGCTTAACGCCCTTTTCGAGCGCTTCGGACAGCAGCGTGACGTTCTGCAGGTTCGGCAGAAACACCCGCTTGGTCTTGTTGTTCGCGTGGGACACGTTGTGGCCCACTTGGCGGGTCTTGCCGGTCAGCTCGCAGATGCGCGACATATCAATCAGCCCTGTATACAGAAGGTTTCGGTGGCCCGGGGTTTGCCCGGAAAGCGGCGCGGATAGCCCGATCGCCCTGATCCGTCAACCCTTGGCATAGAGTATATAGCAACCTTCGCCGCTGATCTGCGTTAAGCGCCCTATAGTTCACGGAGGGTAAAATGATAAAATTCATATTGGGACTGCTGGTCGTGGGGCTGATCGTCGTTGGCGGTGCCATGGCATTGGGCTTGCTGAAAGTCGAACAGACTCGCGATGCGACGCTCCCGGCGGTTGCGGTGAAGCAGGGCACGTTGCCCGCGTACAAGGCCGATGTCGTGAAGGTCGAAGTCGGCACGCGCAACGAAACCGTCGAAGTGCCGACGGTCAACGTGCAGAAGCCCCAATAAGCGACACACTGGCGCGGCGCACCATGGGGCGTTAAACGCCCTCATGCCCGCGCCATTTCCCACCCCCGCACCGATGCGCCGCGCGCTTGATCTGGCGCGTGCAGCCGGGGCGGCGGGGGAAGTCCCTATCGGCGCAGTCGTCGTGCGGGACGGGGCATTCATCGGCGAAGGCGAGAACCGCAACCGCCGCGACAACGATCCCACTGCACATGCAGAAATCGTGGCCATCCGCGCGGCGGCGCAGGCCATTGGCGACTTTCGCCTTACCGATTGCGAATTATGGGTGACGCTGGAACCCTGCGCGATGTGCGCCGGTGCCATATCCCACGCCCGAATCGCGCGGCTCTATTATGGCGCATCCGATCCCAAGGGCGGAGCGGTCGATCATGGCGCGCATGTCTTCACCCACCCGCAATGCCTGCACCGGCCCGATGTCTATGGCGGGATCGCCGAAGCGCCCGCCGCAACCTTACTGCGCGACTTCTTTGCCGTTCGGCGCTGAATAGTCGATGCGGTAGAGTTTGTAGGGCAGGGGGGCAGGCGATGTCAGCGTCACCGGCTCCAGCCAGCCCGGTACCGTCCCGCGCATCAGTTGCGCGTAGAATCCCTTCGGACTGCGCGACTGATACACGGTGCCTTCTGGGAAGTTCGGGCAGATCAGCAGATAGGTCGCGAAGTGCCGCGCGGCGATGGCGCGGAACCCGTCGGGAGGACCATCCAGCGCATGATGAATGTCCAGAATCGCCGCGCCGTTGCGATGATAGGGACCGGCAATCGCGCTATGATGCGTCGTGGCGATGAGGCGCGGCCCCAGATCGACCATCGTGAAGATTGTGGCGGGCGGAAGCTGATTCAGCACCTGTAGCTGCGGCAGCGAGCGGCAGCGGCCATTGGCCTTGCGGATCAATTCGCCTCGGCTGTTGGGGCTAGGCTTCGCTTTGGGCTTCGCTGGCGCCGCATCGGTCATGTCCGCGATCAGGCGATTGGCCTCCGGGTATATCTGATACACAAACAGCACTGCGCCGACGACCAGCACGGCCAAAGCGCCAACGACGCGCCAGAGTGGTTTGCCGAACAGCATCGTGCGCGCTGCCATCCATGCCGTCCACGCCGCCGCCGGTATCGCGAGGAACTGCGCCGCAGGACCGGCCCGCAATTGCCAGAACAGCAGGCCGACCGCGAATATCGTCATCAGCGTGACGGTTGCCCATGCCCACAGGGCTTCGGTATCCCGCCGCACGGTCCAGCAGGCAAACAGCGCGCCGATGATCGCCACCACCGGCAGGGACAGCAGCGGCACCACCACATTGCGCGCCTGCACCGTGATCGGCTTGGCCTCGCGGATATTGGCGAGCCACAGTTTTTGCAGTTCAGGCGAGAGCTGATAGGCACTCGTCACGCATTGCGGCCAGTTCATCAGCGCGAAGGCGGCGACCAATGCGCCGATAACCGCACCGGCGATCAATCGCTGCTGCCAGTTGCGCAGGGGCAGATAGGTCAGCAGCAACATCCCGCCCGCCGCCGCGCCCAATATGCCGACCCATACGGGCGACAGGGCATCGCATACCGGCGCACGATTGGCGTAGCTGGCGGTCAGCACGAACAATAAGCCGACGCCTCCGCCAAGGCTGATGGCATAAGGCCGCATCCGCCGCGCCGCGCCATCCTTGAACACCCAGCGCAGCGCGACGATGGCACCGGCTGCGGCGAGATAGACGATCATCTCCATCCCGATGGCGATGGAGAACGCACTACTCAGCCCCGCGACGATCCCGCCGCGCAGCCAGTTGCGGTCCACCATCCCGGCCAGCATCGCCACGGTCAGCGCCAGCTGCCAGCCATGATGGTCGATCCGCATCGGCATATACATGCTCAGACCCATCTGCGCCGCCAGCGGAGCCAGCACAGCGACGATCCACGCATTGCCGCCCGCCAGCCGCCGGACGATGAACGCAAGGCTGAGCATCATCGGCAGCAGGGGCAGGAGAGGGGCTATGGCGCAGGCCAGCCGGTCCGCCGTCGGAATGTCCGTGAACAGCCGGAAGAACAGCATCAGCCCAGCAATCGGCAAGTCCACCAGCCGCGACCAGTGAATGTTCGCGCCGCCCGGTGGGTCGAGCCGATACTGGCGCAGATCGTACCAACCCTGACCCGCCAGCCAGTCCTTCACCTGCAGATAGCGGATATTGTCGTCCGTATCGGTCAGCACCAGCCAGTGCACCTGCTGCCAGCGTGACACGATGTAGAACGCCGCGATGCCCACCCAGATCAGGAAGGTCAGCCATTTCCATTCCGCATCGGCATAGGCCGACCAGCGATCGACCAGCGGCGTGATGCGCGCGCGCCAACGGGGGGTGTTCTGTGTCGCGCTGCTCATCTTGCCGCTTTCCATGTCATGAGCGCCGGATTAGACCGCCGCACGCAAAGCGCAAAGGGGTGTCGATGAAAATCATGGCGGCGATCAGGGCATGGCCCCCCGAACGGCGCGCGCTGTTGTGGCAAGTCGTGCGATATGGCCTGACCGGCGTAACGGTGACGGCCATTCAGGCTGCGATCTACTGGACGCTGGCGGCGTTGGTGGGCCTGCATCCGCAAGTCGCGCTGGTGGCGGGGTTCTGCGTCGCGGTGGTGGCAGGCTATGTGCTGCACGGCGCCTTCACCTTCCGCGATGCCGAACGCGAAGATCGCAGCGCGGGCCGAGCGGTAAAGTTCGTCGCGGTGTCTATGGTGAGCCTGGGCATCAATGCGGTGTGGGTATGGCTGTGCGTCACGACGATGGGCTGGCCCGAATGGGCGCCGATCCCGGCGTTTATCTTCGTAACGCCTGCCATCGTGTTCGTACTGAACCGGCAATGGGTATTTCGTTAGTCTTCATCAGGCACCGGGAGCGGGAAGAAGCCCCGATAGGGTCGTGCCTCATCAACAGCTCGAGCGAAGGACGGACGCGCCAGCAGGCGGTTGCGATAGGCGAGGACGTTGGCAAATTGCGGCCCGATGGGGTGCACCCAGTGCGCGTAGAATAGAAACGGTGCCGCGCCGCAGTCGGCCAGTGTAAACACATCGCCGGTCGCCCATTGCCGGGCGGCCATCACCCCGTCGAGCCACGCATAGGCGGTTTCCAGTTGGGCATGGGCATCGGCCACGCCCGCCGGATCCTTGGCATCGTCCGGCCGGAGTGCATCGAACACGATCTTTTGCTGCGGCGTGGAAATGTAATTGTCGAAGAAGCGATCCATCATTCGCGTATCCAGCGCAGCGGCCGGATCGTCAGGGATCAAAGGGACGTCGCCGCGATAATGCAGGTCCAGATATTCCAGAATGATGGTCGCTTCGGCGATGGTTCGGTCGCCGTCGACCAGCACCGGAAAGCGTTTCAGCGGCCAGAGTGTAGCCCACTCCGCACCATTTTTCGGTTCATCAGGCGAGAGCATGCGCAGCGTAAAAGGAACCGCGTTCTCATATAAGCCGATGAGCGCCTTTTGATGATAAGAGGAAAATGGGTGTCCAAATAACAGTAAATTCGGCATTTTCCTCTCCCAGCAGCCCGATCGTCAGTGCACGAACCGCGCCACTACGTCGCGATAGCTGCGGCTGACCTTCACTTGCGCGCCGCTTTCCAGCACCAGGAAGCATTCGCCGTTGGTGTGGGGTTTTACCTGACGGACTTGCGACAGATTGACGATGGTGGAGCGATGGACGCGCTGAAAATTGCGGGGGTCTAGGCGCTTTTCCAGATCCTTCATCGTCTCGCGCAGGATCAGCGAATTGTCGGCAGTGTAGATGCACATGTAATCGCCCGCGGCGTCGATGCGTTCGATGCTGTCGACATCGACGCGGAAAATCTGCCCGCGATCCTTGATGTTGATGAGCTTTTCATAGCGGTTCGAGGCATGGCCGTCTTCTTCCGGGGCAAAGTCGCTCATTGCCTGCGGCGCGACTTCGGCGAGCACTTCGCGCAAACGCTCGACTTCCTGCACCTGCCGCTTTTCACTGAGGCGCAGGCGCACGCGCTCCAGCGCATCGGCCAGACGGTCCGGCTCGACCGGCTTCATCAGATAGTCGACGGCCTGCGCCTCGAACGCGCGGATCGCGTGATCGGAATAAGCAGTGACAAAGATGAACAGCGGCGGTTCGATCTCCATCATGCCCTGCACGACGGAAAAGCCGTCAAAACCGGGCATCTGGATGTCGAGGAAAACGAGGTCGGGCTTGTGCGTCTTGATGGCCCGGATGGCTTCACGCCCATTCTGGCACGTCTCGATGATCTCGACATCCTCATGGGCTTCGAGGCGGAGCTGCATGCCCTGAATGGCAAGGCTCTCATCATCGACGAGGATCGTTCTAATTGTCATGCAGCCACTTTCGTTGATTCTTCCGTTATCAGCGGCATTTCGATGGTCACCGAAAATCCGCCTCCGGGTGTGGAACGTGCGTCGAAGCTATGGCGTTCCCCATAGGCTTGAAACAGCCTGTCGCGGATGTTGGCCAATCCCACTCCCGTCGAGAGACTTGGACGAGCTGCGATCTCGTTCAATCCCGGACCCGTATCGGACACGACGATCCGGACGTTTTCACCGGCAGGCTGCGCCATAACGGATATTTCGGCGCCTTCTTCCTTTGGCGTGACAGCATATTTGATGGCGTTTTCGACCAGCGGCTGCAGCAGCAGCGACGGCAACCGGGCATGCGCGACAGCGGGATCTATGTGGAAGGCAGGCCGCAAGCGGTCCTCGAAACGCATCTTCTCGATCTCCAGATAGAGTTTGAGCGTTTCCACTTCCTGCTCCAGCGTGACCTGCGCCGTCGGTTCGTTGATGAGCGTGTAGCGCAGGAAAGAGGAGAGGCGGGAGAGCATCGCATTGGCCCGGTCCGTCTGCTTGAGCAGGACAAGCGTCGAAATGCTGTTGAGCGTATTGAACAGGAAATGCGGATTGAGCTGATAGCGCAGCATCGCAAGCTGCGCGTTGCTCGCCTGCAGCTCCAGCCGTTGAAGCTGATCCGCTTGCTCCTCGACCGTCAGGAAGAAGTTGATGGCGTAATACAGCGCCGACCATGCGCCCAGCAGCGTGACGGTCAGATAGAAGGCGCCAAGGAAAAGCTGCAACCCCGCTGTATCGCTGGATTGGTTCTGCGTTGCAAAGACCCATGCATCGATGAAGGCGCAGAGCGCCGCCGAGGCCACGACCGCAACGATCGAAGCGCCCCAGGTGATGATCGGCCGCTGCTTGAGCAAAGCGCGGAAGATCACGGCCATCAGCAGGGTCACGGAGTAGCCGGTGACCGTCGATATGAGCACCGGAACGAGAAACGAGAGGTCTTGCCCGTTCGCAACGCCCGACGCGCCGCGCAGCACGAAAGTGCCCAGCCAGCCTAGCGATTGAAGTTGCCAGAATGCCCGGTTCTTATCCGCGAAAAACGGTTGTGGTTGCAGGGGATTGACCGACATGACGCAGGCTTAGCCGGTTTTGAAGCTACCGAGAAGGGGGTGCGTCAGGCCGTGGCGTGCGTGCGTTCTTCGCAGACGGGGGTTTGCTCGTCGTCGAACACCCACATCAGATCATCGACTTCCAGCATCCGGCCATCGTGGGACTGGATGCCGATCTGCTGGATCGGTTTGCCGTCGCGGCGGTCGCACAGGACGGGGACCGAAGGCACGCCGCATTCCCACTTTTCGCCCCATTGCCGCAGGGCAATCATCACCGGCGCCAAAGCGCGGCCTTTCTGCGTCAGGCTATATTCCACCTTGCGCCGGTCGCAGCTCATCGGTTCCCGCGCCATGATCCCTTTTTCCACCAGCCGCGCGAGGCGATTGGCAAGGATGTTGCGCGCGATGCCGAGTGTAGACTGAAAATCCTCAAAATGACGGATGCCCGTAAGCGCACCGCGCAGGATCATGAACGACCAGCGTTCCCCCATCGCTTCGAGAGCGTTGGGAAGCCCGCATTGCTGCAACGCTTCTATCTCACGTTTCTCATGATCCATCATAGCCGCACACCTTAGCGCAATCCTTCCAACGTTGCAAAATGCAATCCATGACGCCCACCTGGTGAATATCGCGTGAATATACAGTTGCGATCTGAAACGAATCTATATAGGTAGCCATTCGCAACTTACAACCTTGTCGGGAGGCCAATATGCATATCAGGACTGTATCGTTCATACGTGCGCTATTGCTGGGCGCTGCAGTGGCGGGCGCCGGTTTCGGGGCGCTGCCGGCACAGGCGCAGCCATCGGCGCGCTTTTACAAGGTCACGCTCGCCACCCCGGCCAAGCATGCGCAGTTCGTGGCGCGGGAGTTGCTTTGGACATGTGCGGGCGACCAGTGTTCCGCATCGAAGGGGGCAAGCCGTCCCGCGATCATCTGTGCCGCCGTTGCAAAGGCAGTCGGGCCGCTTCTGGCCTTCACCGCCGATGCGCAGGCATTTGACGCGGCCCAGCTTGCGGCGTGCAACGAACGGGCGTCCTGAGGCGCGGCAAATCCACTTTATTGACGGATTGTGGCGCGCACGCATCGGTGCGTGACATATTTTTGTTGCGGTTGCGGGCCTATAGCCCCCATCTCTGCTTTCTATGTTGCGTCAGTATGAACTTGTCGAACGGGTAAAAAGCTACGATCCGGATGCGGACGAAGCGATGATCAACCGCGCCTATGTGTTTTCGGTCCAGAAACATGGCAGCCAGAAACGGGCGAGCGGAGACCCCTATTTCAGTCACCCGATCGAAGTCGCGGGCATCCTGACCGACCTCTATCTCGACGATCAGACGATCGTGACTGCGCTGCTGCACGATACGATCGAGGACACGCTGGTCACCTATGAGGAGATCGAGAAAGCGTTCGGCAAGGATGTCGCGCGGCTGGTCGATGGCGTGACGAAGCTCTCCAAGATCGAAGCGCAGTCGGAAAACGAACGCGCGGCGGAAAATCTGCGCAAGTTCCTGCTGGCGATGTCGGACGATATTCGCGTGCTGCTGGTGAAGCTGGCCGACCGTCTGCACAATATGCGGACGCTGCATTTCATCGCCAAGCCCGAAAAGCGGCGGCGCATCGCCAAGGAGACGATGGATATCTACGCGCCGCTCGCCGAGCGGATCGGCATGTATGATTTCATGCGTGAGATGCAGTTGCTCGCTTTCCGCGAACTCGAACCGGAAGCCTATGACAGCATCACCAAGCGGCTGGAGCATCTGAAGGAAGGCGGCGAGGACAAGGTCGAGCGGATCGCATCCAGCCTGCAACTGCTGTTGGGCAGCAACGATGTGCGGGTGACCGTGTCAGGCCGGGAAAAGCATCCTTATTCCATCTGGCGGAAGATGCAGGAACGGCACATCAGTTTCGAGCAGCTAACCGATGTCATGGCCTTTCGCGTCATCACCGAAAAGACCGAGGATTGCTATCGGGCGCTGGGCATCATTCACCAGCATTTCAAAATGGTGCCCGGCAAGTTCAAGGATTACATCTCCACGCCCAAGCGCAATGGATACCGGTCCATCCACACAACCGTCATCCACAGCGAGAATGCGCGCATAGAGGTGCAGATCCGCAGTCAGGACATGCACCGCGACAGCGAATTCGGGCTGGCGGCGCACTGGGCGTACAAGCAATCGAGCGGCGGTCAGACCACCCGGCCGGACGGGCAGGCGGGGTGGCTGCGCGATCTGGTCGAAATTCTCGAACAGAGCCAGGATGCGGACGAGCTTCTCGAACATACCCGCATGGCGATGTATCAGGATCGCATCTTCGCCTTCTCGCCCAAGGGTGAACTGCACCAGTTGCCCAAGGGATCGACACCGGTCGATTTCGCCTATGCCGTCCATACGCGGCTCGGCAACCAGACCGTGGGTGCGAAGATCAATGGCCGCGTCATGCCGCTGCGCACGTCCCTCGAAAATGGCGATCAGGTCGAAATCCTGAAATCGGACGGGCAGGAGCCGCAACCCGGATGGCTGACCTTTGTCGTCACTGGCAAGGCGCGCGCAGCCATCCGCCGCTATATCCGCAACAAGCAGCGCGGCGAACAGATTGCTCTGGGCGAGAAACTCTACGAGGAAATCGCCAGCCGCCTGCCGGTCGAGATCGGCGACAAGGGCTTCAACGCGGGCCTAAAGCGCCTGAAGCTGGAGGATCGCGCGGCCCTGATGATCGCGATTGCCACGCACCGCGTGACCGACGCCGAAGTGCTCGAAGCGCTGATCCCCGGATCGACTACGGCGGAAGGATCGGATGATGCGCATCCGCGCCAGCATGAGCCGGTATCGATCCGTGGGCTGACGCCGGGAATCGCCTATGTGCTCAGCGATTGCTGCCACCCCGTACCGGGCGACCGCATCGTCGGGCTGCGCCGTGTGGGCGTGCCGATCGAAGTGCACACCATCGATTGCAAGGTGCTGGAATGCGGGCTGGACGCCGAATGGGTCGATCTGGCGTGGGATACCAAGTCGAAGGGCGGCACTGCGCGCCTTGCGATCATCGTCAAGAATCAGCCGGGTGCGCTGGCGTCGGTCGCCAACATCTTCGGCGCGAACAAGGCGAACATCCTCAACCTGCAACTGGTGAACCGCGAAGGCCCGTTCCACACCGACGTCATCGACCTGGAGGTCAGCGACGCGCAGCACCTCAACCGCATTCTGTCGGCGCTAAGGGCGCTGGATATCGTGGTTCAGGCAGACCGGGTTTAGAGCTGCCTCATCCCACGCTGCGTTGATAGGAACCTAAACTCTGTTGTTCCCCGGCGAAGGCCGGGGCCCAGTTCTGAGCGTGGGACTGGACCCCGGCCTTCGCCGGGGAACGGCAAGACCGTTGCCATGTGTTGCAACTATCGTAATTTGGTATCGCAATGACGAAGGGTCAGCGCCGGCGCCTTACAAATCGGGCATCCTCTTTGCCGGATCGTCGCTGAGCATATAGTCGATGGTCCGGTGAAAATACTGGTTGCCGCGCTCGTTCTGCCCGAACAGCACGGTCTTGATCGCGCCCGATTCCATGCCGCGCTGCACCTGCAGGCCGACACCATAATCCTCCCGGTCCACGACTTCGCTAAGCCAGTCCATCATACCTTCGATGCCTGCTGCATCCTCTGCATCCTTGGGCGGTGCGCGGCGGATGAAGAGCAGGTTGGTGGTGTTTTTGTCCGGCGTCGGGCCGGGGATCAGTTGCGCGACCTGCGTGATTTCCGGCGCGAAGAAGATGCTGACATTGGGGAAGATGGTCCGCACGAAGTCGAACCCTTCATTCTCATGGCTGCCCCAGCTTTCGCGGGGCAGTGCGCCCAGCGCTTCCTTGATCCGCACCTGCGGATAGCCCACCCGCATATGCGGGCCGAGCGCGGTGAAGTGCATGATGTTGCTGAAGGTGCGCGGGTGGATGGTTTCGGGATGCGCAGCGGCGAAGTGATAGCCCTCCAGATAGCCGTCATAGGCGATCTTCCAGTTCGCGCCGTGGATACGCCGCGATCCGCAATAATGCCACTCGTCCAGCTTGTAGGAATTGAGGTCGTCCAGCATCCCGCCCAGATGCGCTTCGATGTCGATCTCCATACCCGGCGTCAGGCAAACCCAGATAACACCGCCCGCCTCGACTACGGGCAGGGTGGTGAGGTTGCGTTCCTCCTTGCACACCGGCCCGAATTTCTGCGGATCGGCCACGCCCAGCAGCTTCCCGTCATTCAGGAACGTCCAGCCATGATAGGGGCAGGATAGCCGCTTGGCATTGCCATGGCCTTCAGGCTTCAGGATCATGCCACGATGGGTGCACACGTTCAGCATCGCCGCCACGCTGCCGTCGGTCTTGCGCGTGATGAGGATGGGTTTGCCCATCAGGTCCATCGCCTTGTAGTCGCCCGGATTGGGCATTTCGGCGGTGAGCGCGGCCAGCAGCGGCAGCTTCATGAAGATTTCCGACATCTCCCGTGCGAAATAGGCGGGGTCGGTATAGGCGCTCGCCGGGATTTCCATCGTACCGTCGGCGCAATCGGTGGTGCCGGTCTCTACATATTCCAGCATCTTTTCGGCTTCTTTGCCGATGGTCTCGTTATAGCCCATATGTCCTGCTCCTAAGCGTCCGCCGGGTCGAGGCAGACGACGGTTTTACCCGTCGTTCGGCCCTGCATCAGGCGGATGAAAGCGTCCGGCGTAGCCGAAAGCCCGTGGCTGATATTTTCCAGCGGCCGCAATGCGCCCGTCCGTACCCACTCACCGATACGCGATTGCGCCTCGCCCAGATACTCTGGATGGTCATAGGTCAGGAAGCCGCGCATGGTCGCGCGCTTCACCAGCAACTGCCACAGGTTGCGGATCGGATACTGGTCGTCGGCATTGTTGTAATTGGCGATCATCCCGCACACCACGATACGCCCGAAATCGCGCATCTGCGGCAGCATCGCGTCGAGTATCTCGCCGCCCACATTGTCGAAATAGACGTCGACGCCCTCTGGTGCCGCCTGCGCGATCTTGTCGGCCAGCGCACCCGGCGCGCGATAGTCGATCACCGCGTCGAAACCCAGATCGCGGCACAGCGCGCCCTTGTCCGCACCGCCCGCAATGGCAATCGTCCGGCATCCGGTCAGGCGTGCGATCTGCCCCGCGACATTGCCCACCGCACCTGCCGCCGCGCTGATCGCGACGACATCGCCCGGCTTGATCTGACCGATAGCGAACAGCCCGACATAGGCAGTCAGCCCAGACGGTCCCAACGTCCCCATCTGCAGCGACATCTGGTCCCGGTCGGCAATCTTCAGCTTTTCCATGCCCAACGCATCGGCGGTGAGGATGCTATAGTCTTCCCAGCCCGCCAATGCCCGCACGATATCGCCGGTGGCAAAACCATCCACGCGGCTCTCCACCACTTCGCCCAGCATCATGCCGCGCACGACTTCGCCGATGGCGACGGGCGGCAGATAGCTCGGTCGGTCGTCCAGAAAGCCCCGGATGGCCGCGTCCATCGCCAGCACGCGATTGCGCACCAGCATTTCGCCCTCCGCCAGCGGCGCAACGGGCGCTTCTACGAAAGCGAAGTCCTCACGATCGGGCAGACCGGTCGGTCGCCGCGCCAGGGTTATCCGGTGGTTGATGCGCGTCATTCTGTGTTCTGTGTCCCCGGAGCTGTCCTCTGCCCCGATCATATGTCGCGCCTGTGTCAGTCTGCCCTCTGACTAGCGCTAGTTGCTTCACCACCCGTTTGCGCGGTTCTCTCCCACGATACCACAAATGACGAATGAGGGCTTGAGACCATGATGATCGACCTGCGCGGCAAAACGGCGCTGATTACCGGTGCGGCGTTGGCCAAGGGGCTTGGCTTTTCGGCGGCACGCAAGATGGCGGAGCAGGGGGCAAAGCTGTTCCTGACCGATATCGACGGCGCGCGCGTGGCGGAGCGCGCAGCGGAACTGACGGCGCAGGGACATGAAGTCTATGCGATGGCGCATGATGTGACCGACGAAGCAGCGTGGGACGCGGTGATGGCGGCGGTCGTGGAAAAGCTTGGCGGGCTGGACATCCTTGTCAACAATGCGGGGATCGCCGTGCTCAAGATGATGAGCGTGATGACCAAAGGCGCCTGGGACCATCAGCTCAACGTCAATCTGAACAGCGTCTATCTGGGTTGCAAGGCGGGGCTGGATCAGATGCGCGCACAGGGGCGGGGGGGCTCCATTATCAATCTGTCGTCCATTGCTGGCGTCATCGGCGTACCGGGTTGCGCGGCTTATGCGGCCAGCAAGGGCGGCGTGCGCCTGATGACCAAGGCGATAGCGATGGAAGCAGCGCGGGAACAGATTCGCGTCAACTCCGTCCACCCCGGCTCGATTTGGACCGAGATGCAGGACGTGGCACTCGCGGATAACAAGGAGCAGTTCGACATCATCGAAGCCGCCATTCCGATGGGCCGTCTGGGCGATCCCGACGACATTGGCGCGATGATCGCTTTTCTGGCGTCCGACGATGCGAAATATATCACCGGTGCGGAGTTCATCGTCGATGGCGGCATGACCGCGCAATGAGCGTGGCGGTCGCGGCATCTCGTCCGGCGCATGTGCCGGACGACCGGGTCATCGATTTCGACGTGAACGCGCCGCTTGGCCTAGGGGGCGACTTTCATCAGGCATGGCATGAACTGGTTGCCGATACCCCGCACAAGCTGATGTGGACGGATCGCAATGGCGGGCACTGGATCGTCACCGATGGCCCGTTGCTGCACCAGTTGTTCGACAGGCCGGAGGTTTTGTCGAACCGCATCCTCTTCATCCCGCGCGACGTGTCGCAGCATCACAAGCTGGTGCCCACGACATTGGACCCGCCGGAACACACGCCCTATCGCACCTTGCTGAACCGGGCGCTGTCGCCCCGCACCGTCCGTATGATCCATGACAATATCGCGGCAGTCTCGGCGGAGTTGATCGACGGTTTCGTCGCACGCGGGACATGCGATTTCATTGCGGACTATAGCAGCCAGTTTCCCATCCGCATTTTCATGGCGCTGGTCGGCCTGCCGCAGACAGACGCGGCAATGCTCAAATATTGTTGCGATGCGATGGTCCGGGCAAATCCGGATCTTCCGTTCACACACGCTTCGGATATGCTTGCCGCCTATCTTGCCCCCGTAGTGCGGCAGCGGCGGCAATCGCCCGGTGACGATCTGCTCTCGGTATTGCTGGTGGGGGAGATCGACGGTGCGCCCATGACCGATACGCGCGCATTGCAACTGGCGATGCAGGTGTTGATTGCGGGACTCGATACCGTCGTCAACATGCTGGGCTTCGTCTGGTATTATCTCGCCACCCATCCGGAGGCGCAGGCGGCGCTGGCCGACGTGTCGAAACGCGCCGATATGGTGGAGGAAATCATCCGCCGCTTTCCCGGCGTCACGATTGCCCGGCTGGCCCTGTCGGATATCGAGGTGGATGACGTCGTCATCCGTGCGGACGATGTCGTGGCAATGCCCACCATGGTCCATGGCCTCGATCCCTCGGCCCATAGCTGCCCGATGGAGCTGGACTTCACGCGCCGTGCGCCTGCCCATTCCACCTTCGGCAACGGTCCGCATCGGTGCCCCGGGGCGCATCTGGCGCGGACGGAAATTCTGATTTCGCTGGACCAATGGTTCGCGCGCATCCCGCGCTTCGCTTATGACGGCGATGCCCCGCCGGTCGTGCATGGCGGCATTGTCGGCACGCTGGAATCATTACCGCTGCGATGGGATGCCTGACGCAATCCATAGGTCGCGTTGGCGTCAGGACAGGCTAAGATAGCGCCAAATATTCAGGAGACAGGATTCATGGCTGAACGCGATTCCAAGATCAAAGGCACGCCATTACCGCGATGCCCCGGTCCCTCGGTGCGCGATCTGGCGCTGGCCGATACGAACCCGGTGCCCGAGTTTCTATACGAAGACGAATATGAAAATCTGGGGTCCGATCCGATCCCGGCGTCGCGCTACACCGATCTCGCCTTCTTCGCGCTGGAGAACCAGCGTCTCTGGCCGCGCATCTGGCAGATGGCTGCCCGCGAGGAAGAACTGCCGGAAGCGGGCGATTATGTCGTGTATGAAAATGCCGGCAAGTCCTTCATCATCATGCGGCAGGAGGATGGATCGATCCGGTCCTTCGCCAATGTCTGCCTGCATCGCGGGCGCAAGCTGAAGACGGAGGACGGCTGGACGGCGGAGCTGCAATGTCCGTTCCACGGTTTCACCTGGAACAATGACGGATCGTTGAAGCAAATTCCCTGCCGCTGGGATTTCTCCCATCTCTCCGATGAGAAGATGCAGCTTCCCGAAATCTCGGTGGGGCGCTGGGGCGGCTATATCTTCCTGCGTGAAGCTGCCGAAGGGCCCACGCTCGAAGAGTTTCTCGCGCCTATCCCTGAGCATTTCAAACGCTGGAAGCATGAGGAATGCGCGACGGCCATCTGGGTCGGTAAGGTCGTTCCCGCCAACTGGAAAGTGGTGATGGAGGCTTTCATGGAAAGCTGGCACACCGTCGTCACCCATCCGCAATTGCTGCCGTTCACCGGCGACGCCAATTCGATGTACAACACCTATGGCGACTATGTGAACCTGACGGTCACGCCCTTTGGCACCATGTCCCCGCATATCGACCCGGAGGGCAAGGAGCAGCAGTGGATCGTCGACGAGTTCGTCAAATATAACGGTCGCTCGTCGGATAACTATGACGAGAACATCGCGCAGGAAGAGGGCGGCTACAACGTCAAGGTGCCGGAAGGCAAAACCGCGCGCGAAGCACTGGGCGCAAGCCTGCGTGAGACGACGACCAAGATGTTCGGGCACGATGTCAGCTTCGCGTCGGACGCGGAGATGATGGACGCGCTCCTCTACAACGTGTTCCCCAATTTCAGCCCCTGGGCAGGGTTTCAGCCGAACATCGTCTATCGCTGGCGCCCGTGGAAGGATGTCGATCACTGCCTGATGGAAGTGCGCGTGCTGACGCGCGTTCCCCCGGGCCAGCCGCATCCCAAGGCACCGCCCATGAAGTTCCTGACCGACACGCAGAAATGGACCGAAGCGCCCGAGCTGGGCATCTTGGGCGACGTGTTCGAACAGGACATGGATAACCTGCCCTATGTGCAGCAGGGGCTCAAAGCGTCGATGAACGGCGAAGTGCAACTGGCCAATTATCAGGAAATCCAGATCCGCCAGTTCCAGAATACGCTGATGAAATATGTCGAAAGCTGATCGATCGTTTCCATCTGAACGACATTGAAAAAGGCCCGGTCGGTATAGTCGACCGGGCCTTTTCTTATGGGCGCTCGCTGCTGCACAGGAAACAACCGGCACAAAAAAGCGGCCGGGGTTTCCCCCGACCGCCTTGTCGAAACGCTTGTGACTTGGGCTTAGAACTTCACGCCCAGCGTCGCGCCATAGGTGCGCGGCTCGCGTGCCGTACCGAAGGACCACAGTCCGCCGACGGTGAAGCCGTGCGTCGGTCCACGGTCGTCGGCCAGGTTGCGACCGAACAGCGTCAGCCGTGCTTCCGTCCCGGCCAGGTCGAACTTGGTCGACAGGCTGGCATCCACCAGACCTTGCCGGTCGGTCCGCACCCGCGGGTCGTTGCCCGTCACGGTGATCGGCCCGGTCGTCAGGTTGCCGCTCAGCCCGCCGATGGAAATCTGCTGATCGTAGCGACCGATATAGCGATAGCTGACGTTCGCGGTGACTTCGCCGAAGCTGGTAGGAACGGTGTAGTCGGCCGTCAGCGATGCGTTGGCCTTGGGATTGTAGATAAGGTCGTTGTCCGAATAATCATAAGGTACGACCAGTCCGGACACCGGCGAGACGCCGCCGACGATGAAGCCCTTGAACTTGGAGTCGAGCAGGCCGAGCGAACCGGTGATGGTAAGGCCGGTTGCGGGACGCGCCGTAAAGTCGAACTCGATACCCTTGATCGTCGCAGAGCCGACATTCGACGTGACCGTTTCATTGCCGGTCGCACAGCTTGGGCAACCCAGTGTGTTGTTCTGCTGCAGGCCGTCATATTTGGAATAGAAGGCCGCGACGTTGAACTGCAGCTTGCGGTCGAACAGGTCGAGCTTCGTGCCGACTTCGTAGGAATCCACGACTTCGGGCTGATACGCAATGCTGGCGCTGGCGGCGGTGCCTGCACGCGGCGAGAACCCGCCGGAGCGATAACCGCGCGACCAGGACGCATAGAGCATCGTTTCCTCGTTCGGCCGGAAATCGACGCCGATCTTGGGCGTGAATTTCTTGAACGTGTCCGATCCGCGCCCGATTTCTACGCCGCCAAAGGCATTGCTGAGCGACTTTTTATCTTTCGTGTAGCGACCACCGAAGGACAAGCGCCACTGATCCGCAAACGCCCAGTTGAAATCGCCGAACAAGGCGACCGAGCGGGTTTTACCTTCGACTGTCTGCGGGTTGGTGTCGAAGATCAGCGGATCGACAGTTGGCGAGAAACCGAACACGCGCGAATATTGCCCGAGGTCGTAGCTGGAGCGGAAATAATAGACGCCAGCGACATAATCGAACGTGTCGGTGAACTTGCCCGCTGCGCGCACTTCCTGGCTGAACTGCTTGTAGTCCTGCAGGCGGCGCACATAATAAAGATCGACCGACGATCCGTCGAAATCCTGCGTCTGGTTTTCCTTGGACTCGCGATAGCCCGTGATCGAGGTCAGCGTAACGCCACCCAGATCGTAATTCATCTCGAACGTCGCGGCGGGTGCTGAATAGCGGGTCAGGTTCGCCTGACCGAACACCGTGTACAGATCGCTGGTGCTGTTGCGATTGCATTCGTTGGCGGGGATGAAGCCGCAGAATACTTCGGATGAGTTGGTGAGGTTCGATACGACCGGGTCCGACCGCTGAATCTGCTTTTCAAGCGTCAGCAACGCATCGAAGTCGCCGCCAACGGGCTTGTATTGGAACGAAGCGCCGAAGTTCTCATTGTTGGAAAAGCCGCGACGGTCGCCATTTTGCGACTGCTTGTACCAGCCATCCGATTCATTGTGGAAATAGAATGCCTTGGCCGCGAACGATCCGTCGCTGCTGAGCGGCACGTTGACCACCGCGCGCGTCGCCAGCGTGTTGAAGCGACCGTAAGACACTTCCAGCTTTCCGCCGAACTCACCCGTGGGGCGCGTGCGGCGAATATTGATGACGCCACCGATGGTGTTGCGGCCGAACAGCGTTCCCTGCGGACCGCGCAGCACTTCGATCTGCTCGATATCGAAGAAGTCGAAGAACTGGCCCGTGCTGGTGCCGATGAACACGCCATCGACAACGACGCCCACGGTCGGCTCCTGCGACTTTTCGACGTCGGCATAGGTCAGCCCACGGATCGAAAGGTTCGCGGCGGCAGCGCCAGAACTCTGGTTGGTGATGAGCAGGTTCGGCGCAGCACCGGTCAAATCGCCGATGGTCATTGCCGCCTTGTTTTCCAGCATCGACGCATTGATGGCCGTGATCGCAACCGGCGTATCCTGCAGCGTTTCGTTACGACGACGCGCAGTCACTACGATCTCGCCGGGCATGGTCGCTTCGGCGGCTTGCGGTGCAGCGGTGTTTTCCTGCGCCATGGCAGGGTGCATCCACAGAGCTGTGCTTCCCAGCGCCAGTGCCACGGAACGGTGCAGATAGGATTTGGCCACGAACATTCTCCCCATTTGACAAGGGGCGGGCAATGTTTCGCTCTTATGCAAGTGCCCCCTGATGAGGTTCTAAATGGCGTAATCGGTCGCGATCCGACACTAAGACTTCCTACAGGTTTTGCGTATGATGTTCGGCATCACGCAATAGCGGGCGGCTCCCCATGTGCATCGCCCATTGCGCGAATGGCGGCAATTTTTGCGTGCAGCGGTTCCCAATCGTCGCGCTCGGCAATCGCGGACCAGATCGCCTCGACTTCCTCGATATGCATGGAGCAGGGCGCATCGGCATCCCAGTAAGGATGATCGCGCGACGCGGACGGCGCAAAGTCGCCAATCGCCTCGCGCAGCGCGTCCCATGCCTCCCCCGAATAGCGATCCGCATGGCGCAGGTCGCCAGCGCGCCAGTCATGGAAGAACATGTCGATGCCCGTCTGCGTCTCGATCATCGCCTTGACCGCCAGTTCGACGAACGCCGCCGATGCTTCTTGCGTCGTCGGCGTCAGGCCCAGCCGCCACAGGAACCGCCGCACCAACGCTTGCGGGTATAGCTCCGCAAACCGCTCCAGCGCCTCGATCAGCGGCGGTGCTTCGGATATCAGCCGCAATGATATGGCCAGTTGCGCAACATCCCAATGGATCGCCTCGGCCTGCCGCGCAAAGGCATATAGCCCCTGATGGTCGAAATAGGCAGCGGTGAAACCCGGCGTCCAGTTCGGCGTAAAGCGCCACGGCCCGTAATCGAAACTTTCGCCCGTCACGTTGATATTGTCGCTGTTCAGCACGCCATGCACGAACCCCGCGACCATATAGCTTGCGGCGAGATCGGCGATCCGCTCCACTGCGCGGCCCAGCAACTGGCTCGCCGGATGATCGCCCGGTTCCTCGCCATACAGATTGCGTAGGGCATAATCGACGAGCCGATGCATCAGCGGCTCGTTCCGCTCGAACGCGGTGCGCTGGAACGTGCCGATGCGCATGTGCGAATGGCTCAGCCGCACCATCACGGCGGAGCGGGTCGGGGAAGGCTCATCGCCGCGCTGCAGGCGCTCGCCCGTTTCGATCAGCGAGAAGGTTTTCGACGTGTTGACGCCCAGCGCCTCCAGCATCTCGGTCGCCAGTATTTCGCGCACCCCGCCTTTCAGCGTCAGCCGCCCGTCGCCTGCGCGGCTCCACGGCGTCGTCCCCGATCCCTTGGTGCCCAGATCGAGCAAGCGACCCTTCGCATCGTATATCTGCGCGAACAGGAAACCGCGCCCGTCGCCAAGATCGGGATTGTAATGCTGAAACTGATGCCCGTGATAACGCATCGCCAAAGGCTGCGGCAAATTGTCTGGCAACGGCTGAAACCGCCCGAGATGGGCAATCCACTTCTCGTCGGTGAGCGTTTCCAGCCCCACGCTGGCCGCCCAGCGGTCATTGCGGAACCGTAATATCGTTTCGGGGAAATCTGCCGCTTCGACGGGATCGGCAATGCCGTCCCCCAAAGTCAGGATTTGGCGAGTGGGCGAATATTTCGCGGGTTGCGGGAGGGAGCGCATCCGGCAATATGGGGTGCGCAGCGCGGAAGGATCAAGCTTGTCAGAATATCGCGACGCTTTTTGGTGGTCGAATGACGGCCTGCGGTTGCATTATCGGGACTATGCGGGCGGCGGGGACGACCGGCCGGTGCTCCTGTGCCTGCCCGGCCTGACACGCAACGCACGCGATTTTGAGCCGTTGGCGGACCGGCTTGGCGGTCAATGGCGGCTGATCTGTCCGGACCTGCGGGGCAGGGCGGAAAGCGCTTATGCCAAAGACCCCATGACTTATGTGCCGCTCACCTATCTGCAGGATCTGGAGCGATTGCTGGCCGATCTGGCCCTGACGCGCTTCGTCGTGGTCGGCACGTCGCTGGGCGGGATCATCGCGATGCTGATGGCGGCGACTCGGCCCGACCGGCTGGCGGGGGCAATACTGAACGATGTCGGCCCGTTGATCGAGGAAGCGGGGCTGGCGCGTATCCGTGGCTATGTCGGCAGCGGTAGCACGCATGCGACCTGGGTCCACGCGGCGCGCGCGCTTTCGGAGAACAATGCGGACGTCTATCCCGACTATACGCTGGAGGATTGGCTGGGCATGGCCAAGCGGCTGTATCGCTTGAACAGCAGCGGTCGTGTGGTGCTGGATTACGACATGCGGATCGCCGAGCCGCTGCGGGTGCCGGGCGGCGAGGCGGGTGTCGATCTGTGGCCGTCGATGGCGGGGTTCCGCAACGTCCCGACCCTCATTCTGCGCGGCGAGCGATCCGATCTGCTCGGTGCCGCCACAGCCGACCGCATGGTGCGCGAAATCGGTGCGACCGCTACGCTGACGACCGTTTCGCGCGTCGGCCACGCCCCGACACTGGCCGAGCCGCAAGCCGTCTCCGCCGTCGACGCCTTGCTGGAGCGCGTCCGCGCCAATGGCTGATCCGCCCCGCCTGCTGCATCTTCACAGCAGTTTCGATCTGGGGGGCAAGGAAGCACGGGCGGTCCAGTTGATGAACCACTGGGGACCGCGCGCAACGCATAGCGTGGTCAGCGGTGTGGCGGGGGCGATGGGCGCTGCGTCGGCAATTAACAAAGACATATCGGTTTCTTATCCTGACCCTCCGCCCTTGCAGGGACGGCCCGGCCTGTCCCGCTTCCGCGCTATCGCCCGGTCCATGCAGGGCCACGATCTGATCCTGACCTATAATTGGGGGGCCATGGATGCGGTTTTCGCGCATCGGCTTTTCGCGCGATCCATGCGCTTGCCGCCGCTCATCCACCATGAGGACGGGTTCAATGCCGACGAGGCCGACGGCCTGAAACCCGCGCGCAATCTGTATCGCCGTTTCGGCCTTTCGCGCGCATCGGCTTTGGTGGTGCCTTCGACCGTGCTGGAACGGATCGCGCTCGGCCCGTGGCATCAGCCGCGCGACCGGGTGCACCTGATCCCCAATGGCATCGACCTTGCCCGCTATGGCGCACCGCCACTTCCGGACGCACTCCCCGGCTTCGTGCGGACGCCCGGCAAGCTGGTGGTCGGCACGCTGGCGGGCCTGCGCACCGTCAAGAATATCCCCCGCCTCGTTCGCGCCATCGCCCCGCACCGCGACCGTCTGCAACTGCTGATCGTAGGGGAGGGGCCGGAGCGTGACAGCATCGCCCGCGAAGCTGCCGCGCACGGTCTCGACGATATCCACCTTGCGGGGTTTCAGGCGCAGCCATGGCGGTTCATCGGGCATTTCAATATCTTCGCCCTGTCATCGGACAGCGAACAATTCCCCATCTCGCTGGTCGAGGCGATGGCAGCGGGGCTACCAGTGGCCTCCACCGCTGTCGGCGATGTTGCCGCGATGCTGTCGCCAGAAAACCTTCCATTCGTCGCATCCGATGAGGCGGGGTTATCCGCTGCCCTTGATCGCCTCGCCAGCGATTGCGATCTACGACAAAGCCTGGGTAACGCGAACCAGAGACGGGCGCGCACACGCTATGGACAGGACGCCATGTTCGACGCTTATGCGCGTCTCTATGGTATGGCTCTGGCAAGGCCGGACGTTTTGCGCTAGGGCGCGCCAGATTTTCTGCCCCATGATGCCGAAATATTGGTACAGCATCCAATCTTTCCGGCTAGGGCATCCGTAGCGGTTATTCACTCGATGCTTTTTGGGAGCGTGAATTGTTCAAGGGATTAAAGCCCATCGTTTATGGCGGTCGCGAAGTGTGGCCGCTGGTCGAGGGCGGCAAGGGCGTCGCCGTTTCGAACCACAACAGCTCCGGCGCATGGGCCGCTGCGGGCGGGATCGGCACGGTTTCCGCCGTCAACGCCGACAGCTATGACGCCACCGGCAAGATCATTCCGCAAATCTATCACGCCAAGACACGCCGCGACCGCCACGAAGAACTGATCGCCTACGCCATCGACGGCGCTGTCGAACAGGTGAAGCGCGCGTATGAGATCGCGGGCGGCAAGGGCGCGATCAACATTAACGTCCTGTGGGAAATGGGCGGCGCGCAGCGTATCCTGCATGGCGTGCTGGAAAAGACGCGCGGCATGGTCGCGGGCGTCACCTGCGGCGCAGGGATGCCCTATAAGCTGAGCGAAATTGCGGCGTCCTATAATGTCAGCTATCTGCCGATCGTCTCCTCCGGCCGCGCTTTCCGCGCACTGTGGAAGCGCGCCTACAGCAAGGCAGCGGATTTCCTCTCAGCGGTAGTCTACGAAGATCCCTGGCTCGCGGGCGGCCACAACGGCCTCTCCAATGCGGAAGACCCCCGCAAGCCTGAAGATCCCTATCCCCGCGTGAAGGCCTTGCGCGACACCATGCGCGAAGGCGGCATTTCGGACGATGTGCCTATCGTGATGGCTGGCGGCGTCTGGCATCTGCGCGACTGGAACGACTGGATCGAAAATCCGGAGCTTGGGACGATAGCGTTCCAGTTCGGCACGCGCCCGCTGCTGACGCAGGAAAGCCCGATCCCGCAGGATTGGAAAGACCAGCTTACGCAGTTGCAGGAAGGCGATATCCTGCTGCATCGCTTCTCACCGACCGGCTTTTATTCCTCCGCCGTCCGCAACCCGTTCCTACGCCATCTGGAAAACCGTTCCGAACGGCAGATCGCGTTCAGCATGGAGCAGGCAGGCGATCACACGCATCAGCTCGATGTGGGCGTGAAGGGCAAGAATTTCTGGGTTACGCGCAACGACCTGATGCGCGCGCGCGAATGGTTCGGCGCAGGCTTCACCAGTGCGCTCAAGACGCCCGACAACACACTTGTGTTCGTGACCGACGAAGACAAGGGCGTCATCCGCAAGGATCAGGCCGATTGCATGGGTTGCCTGTCGCAATGCGCGTTCTCAAGCTGGATGGACAGCGACACCAACTCCACCGGTCGCCTTGCCGATCCGCGCAGCTTCTGCATCCAGAAGACGTTGCAGGATATCGCCCATGGCGGTCCGGTCGATCAGAACCTGATGTTCGCAGGCCACGGTGCCTATCGCTTCGGCAAAGACCCGTTCTATTCCAACGGGTTCGTGCCGACCGTGAAGCAACTCGTCGACCGCATCCTGACGGGCGATTGATGGCGGATATTCCCGGTCTTGCGGTGCTAGAATACGGAACGCCGCATTTCGACGTCGTCCGTCCCGGCCAGTTCGTGCTCTGCGCAATCAGCGGTGAGCGCATCCCGCTCGACCATCTGATGTACTGGAGCGCGGAGTTTCAGGAAGCCTATCGCGGCGCGCCCGAAGCAACGCAGGGGTTCCTGCGCAAGCGGGGCTGACAGAAGGGGGTGGTTAAACCCACCCCTCCAGCACCTGATCCGGCGGACGATGCCCATCCACCCAGGTACGGATATTGGCAATCACCTTCGCACCCGTGGCATCGCGCCCTTCGATGGTGGCAGACCCCACATGCGGCAACAGCACGACATTCGATAGCGAAAGCAACCGCTGATCGACAGCAGGCTCATGCGCATACACGTCCAGCCCCGCACCCGCGATTCGACCCGCCGCCAGCGCATGGACCAGCGCGCTTTCGTCGGTGATTTCCGCGCGCGAGGTGTTGATGAAATAAGCGGACGGTTCGATCAACCCGATCCGCCGCGCGTCGATCATCCCCCGGCTGTCGTCATTGAGCGGGCAGTTGACCGAAATAATGTCGCTGGTTTCCAGCAGCACGTCCAGATCGGGATGCCACAACGCGCCTGTCTCGCGCTCCACCGCTTCGGGCAGGCGATGGCGATTGTGATAGGAAATCGAAAGCCCGAAGGCAGCGGCACGGCGCGCCACGGCCTGACCGATCCGGCCCATGCCGATGATGCCCAGCCGCTTGCCGCCGATCCGGTGGCCCAGCATCCCCGATGGGCTCCATCCCGCCCAAGTGCCGGACCGCACCAGCTTTTCGCCTTCCGCAAGGCGGCGCGGCACGGACAGGATCAGCGCCATCGTCATGTCGGCGGTATCTTCGGTCAGCACGCCGGGCGTGTTGGTGACGATCACCCCCTTGGCCCGCGCAGCGCGCAAATCGATATGATCGACCCCGCTGCCGAAACTGGCAATCAGTTGCAGCCTGTCCGATGCCCCGGCGAACAGTTCCGCGTCGATGTGATCGGTCACCGTCGGTACCAGCACGTCGCAAGCGTCGATGGCCTGCGCCAATTCGGCGCGCGTCATCGGCGTGTCGTCGGCGCGGAAACGGGTATCGAACAACTCGCCCATCCGGCTTTCGACAGACGCAGGCAAGCGCCGGGTTACGATGACGGTGGGTTTTGCCGGGCGAGGTCGTTTGGCCATGTCCTGCCGCTATGCCGGGGTGGTGTGGAGGTCAAGGGCTTATGGCGTTACAGGATGGTTGAACCGGATCGCCGCTGATGGCAAGCAGGCCATAAGACTAGAGAATGAGGCAGGGACACCGCATATGGTGCAATCGAAAATCATGCGGATATCCGCGATGTTGGCCGCTATCCCGGCGGCGCTGCTGCTGGCGACGCCTGCACAGGCCAATTCGGTCAAGCCCGTTCCCTATTGGGCCTCGATTTCGGAGCCGGAGGCACGGATGCGTGTCGGCCCCAATCTCGATTATCCCAGCAACTGGATCTATCGACGTCGCGACTTGCCTGTGAAGGTCGTGAAGGTGCTCGGCAACTGGCGCAAGATCGAGGACAGCAGCGGCGTACAAGGCTGGATGCACGTCCGCCTGCTCAGCGACACCGCCACCGCCATCGTGACCGGCAGCATCACCGAAATGCGGGAAAGGGCAGGGGATGACGGCAAGCTGCTGTACCGGGTGCAGCCGGGCGTGGTCGGCCGCGTGAAGGATTGCGGCTCCGGCTGGTGTGCGCTCGACGTGGGCGGCCGCAAGGGTTTCGTGCGCATGGCCAGCCTGTGGGGCGCTGTCGAATGATGCTGCGCTGATCCGGAACTTGCCCTCAATGTTCCTTATGGTGCGCGCCTTGTTGGCTTGTTTGGCTTTGTTCTGCGTCGGTGTGGCGGAGGCAAAGCCGGCAGGGGCGACACCCGGCATCATCCGCGTGCGCCTCGTCACGTCCAGCGGTTCCTTCGTCGTCGCGCTGGACGCACGGAAAGCACCGCTCACCACCCGCAACTTCATGGCCTATGTCGACGATGGCCGCTTCGACGGCACCACCTTCTATCGGGCGGCACGACGGAAAAGCGCCCCGAAAATGGGGCTCATACAGGGCGGCATAGATACCAACACCCGCCGCAGCCTGCCGCCCGTCAAGCATGAGCCAACGACGCAGACGGGCATCAAGCATACCGATGCCACCATCTCCATGGCGCGCGGCGGCAAGCCGGGATCGGCAATGGGCAATTTCTTCATCACCATCGGCCCCATTGTCAGCATGGACGCCAGCGGCGCGTATCCCGGCTATGCGGCTTTTGGGCATGTGGTGTCAGGCATGGATGTGGTGCGCAAGATATTGGCGCTCCCCACCGGCGGCGGCACCGGCCCGATGCGCGGACAGATGATCCTGCGCCCGGTCCAGATCATCAGGGCGGAGCGGCTGGACGGCGTCGCCAAACCCACCGGCCAGCCCAAACCGTGGCTGCTCGGCGTGCCGAAGCGAAAGCCGTAGAGTCTTTTAGCGAAGTCGAGCTGTTCTACGAAGCGTGCAGCATAAAGAGCCGTCACCCTGAACTTGTTTCAGGGTCCATTTCTCCCCACGCACATCCGCCTGAAATGGCGGAATGGATGCTGAAACGAGTTCAGCATGACGTTAATTAAACGGCGGACGTCCGTTCCTAATGACTACCCCTAAGCCATCATACTCAACGCCACCGCCTCGGCAACCTTGATCCCATCCACCGCCGCCGACAATATCCCGCCCGCATAGCCTGCACCTTCACCGGCAGGATATAGACGCGCCGTGTTGAGGCTCTGGAAATCCTTGCCGCGCGTAATCCGGATCGGTGACGACGTGCGCGTTTCCACGCCGGTCATCATTGCGTCCGGATGCGCGTAGTTCGGTATCTGCCGCCCGAACACCGGCAGCGCTTCCCGCATCGCTTCCACGGCGAAATCGGGCAGGCATTGCGCCAGATCGGTCAGGTGCACACCGGGCTTATAGGACGGAATGACGTCGCCCAATTCCGTCGATGGACGCCCCGCGAGGAAATCCCCCAGCTTCTGCCCCGGCGCCGCATAGGTCGATCCCCCCGCGACATAGGCCAGCGATTCAAAATGCCGCTGCAACGCGATTCCCGCCAGCGGTCCATCGGGATAATCGCGTGCCGGGTCGATCCCCACGACGATGCCGGAGTTCGCATTGAATTCCTGCCGCGAATATTGGCTCATGCCGTTGGTCGTGACGCGGCCTTCTTCCGAAGTCGCGGCGACCACGCGCCCGCCCGGACACATGCAAAAGCTGTAGACCGTCCGCCCGTTCGCGCAGTGATGCGACAGGCTGTACGCCGCCGCACCCAGATCGGGATGCCCCGCGCATGACCCGAACCGCGCCTTGTCGATCCACGATTGCGGATGCTCGATCCGCACACCGATCGAAAAGGGCTTCGGTTCGATGAACACGCCGCGCTCATGCAGCATCTCGAACGTGTCACGTGCGCTGTGCCCGATGGCCAGCACGACATGGTCCGCCTCCAGATAGTCGCCGGTGTGAAGGTGCACCCCACGGATCGCCCGCGTCCCATCGGCGCGCGTCTCGACGTCGATGTCGTCCACCCGCTGCCCGAACCGATATTCGCCGCCCAGTCCCTCGATGGTCTCGCGGATGCTCTCCACCATCGTCACCAGCCGGAACGTGCCGATATGCGGATGCGCTTCGGTCAGGATTTCCGGCGGCGCACCGGCCTTCACGAACTCGGTCAGCACCTTGCGGCCCAGAAAGCGCGGGTCTTTTATCTGGCTGTAGAGCTTGCCGTCCGAAAACGTGCCAGCCCCGCCTTCGCCGAACTGCACATTGGATTCCGGGTTCAGTACGCTGCGCCGCCACAGCCCCCAGGTATCCTTGGTCCGCTCCCGCACCACTTTGCCGCGATCCAGAATGATCGGGCGGAACCCCATCTGCGCCAGAATCAGACCCGCGAACAGACCGCATGGTCCGGTGCCGATGACCACGGGGCGCAGGCGACCCGCCATCGCCGGTGCCGTCGCCACAAAGCGATACGCCGTATCGGGCGTCGGCCGCACATGCACGTCGCCGGCAAAGCGCGCCAGCACCTCGGCTTCGTCGGCCAGTGTCACGTCCACCGAATAGACCATCAGAATCGCCGACTTGCGCCGCGCATCATTGGCCCGCCGCGCAATGTGAAAGTCGATCAGCGCATCGGACGGGATCGCCAGCCGCGCCAGTACAGCCTCGCGCAAAGCCTCTGCGGGGTGATCCAGCGGCAGTTTTATTTCGGAAATACGCAACATGCGCCTGCCTTTAGCGGGGAAGCCCCTGACGCGCCAGCGGCGGCATGGGCGCAGGCTATACCCATCCGGTCCGGCGCTCGCTTCGTCGTATTTGCGAACAGTAATAGCAGCTTTATTAACCTTGAATCGCTAACCCCTCTTCATGAGCAGTCGGCATATTACTTCCCACGATAGTCACGAACTTTATCGCCTTCAGGTGCTGGCCGATGCGCAGCTTCTGGATACCCCGGCCGAACCGGCCTTCGACGCGATTGCATCGCTGGCGCGGCGGGTTGCACATGCCCCGATTGCGCTGATCGCTCTGGTCGATGCGGAACGGCAATGGTTCAAGGCGCGGTGCGGACTCGATGCGGAGCAGACCTCGCGCGACATCGCTTTTTGCGACCACACTATCGGGCAATCCGAGATTTTCATGGTGGAGGATGCGCGAGACGATTCGCGCTTTGCGTCCAATCCGCTGGTCACCGGCGATCCCGGCATAGTTTTCTACGCCGGCATTCCCCTGATGGTCCATGGCAAAGATGGCGGCACTGCCGCGGCCATCGGAACGCTGTGCGTCATCGATTACGCTCCCCGCATCCTGTCGCCCGACGAAATTCAGGGGCTGCGCGAACTCGCCGATGTCGCCGTAACCTTGATCGAGAGTCGACGGCTGGCTCTGCGCGCGGTCGATCATGCGCAGGAACAGCATCACGCGGCGCATGAGCTGGCATATGAACGCCGCAAATTTCAGCAAGCGGAACGGATGGCGACGCTCGGCTATTTTCGTTTCGATATGCTGGACCAGCATTTATTCTGGTCGGATCAGGTTTTTGCCATTCACGGCCTTCCGGTCAGCGATGCGCCGCCGCTGAACACGGCAATGGAATTTTACCCGCCCCGTGCCCGCGCCGAAATTGCAGCCGCGATTGCCAATACGATTGAAACGGGCGCGCCATATGACATCGAAACCGATTTCCTGACCGCGCAGGGCGATTTGCGTCGCGTGCGCAGTCTTGGCGAGCTGGAAATGCTGGACGGCGTTCCCGTGGCGCTCTTCGGCGTGTTTCAGGACGTGACGCAGCGTTACCGCATAGAGCAGATGCTGCGCGCATCGGCCCATAGCGATACGTTGACTGGCCTGGCCAATCGCGCCGCGTTCGAGGCGGAGATGGAAAACCGCATGACGCAGGCCAATGACACGGGCGAGACTCTTGCCATCCTGCTGATCGACCTCGACGGGTTCAAGGCCGTCAACGACGCGCAGGGGCATGTCGCGGGCGACGAACTGCTGCAGACCGTGGGGATGCGGCTGCGCGGGGAGGCGTATGCCGATTGCTTCGTCGCACGGCTGGGGGGCGACGAATTCGTCCTCATTCCCAGGGGCATGCTCGATCGTGCGACCATAGAAGCGCTGGCCCGCAACATTCTGGACGATCTGCGCCGCCCGGTGATCACCGCCGATTGCAACGCGACGATTTCCGGCACCATCGGCATTGCCCGGATGCAGCCGGGGGATATCCGCCGCGACCTGATGCGTCGCGCCGATCAGGCGCTGTACGCCGCCAAGCATAGCGAGCGGGGGACCGGGCGCTTCTACGAAAACGACCGCGTGATCCGCGCCATTGGGCCGCTGGACATCCGCAAGGCAGGCTGACAGCAAAAAGGGCGGCCCACATGGGACCGCCCTTTCTATGTGCGTGCGTCTGTAAAGACGCGCGACGAAACTGAATTACTTCAGTTCTACGGTCGCACCGGCTTCTTCGAGCTGCTTCTTGACCTTCTCGGCCTCGTCCTTGCTCACGCCTTCCTTGATCGCCTTGGGAGCGGATTCGACCAGCGTCTTGGCTTCGGTCAGACCCAGGCCGGTGATGGCGCGGACTTCCTTGATGACGTTGATCTTCTTGCCGCCGTCGCCGGTCAGGATGACGTCGAATTCGGTCTGCTCTTCAGCAGCAGGCGCAGCAGCAGCGGCAGGGCCGGCAACGGCTACAGCAGCGGCAGCCGAAACGCCCCACTTTTCTTCCAGAGCCTTCGACAGGTCGGCGGCTTCGAGGACGGTCAGGGCCGAGAGCTGCTCGACGAGTGCATTGATGTCTGCCATGTTATTCACATTACCTTTCTGGGCGGAGGCTTGAGGCCCCCTTAACTTAGAGTTTTACAAACGATGTAACGGGCCCGAACGAACGGGCGAAAGCGGCGTAAAAGTTACGCGGCTTCCTTTTCCGCATAGGCGTTGAAGACGCGCGCCAGCTGCGAAGCCGGTGTCTGGATGACGGTAGCGAGCTTGGTTGCCGGAGCTTGAACAAGTCCGATAATCTTCGCGCGCAGTTCGTCCAGAGACGGCATCGATGCGAGGGCTTTGACCCCGTTCGCATCGAGCAGCATGCTGCCCATCGCACCGCCAACGATTTCAAGTTTATCGTTGGTCTTGGCGAATTCGATTGCCACCTTGGCGGCGGCAACCGGATCATGGCTCGTGGCCAGCGCAATCGGACCGGTCAGCAGGTCGCTGAGCTGTTCATATTGCGTGTCCTTGAGCGCGATCTTGGCGAGGCGGTTCTTCGTAACCTTGAAGGAGCCACCGGCATCCCGCATTTTCTGCCGCAGATCCGTCGACTGAGCGACGGTCATACCGAGGTTGCGTGTAACCACGACAACGCCGATTTCGGCAAAAGTAGCGTTCAGCGTGGTGACGACTTCGGATTTTTGATTACGATCCATGCCATTCTCCACTTCTTATCTTTCGGACAATCCGAAAGACGGCAAAACCCGCATGTCAGCGCAAGCGCCGACGCACGGGGCATTTAGTCCGAAGGGGAGAGGTCGCCGGCCCGTATCGTTCGTAAAAAGAACAGGGCAGACCCGGCACGCGCAAAACGCATCCGGCAAAGAACTTTTCCCCGTCTAGGCTGGACATTAAGAGAGGCATATTCCCCTCACCAACTGTCTCGGACGGACGCATCCCGAAGGACGCGGTAGCGGGCCGTTAGCGGATTAGGGGCGGAATGTCACGGGGTTTTTGTGGTCGTAAGGAATAGGCTAGGCAGATGCGTATTCAGCGATTAATTTTATTTCTTCGACCCAAGTGTCCCAAAGGTATCCTTCAGTTGCAGGGTCAATCCAAACACAGGCGTCCGTAGGGTGAAGTATCTTAGTCTCGATATAGCGGACGCGAGCATTCTTTAAACGCACAAGCTGAGCGGCGCCAAAATGTGCCGTGGCATTTCTACAAATTTGAAGATCGGGGATAGCGATAGCCAAAGATAATGCGCGGACTAGCTGCGACGAGTTTGATATTCTCATTCCACTAGAAATGGCGATAGCCTTGGTGATGTCACCCCACGTCGGCTCTAAGTGTGGACCTGCTATGGACCTAAAGGTTGTTACTGCACTTTCGTTCGAAAGTTGTTTGGCGACATATAAGATTTGTGATTCACTCAATGAAGCATAATCAGAACTTATGGTGGCTCCAGCCCCCGTTGTACCGCCACTTGCAGACGTAAGGACAACGGATCGAAAAAACCGACACCAACATTGCCATAGCGTAGAAATTAGGCCCTCACGAATTGCTGCTCGATCCAAAAGCCTTTGTTTAGGTGCGACCGTTAGGTGGCGATTGAAACCGCTAGTTAACGTCTGCAACTGGACAAATAATTTGTCCTTATGAACGTTAAGAGATGTTGGCATCGACAGCAGATGGTACGTTGACACCAAGAGCGCGAAGTATCGCTGATACGCGCGCAAGGCGTCGGTTTATACGATTTGTCCCTGCAGAAGCTCCCCACACGTATTTCCCGAACGGGCCTTCGAGTTCTTTTGCCTCGTGCGCTTGGGCAAGAGTTAGAAGCCTTTCTGCCGCGCTACTAGGGTTAGCAGCGAAGTTACCGATAGAATGAGTCTGGGTCATTTCGGCGATTGGCGGAATGCCGTATTTGGCATGAATCATTGCGGTAATTAAAGAGTGAAGCGCATAAGGCTTCATCATGTGAGTTCCACGAAGTTTGCCAAATTCCGCAATTATGTATTCAACCGCTGAAACAATATAGCGTCTATGAGTATCGATTTCTGGATAATCTTCGTCGTAGCGTTGGTAAAGCCCTGAAAGGGCTTTGTCGCTTGTGCTCACGATCCCTTCTTCGATCGCCAAGACACAGTCAGACACTAGTTCTGCGTCACTCATTCGAACAATTTGCCTTGGAGTAAACACACCATATTCTTGGAAAAATTCGTTAAAATGGTCCGTCATGCCGTTTACGGACCATTTAAAACTTCCTTGATAGCTCGAATGGCGCTTTTCAGCAGAATTTAATGGCAGAGTATACGCATTCATACGACGGAACATTTGCAGAATTTCGGCTGGCCGCGCGTTACGAATAACATCTGCCGCTATAGTGTAGCTCATGAACGAATCTTGCATGTCAAGATCTAAATCATCGAACTTCAGGCCTGCATATTTGGATTCGCCACGAATGGCGAACTCATTGTTTACAAACCTTTGAATTGTTCCGATCCGCTGCTGGCCGTCCACAATTTCCTTCGTTGGCGAACGAGAGGGCCGATCCATAAACTCATACAAATAAATCTTTGGAAAGGGAAAGCCGCTTAAGATAGTGTCAATGAAGTAACTGCTTGGTCCTTCCGGCCATATGCCTGAGCCTCGCTGATAACCGGCATTAACAACGAGTTCGCGGCGATTTAGCATGCCTACTATTTCGGCAATGCTGTAGTTGCTCGTGGATATGTGCATGGGTGTACTGATCTACCGTTAAATATCATGCCGAATGACAGAACTGGCTAATGTCGTAATGGCGTTCTTATAACGCTATCGCCGTCAATGGTAGCGGATATCAACTCACTCGAAATTAGCGTCTGGTTAAACCATCTTTAAAAGCCGCCATTCAGAAGGGACGAGTAAACGGCATTTTTACATCTTTTCGTGGCAGTTGAAATGTTTGATCAATTGCCTTTGCCTTTTTACAACTGCCGACCGGCATCCATCCGCTGATGCAAAATGCGCACGACCGCGATCCCATAATCCGTCACTCGATAATAAATGACATGATGCTCGGTGCCACGCCGCCGATATCCGGGCCGGATATGTGCGCAACTCTGTCCTTGCTGCGGTGCCTCCGCCAGCTTGGCGCACATCGCTTGCAATGCCAGTGTGTAGCGGTTGGCCTGTTCCTTGCCCCACTCTTTGCTGGTGTAGCGCCAGATTTCGGTTAGGTCGCGTATGGCGGCGGGGCTGAGGCGATATTCGGGCGCGCTACCCTCAGGCACTGGCCGCGTTCATGCGCTGCAGGAAGACGTCGAAATCGAACGGTTGCGGCGCACCGCTTTGTTCGCCTTCGATCAACGCCTGTCGGATCGTGTCGATCTCGAAGCTGCGTTCCTGTTCGCGACGGATAAGGTCGCGGATCGCTTCGCTGTCATTCGTATATTGCCCCGCGTCGATCTGCGCCGCGATCCACGCATCCTGCTGCTCGGTAAGGGTAATCGTCTTACGCACCGTTCCCATGAGCCAACGCCTCCATAATCATACTATTGGTGCGATTTAGCTGTTTTCTGTGTTCGCAGCAAGATTGAAGCGAGGAACAGACCTAACATCCCCTGTCCTACACACTCCCCAATCCGCTACCACCCCGCCATAAACCCCGGACCGGCGCATTGCACGCACGTCCATGCCGCATATCCCTTCGTCCCCATGTCCGGGGGCGAGCAGTCAGGCGGCATCTGACGGCATTACTGCACAGGCGACGTGTAGGCCGCGGGCATAGACTGGGGTTGCGGCACCTCTTCCAAACGCCGCACGCGCCTTTCGGGTGGGAGCATTGGCTGGCCCGAACCTTTGTTCGCTGACACCCGCGCGCCAATCCACACCGCCTGTCGTCCGCTTCCAACAGGGTCAGGGAGGGCCACTGGGGGGTGACGTAGTGAGGCTTTTGAGGCTTTCCGCGATATTCCAGCGACAAAACAGCCCGCGGCGATGGCCTCTAGCCGATCTTCTCCGCCGACCATTGCGCGATCCCCTTGCGGGCATCCTGCACGAAGCGGGACCGGCGGACGCCTTCCAGGAACAGCCCGCCGACGATCTTGCCGACGATGCCCACCGGGCGCTTGAACTGGATCAGCAGGACGATGCGCGTCTCGTCGGTCTCGTTCAGCACTTCATGGTCATAACAATCGTCGAAGATCAGCGCGTTGCCTTCGGTCCACTGCAGCCACTCGTCGACCACGCGCATCCGGCACTGCGCGCTCTCGCGCGGCACCTGTATGCCCAGATGGCAGGTCAGGAACGCCTTGGTCACGCCGGTATGCGGGGGGATATGCGTGCCGGGGACGAGGACGGAGAAGAAGGCGGAGTTGAGGCCGGGCACGATCTTCTCGATCAGCGCGATGGTCTTGGGGCACTTGGCGCAATTGGCATCGTCGCGATAGCGATAGCCGATGAGGAAGAACGACCGCCACCGCCCCGCCGGCGCAATCCGGCGATGGTCGGGGGAGATGGTCGCGAGCGGCGGCACTTTCTCCAGGTCCTGCAGCGCCGCAGCGGCCTCCGCCCGGATCGTCTCCCAGTGCGACTCCAGCTCCCTGACCCACGGGAATACCGCGGTGTCATAGACCGGCGGATCGCCCAGCGTCGCGGAGTTGGCGATCCAGCGATTGGTCTTGGGCTGCATCCACTTGCCGAACCGCATGATCAGCGGCTTTTTGGGCACCAGCTTGGAACTGGGCTTCAACGTCGCGTCCATCGCGTCGGGGATGACCAGCACGTCGGCGGCGGCATCGGCAGGGGCAGTGGTGTTCGGGTCGGTCATAGGGTCCATCGGTTAATCCGCAGGTTGCCCCCGATAGGGCCTGTGCGGCAATATCGCCAGATCAATAACGACCAAAATGCAGGCACTTGTCGCGAACCCAGCGAAACGGGGCAGGGCGTCTTTCCGGCCCCGCGCCCGACCTGTAATAAAGTGTAACCATGCTACCGAAGGGCGATTAATGCGCTATAGCCGATGCTCCCGATCATGACGATCGCACTAACCAAGCAGATAACATCCTTGCGCTTTACATTTGCTCGGCCCGGCGCCGTCCATTTCGCCCTCGCGGCATGTCTCGCTCTGCCGCTCGCGGCCTGTGGCGGCGGGAACGATAAAGACAAGAAGCCCCCGCCTGTGCCGCAGGTGGGGTTTGTCGTCATGGAGCAGAAAAGCGTGCCCCTGACCGTGGAACTGACGGGGCGTGTCGCGGCGTACCAGATGTCCGAAGTCCGCCCGCAGGTCAGCGGCATCATCCGCCGCCGCTTTTTCACCGAAGGCGCGCTGGTCCGCAAAGGCCAGACGCTCTACGAAATCGACCCGCGCCTTTACCGCGCCGCCGCCAACGAAGCACGCGCCAACCTCGCCAGTGCGCAGGCCAATGCCGAAGCGACCCGCGTAAGAGCCGAACGTTTCCGCCCGCTCGCCGAAGCCGAAGCCGTCAGCAAGCAGGACTATACCGATGCCGCTGCGCAAGCACGTCAGGCCGCAGCCGCCGTCGCGCAAGGCCGCGCCCAACTCGACACCGCGCAGGTCAACCTGCAGTTCACTAGCGTCCCCGCGCCGATCACCGGACGCATCGGCCGGTCCCTCTTCACCGAAGGCGCGCTCGTCACCAGCAATCAGGTCGATCCGCTGTCGGTCATCCAGCGGCTCGATCCGATCTTCGTCGATATCCAGCAATCGAGCGCCGATCTCCTCGCGCTGCGCCGCTCGCTCTCGCAACGGGGCGCCGCGGCCCCCAGCGCTGCAGTGAAACTGATCCTGGAAGACGGCAGCGAATATGGGCAGACCGGCACCGTCCAGTTTTCCGAAGTGATGGTGAACGCCAGCACCGGCACCGTCACCCTGCGTGCCAGCTTCGCCAATCCGGACGGGCTGCTGCTCCCCGGCATGTTCGTCCGCGCCCGCTTCGCGCAGTTAATCGACACCAATGCCATCCTCGTGCCGCAGGCCGCACTCAGCCGCTCGGCAAGAGGCGCGGCGACCGTCTTCATCGTCGGCCCGAACAACAAAGCCGTTCAGCGGACGGTGACGGCGGACCGGACGCAAGGCGCCTATTGGGTGGTCACCAAGGGACTGAAACCGGGCGACAAGGTCATCGTGCAGGGTCTGACCAACGTAAAGCCCGACGCGCCGATACGCCCCGTCTCCGCCGATACGCCACAGAATATTGTCGCGCCTCAGGGTGCCGCCGCCAACAAGAACAAGGGCGGCTGACGCACAGTGTCGAGGATATTCATCGAGCGACCCATCTTCGCGTGGGTCATCGCGATCATCGTGATGCTGCTGGGCATCGGCGCGATCTACGCGCTGCCCATCGCGCAATATCCAGACGTCGCCCCGCCACAGGTGAACGTCCGCGCGACCTATCCCGGTGCGTCGGCCGAAACGATCCAGAACAGCGTTACGCAGGTCATCGAGCAGCAACTGACGGGCATCGATGGCCTGCTCTATTTCAGTTCGTCGTCCAGCTCGCGCGGATCGGTCACCATCAGCGCGACATTCGATAAAGGCACCGACCCTGACATCGCGCAAGTGCAGGTGCAAAATCAGGTCCAGCAAGCGCTCTCGCGTCTGCCCCAACAAGTGCAGCAGCAGGGCCTGCGCGTCACCAAGTCCAATCCTGACTTCCTGATGATCGTCGCTGTCTATGATGAGACGGACCGCAGCACCAATCAGGACGTGTCCGATTACCTTGTCTCGAACCTGCAGGATACTCTCGCCCGCACGGCGGGCGTGGGCGACATCAACGTATTCGGTGCCCAATATGCCATGCGCATCTGGCTCGACCCCGACAAGCTGGCGAGCTTTTCGCTGATCCCCGCCGATGTGGTTACGGCCATCACCAACCAGAATACCGAAGTCGCCGCAGGCGAAATCGGCGGACAGCCGCAGCCTGCCACGCAGATGCTCAACGCCACCGTCACGGCCCAGTCGCGTTTGCAGACACCCGATCAGTTCAAGGCGATCATCCTCAAAACCGATCCCAGCGGCGCTACCGTCCGCCTTTCCGACGTGGCCCGTGTCGAACTGGGGGCGGAAAGCTATGCGGCAATCAGTCGGGTGAATGCCCACCCCGGTGCTGGGATGGCCATTTCCGTAGCGCCCGGTGCTGACGCGCTTGCGACCGCCGAATTGGTCAAAGCGCAGGTCGAAAAGGCCGCCAAGGGCTTCCCGCAAGGCTTCAAATTCAGTTACGCAAACGACACTACGGCATTCATCAAGCTATCTATCGAGGAAGTCGTCAAAACGCTGATCGAAGCGATCGTGCTGGTCGTCATCGTGATGTTCGTCTTCCTGCAAAGCTGGCGCGCGACCCTGATCCCCACCATTGCGGTGCCCGTCGTCCTCCTTGGCACTTTCGCTATCTTCTACGCTGCGGGCTTCTCTATCAATACCATGACGCTGTTCGGGCTGGTCCTGGCCATCGGACTCCTGGTGGATGACGCCATTGTGGTGGTCGAGAATGTCGAGCGTCTGATGGATGAAAATCCGGACATGACGCCCAAGGAAGCGACCATACAGTCGATGGGGGAAATTCAGGTCGCGCTGGTCGCAATCGCAGTCGTTCTGTCCGCTGTGTTCCTTCCCATGGCATTTTTCGGTGGATCGACTGGCGTCATCTATCGTCAGTTCTCCCTCACCATTGTGTCGGCGATGGTTCTTTCTGCCCTGGTTGCGCTGATCCTCAGCCCCGCATTGACCGCAACGCTGCTTAAACAAAAGTCGAAGGAAGAACGGGAAGACGACGGCTGGTTTGCGCGCCGCTTTCCTAAGGGTGCCGCGCTCGTCACGCGCGCGCAGGACAAGTTCAATCGCGGGTTCGCAAAGGGCACCGACAAATATGTCCATGCCGTGACCCGCGTGGTCGATCGCAAATGGCTGTTCCTCGGCATCTACGCGATAGTTTTGGCGCTGCTGGTCCTGCTGTTCATACGGCTACCTACCAGCTTTCTTCCGACAGAAGATCAGGGGGCCGCAATCGTGCAGTTTCAACTGCCAGCAGGTGCGACACAAGGACGGACAGTCCAAGTTCAGCGTCAGGTCGAGCGCTACCTGCTGGAAAACGAAAAGAAGAACGTCCGCACCCTGTTTACCGTGGCTGGCGGCGGCGGCGGCGGCGCGAGCGGACAGAATACCGGTCAGGGCTTCATGAACTTAACCGACTGGGCGGATCGTCCAGGGCGCGAAAATTCAGCCGATGCGATTGTCGGGCGTGCATCCGCTGCATTCTCCAATGTCCGTGATGCGCGCATTTTCGCACTCGTGCCGCCAGCCATCCGCGGTTTGGGGCAATCCAATGGGTTCACGATGCAATTTCAGAATGCCAGCGGTATGTCGCGGGAAGAGTTTCTTGCCGCTCGCGATAAGCTCCTGGCGGAAGCGAACAATGATCCGCGATTGCGCGCCGTCCGCCTTACCGAGCTTCCCGATGTAGCAACGCTGAAGGTCGATATAGATCAGCAGAAGCTTGCTGTGCTGGGGTTAAGTCAGTCAGACGTCAACAGCACCCTTTCCACGGCTTTGGGCGGCCGGTATGTCAATGATTTCGTCGATCGGGGCCGCGTGAAGCGTGTCTATGTGCAGGGGGATGCACCCTTCCGCGCATCTCCGTCCGACATCGATCGCTGGTTTGTGCGCACATCGAACGGGCAGATGGCGCCGTTTTCGTCCTTTGCGCAGACGTCCTGGTCGACGGCACCGACGACACTCTCGCGCTTTCAGGGCGTGTCGTCCTTCGAATTTCAGGGGCAGGCCGCACCCGGCACCAGTTCTGGCGATGCGATGGACCGGATTGCCGAGCTTGCAGGACAAATTCCGGGCACCACGATTGCGTGGTCGGGGCTATCGTTTCAGGAGCGGCTCTCGTCCGGGCAAGCGCCGCTGCTCTATGGGCTTTCGCTGCTCGTCGTCTTTCTCTGCCTTGCTGCTCTGTACGAAAGCTGGACCATTCCGGTGGCCGTGATGCTCGTCATTCCGTTGGGACTGGTGGGCGCTGTTTTCGCGGTCACGCTGCGCGGTCTTGAAAACGACGTGTATCTGCAGATCGGTTTGCTGACGACCATGGGCCTGGCTGCCAAGAACGCTATCCTCGTAATCGAATTTGCCGAGCGTGCCGAGAAGGAGGGCAAGCGCGTCATCGATGCCGCGCTCGAAGCGGCGCGCCTGCGCCTGCGCCCGATCCTGATGACCAGCCTTGCGTTCATCTTCGGTGTGCTGCCGCTCGCGATCTCGACGGGGGCAGGGGCGAACAGCCGTATTGCCATCGGTACGGCGGTGATTGGCGGGATGCTGACGGCGACGATCCTGGCGATCTTCTATATCCCGCTATTCTTCGTGCTGGTGCGCCGCACCACCCGCGATAGCTTCAAGAAATGGCGTCACAAGCCCGATGCTTCGCCGGAACATGCCGCATGAACCGCTTTGCTCTCATCCTGATCAGCCTGACTGCCGGGTGCAGCATGGCACCGAAATATGTGCAGCCCGACGCGCCCGTGCCGCCAGCATGGCCCGTGGGCGACGCTTATCTGAGGCAATCGGGAGAGATGCCGCCTGTGGTGTCGTATCGCGATCTCTTCACCGATAGCCGGCTTCAGCAGATCATCGAACAAGCTTTGCTCAACAATCGCGACTTGCGGATTGCGGCTGCGAACATCGCTTCGGCCCGTGCGCAATACCGGGTCAACCGGGCCAATATTCTTCCGCAGATGAATACAAGCGCGGGATATACCTATTCCGACAACGCGACCAATCGCAACACGGGCGGCAATACCGGCTTTTCTAACTCGGGCAGCCGGTACACAGCGGATGTCGGTACGACGGCGTTTGAACTGGATCTGTTCGGTCGCCTGCGTTCGCTTTCGGACGCAGCGCTCCAGCGCTACTTCGGGACGGAGGCAGCTGCGCGGAGTACAAGGCTGACATTGGTGGGTGATATCGCCGATGCGTGGCTAACCTATGCCGCAGACCAAAGCCTGCTGAAAATCGCGCAAGACACCGCCACGAGCGCAGAGCGCAGCGTCAAATTGACGCGCTTGCGGCTGGAAGGCGGCATCGCACCGCGCACCGATGTACGCCAAGCCGAACAGGTGTTGGCGACGGCGCAGGCCGATCTGGCCGAACAGCGCACAGCCATCGCGCAGGATATCAACGCGCTGCAACTTCTGGTCGGTGCGCCTGTCGACCCCACATTGCTTCCGCCCTCGATCGAAGAGGTCACCGGCGCCGTTCTGGAGTTACCTGCCGGTCTGGACTCTTCCATTCTGCTGCGCCGCCCTGACGTCATGCAGGCTGAATATGAACTACGCGCTGCCAATGCCGAAATCGGCGCAGCGCGTGCGGCGATGTTCCCGCGCATATCGCTAACAGGCTTGGCCAGCCTTGCCAGCACAGCGTTATCGTCGCTGTTTACCGGCGGTGCGTTCAGCTATTCGGCGGGCGCGGATGTCAGCTATTCGATCTTCAGCGGGGGGGCTGCACGCGCTGGCGTCGCACAAAGCAAGGCGCAACGTGACGCCGCGCTGGCAACATATGAAAAGGCGATACAATCGGCTTTTCGTGAAGTCGCCGACGCTCTGGCGCGCCGTGGGACGATCAACGATCAGTTTCGGGCAAATCGCAATCGGGTCGAGGCCGCCGCCGATACCTACAGGCTAACCGACGCGCGCTATCGTGGCGGTATAGACACGTTCCTGTCGAGCCTCGACGCACAACGGTCGCTATACTCTGCAAGGCGCAGCGATATCGCCACCCAACTTGTCAGGGCCAGCAATCTGGTGTCGCTCTATCGCGCGTTGGGCGGCGATACTTTGATCGAGGCACAGCGCCAGTAGCCAGTTCAGCCGTGCAGCGATGCCGCCGCGCGCGCCAGTTCCTCTATCCGGTGCGTATCGACCGGTCCCTTCGGCACCAGCCAGCTTCCGCCCACGCACTTTACAGCGCTTTCGGCCAGCCAGTTGCCTGCCGTTTCGAACTTGATCCCGCCAGTCGGACAGAATCGCGCCGTATGGAACGGCGCGGCCAGAGCCTTGAGCGCGGGCAGACCGCCGGATGTTTCGGCAGGGAAAAATTTGAACCGCGACAGGCCCAAGTCCATCCCACGCATGATGTCCGCTGCCGTCGCGATGCCGGGAAGAAACGCCACGCCGCTTGCGATCGCAGCCTTGCCCAAGGTTTCGGTAAGGCCGGGGCTGACAATGAACTGCGCGCCTGCCTCCAGCGCCTGATCGAGCTGCGCGGGATTGAGCACCGTACCGGCACCGACGACAGCACCGGGCACCTTGCTCATCTCCCGCATCACGTCGAGCGCGATGGGCGTACGCATCGTAACTTCCAGCGTAGGCAGGCCACCTTTTACCAGCGCCTCGGCGATGGGCGCAGCGTCCTCGATCCGCTCGATCACCAACACCGGGATCACGGGGGCCAGTTCCATTACCTGATCGACTGTCAGCGTCATTGTCATTCTCCCCGAAAGGCGGCAGCCGCCCCGAACAAACCAATTTCTTCATGCACTGCAAGGCGCACGGGTATCCGCTCCATCAACCCCTGAAAGCGACCCTTCGCGGTGAAGCGGCTGTGGAAGCCGCTCGGCGGCAGCATGGCCTTCATTCGCTGGGTCAGGCCACCTGCAAGAACGACGGTGTCTGCCCCATGCGCTAGCGCCAGATCGCCCGCCACTGATCCATAGCAAAGACAGAAGCGTTCCAGCGTGGCGCGGGCAAATGGGTCCGTATTTTCCAGAGCGGCGTGCCAAAGGTCGGCGTCGTTCATCAATTCGACCCGATCATGGCCGATGGTGGCCATGGCTTTATACAGATTATTGAGACCCGGACCGGACACGATCCGCTCAGTGGATACCCGCAGAAACTTGTCCCGCAGATAGTCGACGATGCGGCCTTCCAGAACATCAAGAGGCGCAAAGTCGACATGCCCCCCTTCAGTAGCAACGACATGCGGCGTGCCATCTACAAAGGCGATCATGGCAACGCCCAGACCCGTGCCGGGACCAAGGATCGTCACCGAACCATTGTGGGGCAGGGGCACGTCGGGACCGAATAGCCGTTCCAGATGATCGGTTGGAAGTTTGGAGATGGCATGGGCAACGGCCTCAAAATCGTTGACGAGACGTAGCTCGTCGAGATTGAGATCGGCCTTCAACCCATCGGGCCGGATCACCCAGTTGCTGTTCGTCAACTTGATGACGTCGCCACCAATGGCTGTGGCAAAGGCGATTGCGGCGGCGCGGGGCAGGGGGGCGTCGTTCGCCGCCGCTTCGTCCTGTACGAACGCTACCCAGCAGGCTTGCAGGCTGGGATAATCCGCAACCTTATACTTGCGCACGGTGCCCAGGCTGGGAACGCCGTCGTGACCGATTGTCGCGATGGCGAAACGCGCGTTCGTTCCACCGACATCCACACTGATAATGGATTTCATGGTTCAGACTTCCGCTTCCATCGCTGCCAATATGGGCGATGCGCCTTCTTCCGCCAGATCGCTATGGTTGCGGAACAGCGCAAAGAGTTCGCGCCCCGTATCGTAGGGCGGCGGCGGCGGAACGGGATCGGATCGCGATGCCCATTCGACAGGCTCTACCAAGGCTTCAACCACGCCGTCCTGCGCACAGACCCGCACGATGTCGCCATCGCGCAGCTTGCCGATGGGGCCACCGCCCAGTGCCTCGGGCGACAAGTGAATTGCCGCCGGCACCTTGCCCGAAGCGCCCGACATGCGCCCATCGGTCAGCAATGCGACCTTGAACCCGCGATCCTGCAATACCCCGAGCGAAGGCGTCAGCTTGTGCAGTTCCGGCATGCCGTTGGCGCGCGGCCCTTGGAAACGGACGACAACGATGACATCGCGCTCCAGTTCGCCTGCCTTGAATGCCCGCAGCACATCGTCCTGATCGTGAAAGATGCGGGCAGGGGCTTCGATGGTCCAGCGGGCCGGCTCGACAGCGCTCACCTTCATGATGCAACGTCCCAGATTGCCGGAAAGCAGACGCATGCCGCCGTCGGCGCTGAACGGATCGGACGCGGGGCGCAGCATGTCGAGGTCGCGCGATTGGCTCGGTGCGTCCTTCCACACCAGCGCATCGTTTTCCAGCGTCGGTTCCTTACCGTAATCGGTCAGATTCTGACGCGCGACGGTCTTGATATCGCGATGGAGCAGGCCGTTGTCGAGCAACTGCGTGATGATCCACGCCATGCCGCCTGCCGCCTGGAAATTGTTCACGTCGCCCGATCCGTTCGGATAGACGCGCGCGAGCAGGGGAATAACGTCCGACAGTTCGGCAAAATCTGTCCAGTCGATGCTGATCCCTGCGGCCCGCGCTATGGCAGGCAGATGGATGGCATGATTGGTCGATCCGCCTGTCGCCAATAGGCCGATGATTGCATTGACGATGGCCTTTTCATCGACGCACTCGCCCAGCGGTCGATAATCGTCACCGTCCCAGCCGATCGAGGCGACCCGATGCGTGGCGGCGCGGGTCAACTCGCCGCGCAGCTTCGTGCCGGGATTGACGAAAGCGGCATTGGGCATGTGGAGACCCATGATCTCCATCATCATCTGATTGCTGTTGGCGGTGCCATAGAACGTACAAGTGCCAGCGCCGTGATAACTAGCCGCTTCCGCTTCCAGCAGTTCGGCCTTGCCCACTTTCCCCTCCGCATAAAGCTGACGGATGCGGACCTTTTCCTTGTTCGCGAGGCCCGATGGCATGGGACCGCCGGGAACGAGGATGGTCGGCAGATGCCCGAAACGGAGCGCCCCGATCAGCAAGCCGGGTACGATCTTGTCGCATATGCCAAGCAGCAACACGCCTTCGAACATGGCATGGCTAAGCGATACCGCAGTCGCCAGTGCGATGGTGTCGCGGCTGAACAGCGACAGGTCCATGCCGGCCTGACCTTGTGTCACGCCGTCGCACATTGCGGGCACGCCGCCCGCGACCTGCGCCGTTGCGCCGACTTCGCGTGCCGCGATCTTGATCGCTTCGGGATAGCGGCCATAGGGCTGATGCGCTGACAGCATGTCGTTATAAGATGTGACGATGCCAATGTTCATCGCGCGACCCGAGCGGATGACAGGCTTGTCCTCTTCGGCAGCTGCAAAGCCGTGCGCCAGATTGCCGCAGGAAAGCTGATCGCGATTGGTCCCCGCGTCCCGCCCGCGCTTTATCAGGTCCAGATACTTCTGGCGGCGCGGCGCGCTGCGTTTGACGATCCGTTCGGTGACGGCGACGATTACCGGGTGCAGATCATTCATGCCAGCTTGCTCCATCACGTTCGATAAGAGCAATGGCCGAGGATGGTCCCCAGTTCCCCGACGCATAAGGCGACGCCTTCATGCCGGCATCCTTCCAGCCACCGATGATCGAATCGATCCAGGTCCACTGGGCTTCCACTTCGTCGCGACGGACGAACAACGTCGGATCGCCTTCCAGCAGGTCTAGCAGCAAGCGTTCATACGCAATCCGTCGTCTCTCGCCCGCGAAGGCATTGGCAAGCGATACGTCCAGACCGACTTCCTGCAGCTTCACGCCGCCACGGTCCAGTCCGGGTTCCTTGGCCATAATGAGCAACCGTATATTTTCCTGCGGTTGCAACCGAATGATGAGCGTGTTCGGTTCCAACCCCGATCCATGACCCCGCGATCCGAAAATGCTGTGCGCGACAGGCTTGAACTGGATCATGATTTCCGAGTGCCGCGCAGGCATTCGCTTGCCGGTGCGCAGATAGAATGGCACGCCGGTCCAGCGCCAATTGTCGATGTGCGCCTTCAGCGCAACAAAGGTCTCGGTGTCCGACGGCTTGCCAAGCTCATCGGCATAGCCCGTCACGATCTCTCCCGCGACTGCACCCGGCGTATATTGGCCGCGCACGCTGCACGCCTTTACGGTTTCGGCATCCATCGGACGCAAAGACCGTAGCACCTTCACCTTCTCGTCGCGCACTGCAGTCGAATCCAGACGGGCAGGCGGCTCCATCGCGATGATCGACAGAATTTGCAGCACGTGGTTCTGCACCATGTCGCGCAACGCGCCGACACCGTCATAATAGGAGACCCGGCCTTCCAAGCCCACAGTCTCCCCTACGGTAATCTGCACATGGTCTATCGCAGCGGCATTCCACAACGGCTCGAACAGCATATTGCCGAAGCGCAAGGCCATCAGATTCTGAACGGTTTCCTTGCCAAGATAATGATCGACACGGAAAATCGACTGCTCGTCGAACAGCGCGCCAATGGCATCGTTGACGTCGCGGGACGATTCCAGATCCTTGCCGATGGGCTTTTCCATCGCAATGCGCGTCTTGGGTCCGACGAGACCGGCGTCGGCCAGTCCCTGCGCCGTGGGCGCAAATAACGAAGGCGGTGTCGAGAGATATACCGATATCCCGCGATCCAGCCGATCGCGAACCCGATCGGCAAGCGCGGCAAACTGATCGGCATTGCCCGCTTCGACCGGGCAATAGATGATCATGTCGCACAGCCGCTGGGCGAGGGCGGCGTCATACCGCTCCGGCTGAAGGAATTTGCGGAGAGCGGCATCCACATCTTTGTGGAAGGCAGCATCGTCCAGCACCGTGCGGCCTGATGCAACGATCAGAAAATCGGCTGGCAGCAGGTTGTCGCTCAACAGATTGTAGAGCGAGGGAAACAGCATCCGGTGTGCCAGATCGCCGGTGGCGCCGAACAAGATGAGTGTGGCAGATGGCTCGGTCAAAAGGCTTTCCCCTTACCGTTACTAGTGATGGTTGATCTGCACGAGGGTCCCGGTATAGCGCCGGAAACCACGCTCGCAAGTGCGAGAAGCCGGCTTTCCTGTGGTGCCGGAAATTTTACGCCTAATCCCGCGCGTCACTGTTGCGCGGTCGCGATTGGTCCGCTAAGCGATGCCGCTCACTGCCCCTGTGGTGAAATTGGTAGACGCGTCCGACTCAAAATCGGATTCCGAAAGGAGTGCTGGTTCGATTCCGGCCAGGGGCACCATTTCGCGGTCTTTTCAGTACCTACCGCGTCCAGGGACATCCTGTGACGACCACTTCCGCCGACGGAGTGGTCATTCAATCTCCCATACGGAATAATTCAGCGCCGAGCGATTGAGCGAGCTAGCGGTGGTTGAAATTGCGAACGCTGCGCAGAGTGGTCGGAAGATACGTCCGAATGGGCTCGCCGCGCCCGATCTTGTCTTCCTCGACCAGCAGCATCGCCACTACGGTGGCGACCTTCGTTCCGACGGCCCTGTGTCTTGCACCGGGTGTCGGGATGAACCGGCGCGCGATGCTTCAGATTGGGAAATCTGCAGCTCCTGGCGCTACCGGCGCCGCAATGACACGCAATGGTCAATGTGACGCCGGATGCTTGCGGACAATAAGCATAGGAGAAGCGCGTTTCGGAGCGGCTTTCCCCTTCATGCTATTTATCTTCGGAAGGTTACGCTGAGGCCGATTGTGCGCGGACGAAAGGCTGTCGCACGGAAATTGAGGTTGCCGGGCGTTTCATGCCCCAGACCCAGAACCGGATTATCGTTCGTCACATTGTTTGCGAACAGGCTGACATCGAGGCCGCTGAAGCGCACACCTGCGCGCAGGGCGAGGGCCGCCGTTGCGGGTGCGCGCGGTATCATCGGATCGACCAGAGGCGAGGTCAGATCCAGCGGTGTATCGTCATGGCTGGACCCGGTAAAATCGGCACGCAGGTAGAAATCGCGGTCCCTTAGAGCAAACTGATATTCACCGCTCAGGTGATAGGTCCAGGGAGCGATATCCAATGGCTCGCCCTTACGACGCACGGTCGTTCCGTTTGGCCCCGGAAGATTCGATGAATAGCGCGCGTTGATATAAGAGAGCGACGCGCCGAGCGTCAGTCCGTCCAACGGCTGCGCCGAGAGTGCAAGGTCGATACCGTCGATCTTGGCATCGCCGAGGCTGTAGATCGTGTGGTTCTGACATATGGGCAGCGCAATTACCGTTTGCGTATTTTTCCAGTCGACATGATAGGCGGAAGCATCGATGGCCAAGCGTCCGCCGAAAATTCGGTTTTTGCTGCCTACTTCATAGCTCCAGACTGAATCATTCTTGATGTAGCGCGGGACCATGGGGTCAAACCCCAGGATCTCGCCATCCGGCGTGCAGCGGAACCCCACCGCGTCGGCAATGTTGCTGCCGCGCGCTCCCTTGGCCGCACTGGCGTAGAACAGGTTGTTCCTATCCGCCTGGAACGACACACCGAATTTCGGGGTAATGGGATTGTGCTTGGACAGTTTGGTCTCGCTCATGCCGTTGCTTGTATAGAGAGGGCCAGCGAGGAAATTGTCGTACACGAACGACGTAGCCGTATAGCGCAAACCGGCGGTGAGCTTGACGCGCGGCACGATTTCATAATCGATCTGCGCGAACAGAGACTTCTGCTTGTCGGTGTATTTTGAATGCTGGCTGATGACGTAACGGCCCTGATAGAGTTCAACGCCGAAAATGTCGCTGATGGACGACACGGGCTGCCCGCCTTCATTCTGGGTACCGTAATTGATTTGGTCCAGCAGCCCCAGATTCTCGGCATCGAATGAGTCGCGCGTTACAAATCGCGAGTAAAATGCGCCGATAACCCAGTTGAATCCCGTGTTGGAATCCGCGCTTTGGAGACGGATTTCCTGCGTTACGCCTTTCTGCGAGGTGGCATTGTGCGTCCCGGACTGAACAAGCGGCAGATCAGGCGGCGGGAACGGCCCATTATAGCCCGACCAGATCGCGATATTCAGCGCGACGTCATCGCTTTTGGTTACGGTCTTGCGCGTAAAATAGGACGTGTTGGAAATAAGAGTGGCGCCGCCCAGGTCAATCTCCGCCTTGAGCGCGGGGAGGATGAAGCGATCGGTATGATATTGCGGCTTGACATAGTAGCTGGTGCGATAGTCGACATTCGCCAGATCCGTTGTTGCCGGTTCGAAAATGGCGCCATCGTCCAACTTGGCCCGCTGGAAAAACAACGACGGTGTGACCGTAATGTTTTCGACAGGTTTCCAACCCAGCGCGATACGACCCACGTAGCTGTCGCCACTGTTGATGTCCCGCTCTACCACCTGTTTGGTGTATCGATCGAGCCGATCGACGAAACCCCCGTCATGTCGGTGCGAAAAACTCGCCCTGAACCCCAGTTTGCCCTCTATGAGCGCAGTCCCTCCGGCGATTCCGGCCTCGTAGCTGGTTCCGCCCTTTTCAGTAGTGCTCAGTTCGGAACGCCCATAGACCTTTGCGCCGCTCATCACGGGCTCGGGTGTGATGAACCGGATAGCGCCCCCCATTGATCCCGTGCCGAACAGTGTGCCCTGCGGACCGCGCAGCACTTCCACACGGTCGAGATCGAAGATTTGCGGATAGGCATTGGTAAGGCTCGGGCTGATCCCGGTGCGGGTCTGGATCGGCGTATCGTCGATGTAAATGCCGGTCGTCGGGATGCCCGAAGTCGAAAGAATACCGCGGATGGCGATATTGCTTTGGCCGGTTCCGTAGAACAGCGCGCTCGACCCAAAGGTTATACTCGGCGTCAGGCGCATGATATCGTCGGCCGAGCGGACCCCCTGCATATCCAAGGATTTCTGATCAGTCGCCACGATGCTCAGAGGGACCTTGCTCAACGACTCCGCACGGCGCGTTGCCGTGACGACGATTTCGCCGAGGTCCGCTCGCGAGTCCGTGTCGCTCTGGGGCTTCTGCTCTGCAGCGTAAGCCCGCACGTTCAGCGCGCCGACGGAGACGCAGCCAAGCATCAACAGCTTAAATAGGTGCTTATTCGAAATCATTCCCGGCCCCCCAAGATTTGAAGTGAACGAAGGCGGCGGCTTTCCATCCGGTTGTCCTGCCCACATGAGTATGATGCGCATAATTTTTAAAAAAACAAGCAAAAGTAATAATAATTTCTCATAATACGATTATTCTCTATATTATGTGCGCGATGAGGGGTTTGGCATTGTGCAAGGAGCAGGAGGGGCGATGGGCAAATCCGCCTATTTCATATCCATAAGACGGGGCGAGCACCGGATGCTCAGTTGAAGACGAGCAACCCTATCCGGGCATGGCTGTTAAAAGGTTCCACCCGACAGCGGTCTTTCGCGCTCGGCGTGTTGGCCGAACCGACTTTGCCCGATGTCGCACACCGACATCGAACCTCACGGCTGGCGGAAAAATTGTCTCTAAAATCAATCGCTACGAACGTTGGTGTAACCATTTCAGGCAGAAATCGGACCGTTCGTAACTTGTTCCAGTACCGCGAGAGCTTACCCCAAGGCTCAAAGACATAAGGTAATCAGAGGGCTCTATTCATGCAAAATCGAACTGTGCGTCGTACCGTCCGTTGGTCGGTATATATTGCTCTTGCCTGCAGTGTCTCCTCTCAAGCAATCGCACAGCCAGCCAATCAGCCCATCCCCGCCGAAGCAACGCCGGCCGAAGCCGAAGCCAGCGCAAATGACATAGTGGTATTCGGACGAGGAGAGGATAAGATTGGCGTCGCCAGCGCAGCGAGCGAAGGCAGCTTCAGCGGACATGATCTGCTCGTGCGCCCATTGCTCAAGGTTGCAGAACTGCTCGAGGCCGTGCCGGGGCTTATCGCCGCCCAGCACTCCGGAAGCGGCAAGGCCAATCAATATTTCCTGCGCGGCTTTAACCTCGATCACGGCTCGGATTTCACCACCTATATCGACGGTGTGCAGATGAACATGCGCACACATGGGCATGGCCAAGGCTATCTCGATCTCAATGGGCTTATCCCGGAGATTATCGATCGCGAGGATTTCCGAAAAGGCCCCTATCGCGCCGATGGCGGCGATTTCGCGCTGGCAGGCGCCGCTTATCTTTCGACCGTGAACACGTTCGACAGGCCATGGGTCTCCGCTGAGGGCGGCTCTTATGGTTGGGGGCGTCTCGCTGCCGGCGGAACGGTACCCATTGGCCAGGGTGCGCTAACCCTTGCGGGTCAGACCAAAATCTATGACGGCCCTTGGGAGCAGGCAGAAAAGCTGCGTCATTTTGCAGGCTTCGCGAAATATTCGCAGCCAGTCGGTAATCTGAACCTCGCTCTAACCCTGCATGGATATCATGCGACCTGGAAGCCGACTGAGCAAATCCCCGAGCGCATCGTGGGTTCGGCCGGATGCGCGGATGTCTATTGCGCGCCTGACCCGACCGCGAAGGGCATGACCACACGCTTCATCGGCAACGCCCAACTCTCGGGCGACAGTTTCAAGGCCAATGTCTCCGCGCAATATTATAATTGGTGGATGTTCTCCAATCCCACCTACGCCAATGCGGACGGGAGCAGTGCCCAAATCCGCCAATTCGACCGGCGCTGGGTTATCCAGGCGCGGGCCGAGAAGCGCTTCGATCTTTCGGACAGCCTGAAGCTGACTTTCGGTGGCGAGGCGCATTTGGACAAGATCGGTAATGTCGGCGTCTATCACACTATCGATCGCGTTTTTGCTGAGAGCCTTGGCGCTTATCGCGTAACGCAATCCTCGCTTGGCCTTTATGGCGAAGCGGCGTGGACGGTTGTGCCCGGTGTGCGCGTTATCGGCGGATTGCGCGCCGACCGCTTCGGCTACAGCGTTCACGCAAAGGATGCGCCAGCCGTCGCACTTGGCGAAGGCACAGGGACGGACACCATCGTGTCACCCAAAATTTCCCTCGCGTGGGAAGCGATGCCCAATCTCGAATTATATGGCAACTGGGGGCGCGGCTTCCACTCCAACGATGTGCGCGGCGCTGTCACTGCAACACCGGTGCCGGTGTTGGTTCCTGGCACCGGCAAGGAGGTCGGCGCCCGCCTCAAGCTTGGCAACCTCACCCTGACCGGCACCTATTGGTGGCTCAATGTCGGCAGCGAACTCAAGTTCGTCGGAGATTCTAACGCTGTGGAGCCGACCGGAGCGAGCACACGCCACGGCTATGAGCTGGTCGCTTTCTGGCGGCCGGCGGCGTGGGTGGCCATCGACGGCACCTATACCGGCAGCCATTCGCGGTACGATGACGGTAACTATATTCCCAACGCTTTTGAAAATGCGGCGTCGTTGGGCATCGCGCTATTGCCCGGACAATGGAAATTCTCCGCTCGCTTACGTCATCTGGGTCCCTCACCGCTCACGGAGGATAACAGTGTGCGTGACAAAGGCAGCAATATCGTCAACGTGCGTGGTGCGCGCCAATTGGGCTCGGTCGAACTCTATGCCGAAGCAGTGAATATTCTGGGCAGCGGAGATAAGGACATCGCCTATTATTACGAGTCCTACATTCCGGGTTTCGATGCTGCACCTACCGCCGGCCGCCTGAGCCGAGTGGTCGAACCGTTTACCCTGCGCGTCGGCGCAACGCTGAAGTTCTAGAAAAAACCTATCGCTCCGTTTGAGCGCAAGCATTGGGTCATAAACCGATGCCTTGCCTTACGGGGTAAGACTTATCTCGAATGGCGCGCATGGCGGCGACACACAACGTCGCCGCCATGCGCGCCTGTGATAAGCGGCTCCTGATTACAGGCAGGCTTCCAGAAACGGCTGGTCGAAGCCAAAACCACGGGCCTTTTCCAGCGTATAGGGGCGAAGGCCCATGCCGCGATACTCGCCGATGATCTTGCCGTTCTCGTCCTCGGAAATATATTCGAACTTGAACAGTTCCTGCGTGACGATGACGTCGCCTTCCATACCGATCACTTCGGTGACGTTGGTCACGCGGCGCGAACCGTCGCGCAGACGCTTTACCTGCACGATCAGATCGACCGAGTCGGCAATCTGCTTGGAAATGGCTTCCTTGGGGATCTTGATGTCGCCCATCAGGATCATGTTTTCCATACGGCCCAGGCATTCGCGTGGGCTGTTGCTATGGAGCGTACACATGGAGCCATCATGGCCGGTGTTCATCGCGGCGAGCAGATCGAAACATTCCGCGCCACGAATTTCGCCCAGGATGATCCGGTCAGGTCGCATACGCAGCGCGTTCTTGACGAGATCGCCGATGGTGATCGCGCCTTGCCCTTCCAAGTTCGCGGGCCGCGTTTCCAGCGGGAGCCAGTGCGGCTGCTGCAAGCGCAATTCGGCGGCGTCTTCGATGGTCAGTACGCGCTCGCCCGGATCGATCATCTTCGACAGGGCATTAAGCATCGTGGTCTTGCCCGAACCCGTACCGCCCGAAATGACGATGTTGAACCGGCACGCCCCGGCGATTTTCAGCGCGGTGCACATTTTCTGGCTCATCGCGCCCCAGTTGGCGAGATTGTCGAGCGTGATCGGCTTGGCGGAGAACTTACGAATCGAGATAGCCGTGCCTTTGAGGCTGAGCGGCGGTACGATGACGTTGACGCGCGAACCGTCGGGAAGGCGGGCGTCGGCAAGCGGCGTGGTCTGATCGACGCGACGGCCGACCTTGTTCACGATACGCTGTGCGATCTGGAACAGATGCTCTTCGTCACGGAACTGGATCGGGGCAATGGTCAGCTTGCCCTTCTTTTCGATGTAGGTCTGCAGCGGTCCGTTGACCATGATGTCGGTGATGTCAGGATCGTTCAGCAACTCTTCGAGCGGCCCCAGACCGAGCAGCTCGTCGACCAACACCTTTTCCAGCGCGAATTGTTCGCGCCGGTTGAGCGTCAGTTTCAGCTCGGCCAGCACTTCCATGATGATCGGGCGAAATTCTTCGGCCAGTTCGTCCTTCGACAGCGTTGCCGCCGCCTCGGGATCGACGCGCTCCAACAGGCGTGGCAGCACCTGTTCCTTGATCTTGTGTACCGACGCTTCGAAACCCTGTGCCTGCTCCTGCGGGGCATGTTCCTGATTGGCCCGGTCGGAAAGGCGCGCCAGCGCTTCGGCATTGCGCATTTCCTGCGGAGATGCTGCGGAAAGCGGATCGGCGGCCGCGGCAATGGCTACAGGATCTATGGGCGGGAACTGATCGCCGCCGCGCACGTCGGGTTCGCGGTTGGCACCGGGGGTGTGCTGCATCGGTCGCGCAACGCCAAAGCCGGGCTTTGCTCCGCTGGGTCCGTTTTTCCGTCCAAATGCGCTCATGATGTTCCCACAACGAAATTCTATCGGGTTTTGTTATGGCCACCCCAACACATGATGGCTGAGACTGGTGAATAGATTGGAAACTTTGACAAAAGGCTAATGGAGGGAGGGGGCGGTGCACAGCCGGCGCGCGCTTACCAATCGTTAACCATTTTTTATCATGGTGCAGGTTCACGTTTTCCGATCACGGCGAGCGTTCATTTTCAGGAAGCCGCATGGCCGCGCGAATAGCCTTGTCGATCGTCATCCCTGTGCTCAATGAACAGGAATCGATCTCCCTGTTCCTTGACAGGGCGCGTCCGGCTGTGCGCGATGCTCTGGCGCTCATCGGGCCGGATGCTGGCGCGGAATATCTGTTTGTCGACGATGGCAGTACGGATCGCACCCGCGATATCCTCGGGATACTGGCGCGCATGAATGCTGACGTGCGTTACGTCGCTCTGTCGCGCAATTTCGGAAAGGAAGCGGCGCTTGCGGCGGGCATCAATCGCGCGCGCGGCGATGCGGTCATCCCCATCGACGTCGATTTGCAGGATCCACCCGAAGTCATCGCCCAGATGGTGCGGCTCTGGCTGGGTGGGGCGCAGGTAGTCAACGCCCGCCGCGTCGATCGATCGAGCGACAGCCGTTTCAAACGGTGGAGTGCGCATTGCTTTTACCGCATCCTCAATCGCCTCGCGGACTATCCTATTCCAGAGAATGTCGGCGATTTCCGCCTGCTGGATCGTCAGGCCGTCGATGCCGTCAAGCAGTTGAGCGAACAGGCGCGGTTCAACAAAGGTCTTTTTTCATGGGTCGGCTTTCGCGTGGCGACGGTCGATTACGAACGCGAGGCACGCGGCACGGGTGAAACCAAATGGCGGCTCCGCAAGCTATGGGGGTTGGCGCTGGATGGCGTGACCTCCTCGACCACCATGCCGTTGCGTGTGTGGTCCTATCTGGGCGGCATGATTGCGCTGCTGGCCTTTGGCTATGCCATCGCGCTGGTGGTCAAGACCGTAACGACGGGCGTCGACACGCCGGGCTATGCATCGATCATGGTGGCGGTATTGATGCTGGGTGGGCTCAACCTGATGAGCCTTGGCATCATCGGCGAATATTTGGGTCGGGTGGCGCAGGAAGTGCGCAACAGGCCGCTTTATGTAGTGGCGGAAGATGTGGGCAGCGATGAAAACGACGCTGTCGCGACCGCTGAAAATCACCTGGAGGACAGCGAATGGATCGCGCAGCCTATTCGAGCATGAGCGCGCAAGAGACGGACCACTGGTGGTTCGTCGCCCGCCGCGCCATCATCGCACATCTCATCGAAAAGCATGTGCCGCTCGGTGAGGGTGCAGCCATTCTGGAGGCAGGATGCGGCACCGGCGGTAATCTCGCGATGCTGGCGTCCTACGGGGCGCTGGACGCTTTCGAATATGATGCCGATGCGCGTGCACTGGCAGCGGGGCGGGGCATCGGGAGCATCGATGCAGGCGCTTTGCCGGGACAGATCGGCTTTGGCGAGAAGGCCTATGATCTGATCGCCTTGCTCGACGTTCTGGAGCATATCGACGACGACAACGCGTCGCTCCAATCCTTGGGCGGTCGTCTGCGTGCGGACGGACGGATGCTGGTGACAGTGCCCGCGGTGCCTTGGCTCTGGTCCGATCACGACACGCTGCACCATCACAAGCGCCGCTACACGCGCGAGGGTCTAGGCGAGGTAGCTGCGCAGGCAGGGCTGAAGGTGCAGGCCATCGGCTATTTCAACAGTCTGCTATTCCCACTGGCGGTGATGCAGCGCGTCGCGCATCAGCTTACCAAGAGTAAGGCAGCGCTGGACGCACGGCCCTCCGCGCCTATCAATGCACTGTTACAGACGGTATTCGCGGCAGAGCGGCATATCGTCGATCACATCCGCTTCCCGATCGGGCTGTCGCTCTACGCGGTGCTGAGCCGCTAAATCACTTCCCGGCTTGCCGATACCAGTCGCCAGTCCAGCAACGGTCGGGCTCGATGGCGCTTGCCCGCGCAGGATCGCGGGGCCGAACGATGGCAGGCATCGCCGACAGCGGTGCGAGATAGGAACCTTTGGGGAAATCCGCGAAGCTTTGGTCCCACGCTTTCCAGAAGGTGCAGCGCACTTCCGGGGTGGGGGGCTGTGTCAACGCGCGGCGGATCTCATGCTGTCCCGTTACACTGCCGATAATGAGCGCGAACAGCAGCCAGTACCGTATGGGCGCGGGCGCCACGAGATCGCCCGGTGTCACAGCATCGGCAACCATCACCGCCAGGATCGTCAGTGCTGGCACGGACGCACGCATCATGAAATCAATCGACCAGCCGATCTGTATGAAGGGCATCAACAGAAGGCATGCAGTGACAACCGCAAACACCGGCCATCCAAACCGGGTCCCGCGCACCAGAAAAGCCACCGGTACAAGATACGGTACTGTCTCGAACAAATGGAAGATGACGTATCGCAGTGTCCCCGGCGCATAGAGGCGGATGCCGACATCGTCACCCGCCGCGCTCAAATAAAGCAGGCCGGGAACGCAAAGAAGTAAGGCTAACGCCGGCAGGGCAATATCGCTGACTCGTAGGCGCCGCTGGATCAGCGTCTCAAAGCCCGCAAGCGCCACAAAGGGCAGGGTGCCAAGCAAACCGAAAGGGGACCAGAGCATCGTTAGCGGCAGGATCGCCAGAAAGACTGACAGCGGTAGCCGCTCCGTTCGCCATAACAGGAACAGTATCGCGCCAATCCATGCTGTCATTGCGTGATGCGGCACCCAGAAAGCTAGCGTGATCATCGAAGAATACTGGATCTGTGCCCAGTTTTCGAGATGATCGCTCAGCGCGCCATGAACGAACAGGCTGCCCGCTGCGTCCAGCCCGCTAAAGGCGAGGAAGATCAACAGCCCCCAGACGCGTGCCCGCGTGCTGCCAAACAGCCGGGATGCGATGGCCAGTATCACGCCGAGCAACGCACTGTTTTGTATCAACAGCGCAATATCGCCAGCGCGCGGACTTAGCGCCTTGAACGCCAGCGCCGGTGCCAGAAACATTCCGATCGGCGCGCGCAAGACATCGGGAGTGGCCCGGGCGGCATAGACGAACGGCCAAGGGTTGATCGCCATATCGCGCAGGACCGCATAGCGCACCTGCCAGTCGATATTCGCGTACAGGAACCGGCCTTGTCCGCCGAGCAGCATCAGCAGGAAAGCGACGAGCAGGCATATGCTGATGAGGCGAATGCCGATGCGGCTGTCAGGCGTGTCAGGGACGAGGCGGATGATCCCGACACACAGCGCGATCAGGCCACTCAGCCCAAATGCATAGGCCCACAACGGCGCGATATCGAGAAAACGCCACAGGAGAAGCTGACTGCCGCCAAGCCACAGGGTGAGCGTGGCGAGCAGGTGGCGCAGGGATACGCATCCCGTGCCGCTGGGCTTGATGGATCGTGATAACGTAATGGCTATGGTTCCCTCTGCAGTGGCCATACTGCGTGATGGCGAAAGCGTCGAGGTCTAGAACCGCGTGCCCCGGCGAAGGCCGGGGGGGGCAGGGGGGTACAGGTTGGACTTCGCAACTCTGGACCCCGGCCTTCGCCGGGGAACGCGGCTGAATACCGCATCAGTACCAAGTTGGTGAACATATGCCAACACAGAGCGGGCTGCCTTCCGAAATCGAAAGGCAGCCCGCTCTGTTGGTTTCCTGATGGAATGAGTCTACTTATCCGGCGCGCTCAGCCAGTACCGTCAGGCCCTGCTCGGTCACTTCGGCAAAGCCGCCTACGACCGTGATCGTCTCGGGCGCTGCATTGGCGCTGGTGAATACCTGCAGCGCACCGTCGCGGACGGTCGACATGAACGGCGCATGGCCTTCCAACACGCCGAAGTCGCCTTCGCTGCCGGGAACAACGACCATATAGACGTCTTCCGACCGAACGAGCTTTTCCGGGGTCACGAGTTCAAAGTGTAAGGGCATAATTCGGTTCCTTGCTCCCTCTCCCTTTCGGGGGAGAGGGCAGGGGAGAGGGGGATGCGAACGACGTCCCCGTAACTTCCCCTCTCGTAGTTACGCTGCTTCTGCAGCCAGCTTCTTACCCTTTTCGATGGCTTCGTCGATGCCGCCAACCATGTAGAAGGCTGCTTCGGGCAGGTGATCGTATTCGCCGTCTACCACTGCCTTGAACGACTTGACCGTATCTTCGACGGCAACGAACTTGCCGGGGATGCCGGTGAAGACTTCGGCGACGTGGAAAGGCTGCGAAAGGAAGCGCTGGATCTTGCGGGCGCGGGCGACCGTGATCTTGTCCTCTTCCGAAAGCTCATCCATGCCCAGAATGGCGATGATGTCCTGCAGCGACTTGTACTTCTGCAGCGTTTCCTGAACGCGGCGAGCCACTTCGTAATGCTCCTGACCGACGATGGCAGGGGTCAGAACGCGGCTGGTGGAGTCGAGCGGATCGACTGCCGGATAGATGCCCAGTTCCGAAATCGCGCGGTTCAGCGTGGTGGTCGCGTCCAAATGCGCGAAAGAGGTGGCTGGCGCGGGATCGGTAAGATCGTCTGCGGGAACGTAGATCGCCTGCACCGAGGTAATCGACCCCTTGGTGGTGGAGGTGATACGCTCCTGCAGCGCGCCCATGTCGGTCGACAGGGTAGGCTGATAGCCCACGGCCGAAGGAATACGACCCAGCAAAGCTGACACTTCCGAACCGGCCTGCGTGAAGCGGAAGATGTTGTCGACGAAGAACAGCACGTCCTGGCCTTCGACATCGCGGAAATACTCGGCGATGGTGAGGCCCGACAGAGCCACACGAGCGCGCGCGCCCGGCGGTTCGTTCATCTGGCCGAACACCAGCGCAACCTTGGAGCCTTCGCTGGTCGGGTTGCCGTCGGCGTCCTTGGCGATAACGCCTGCGTCGAGGAATTCGTGGTACAGATCGTTGCCTTCGCGGGTCCGCTCACCGACGCCTGCGAACACCGAGGTGCCGCCGTGGCCCTTCGCGATGTTGTTGATCAGTTCCTGAATAAGCACCGTCTTGCCGACGCCTGCGCCGCCGAACAGGCCGATCTTGCCGCCCTTTGCGTAAGGGGCGATCAAGTCGATGACCTTGATGCCGGTGACGAGAATCGCGCTCTCGGTCGACTGGTCGATGAATTCGGGTGCCTTTGCGTGGATCGGCGAGCGCAGGTCGGTGACGACCGGGCCGCGATCGTCGATCGGCTCACCCACGACGTTCAGGATGCGACCCAGCGTCTGGGGGCCGACGGGCACGGAAATCTGTGCGCCGGTGTCGGTGACTTCCTGACCGCGGGTCAGACCCTCGGTCGCGTCCATCGCGATGGTGCGGACGGTGTTCTCGCCCAGATGCTGTGCGACTTCCAGAACAAGGCGCTGGCCGTTGTTGCTGGTTTCGAGCGCGTTCAAAATCGCGGGCAGCGCATCGGGGAAGGTCACGTCGACGACGGCGCCGATGACCTGCGAAATGCGGCCTACATTATTGGTGGTTGCCATGGTTCGTTTCCTTGCCTTCGGGTCTTTTAGAGCGCTTCTGCGCCAGCGATAATTTCAATAAGCTCAGTCGTAATCGCGGCCTGGCGGCTGCGGTTGTACTGAATGGTCAGGTTGTTGATCAGGTCGCCGGCATTGCGCGTGGCGTTGTCCATCGCGGTCATCGACGCGCCCTGTTCCGACGCCATGTTTTCCAGCAACGCCTTGAACAACTGGATCGTCATGTTGCGCGGCAGCAGGTCGGCGAGGATGGTTTCCTCGTCCGGCTCATATTCCACTGCAGCGTTGCTGGCGGCGGGGGCATCTGCCGGGATCTTGACCGGAATAAGCTGCTGTTCGGTGGGGATCTGCGCCAGCGCGGACTTGAACGTCGCGTAGAACAGATGCGCCACGTCGAACTGTCCGGCAAAGAACATGTCGCTGACTTCATGCGCGATTGCCTGCGCCTGATCGTAGCCAGGGGCTTTCGCGCCGGTCGTGTCGAACTGACCCACGATCATGCCGGGGAAGGTGCGCGCGATCACCGGGCGTCCCTTGCGGCCGATCAGGAAGAACTTCACGGTCTTGCCTTCAGCGATCAGGAAGCGCGCCTTGAGCACAGCAGCCTTCACGATATTGGCGTTGAACGCACCGGCCAGACCACGGTCGGAGTTGGCGACGACGAGCAGGTGCACGTCTTCCTTGCCGGTTCCGGCCAGCAGCTTGGGGCTGCTTTCGCTGGCGGTCACGCGCGAAGCCAGCGTGGCAACGATGCGTTCCAGACGCTCGTTATACGGGCGCGCCGCTTCGGCAGCCGCCTGCGCCTTGCGGAGCTTGGCTGCGGCGACCATCTGCTTGGCCTTGGTGATCTTCTGGGTCGATTTGACCGAGGCGATCCGCCCTTTGAGTTCTTTCAGACTTGCCATGACGAACCTTGTGGTTCGTCATCCCAGCGCAGGCCGGGATGACGGATTACTCTTAAGCGAACGACTTGCCGAAGCTGTCCAGGGCAGCCTTCAGCTTGCCCTTGCTGTCGTCCGACAGATCCTTGCTGTCGCGGATTGCGGTCAGCAGGTCAGCGTGATCGTGACGCAGGTAGGACAGCATCGCTTCTTCGTAACGATTGACGTCCTTCACTGCGACGCCGTCGATATAGCCGTTGGTGCCTGCGAAGATCGACGCGGTCTGCTCTTCGAACGGCAACGGCGAGAACTGCGCCTGCTTGAGCAACTCGGTCAAACGCGCACCGCGGTTCAGCAGCTTCTGCGTCGAAGCATCGAGATCCGAACCGAACTGTGCGAATGCAGCCATTTCGCGATACTGTGCCAGCTCCAGCTTGATCGAGCCGGACACCTTCTTCATCGCCTTGGTCTGCGCGGCGGAACCGACGCGCGACACCGAGAGACCGACGTTAATCGCGGGACGGATGCCCTGATAGAAGAGGTTGGTTTCAAGGAAGATCTGGCCGTCGGTGATCGAAATCACGTTGGTTGGAATATAAGCCGACACGTCACCGGCCTGCGTTTCGATGATCGGCAGCGCGGTCAGCGAACCCGAACCATTGTCGGCATTCATCTTGGCCGCGCGCTCAAGCAGGCGGCTGTGGAGATAGAACACGTCACCCGGATACGCTTCACGGCCCGGAGGACGACGCAGCAGCAGCGACATCTGGCGATAAGCCACGGCCTGCTTGGACAGATCGTCATACACAATCAGGGCGTGCATGCCATTGTCGCGGAAATATTCGCCCATCGTCACGCCGGTGTACGGTGCGAGATACTGCAGCGGCGCAGGCTCCGAAGCGGTTGCGGCGATGACGATGGAATATTCCATCGCGCCGTTCTCTTCGAGCTGGCGCACGATCTGCGCAACGGTCGAACGCTTCTGGCCGACGGCGACATAGATGCAATAGAGCTTCTTGCTTTCGTCGTCGCCTGCGTTGACGCCCTTCTGGTTGATGAAGGTGTCGATCGCGACGGCGGTCTTGCCCGTCTGGCGATCGCCGATGATCAGTTCGCGCTGGCCACGGCCGACGGGGACGAGGGTGTCGATGGCCTTCAGGCCGGTCTGCACAGGTTCATGGACCGACGTGCGCGGGATGATGCCCGGTGCCTTCTTTTCCACGCGCATGCGCTGGTCGGAAACGATCGGACCCTTGCCGTCGATGGGGTTGCCCAGACCGTCGACAACGCGGCCCAACAGACCCTTGCCCACGGGAACGTCCACGATGGTGCCGGTGCGCTTGACGACGTCACCTTCCTTGATTTCGCTGTCCGACCCGAAGATCACGACGCCGACATTGTCGGCTTCCAGGTTGAGGGCCATGCCCTGCACACCGTTGGCAAAGGCGACCATTTCACCGGCCTGCACATTGTCCAGCCCGTGGATACGGGCGATGCCGTCACCGACGGACAGCACGGTGCCCACTTCGGAAACCTGCGCTTCGGTGCCGAAGCTGGCGATCTGGTCCTTGATGACCTTCGAAATTTCTGCGGCGTTGATATCCATGACTTAGCCTTTCATCGGACCCTTGCGGGTCTTTAGCCCTTCATAGCGTGGGCGAGAGTATTCAAACGGGTGCGGATGGAACTGTCGATCATCTGGCTGCCGATCTTGACGACCAGCCCGCCGAGGATTGCGGGGTCGACCTTTGCATCGACCGCGACATCGCGACCGACACGGGCCTTCAGGCTCTTTTGCAGAGCCGTGATCTGGGTAGCAGTGAGCTTGTGCGCCGACACGACTTCCGCGCGGGCTTCGCCACGGTGATTCGACAGCAGCGTTTCATAGGCGCGGATCACGGCAGGCAATTGCGCCAGACGCCGGTTCTGCGCGAGGACGCCCAGGAAATTGCCGGTCAGCGTATCGAGACCCATGGACTGCGCAACGGCAGCGACGGTCTTCGTCGCGGCGTCACGACTGACCAGCGGGCTGACCACAAGGGCCTTGAACTCGCTGGATTCGGCCAATGCCGTCTTCAGCGCGGCCAGGCTTTCGCCCACGGCGTCGAGCGCCTTGCCGTCCCGTGCCAATTCAAACAGGGCCACGGCATAGCGTCCGCTGAGGCTGGCCTGAATACTGCCGCTCGTCTCCACGCTGTGAAAGTCCTCCGCAATGAAATGGCACACATGCCAAGAAGGGGAGGTGGTTGCCCATCCCCCTGATGTGGGGGCCGGTTAGCAGGAGGGTTGCCCCGATGCAAGACGCCACAAGAGATTACTGGACGGCATAGGCCAAAGGTAGGGGATCGTCGGAAAGAGAAGCGCGTGTCAGGCTGCCCTGAGAAGGATTTCACCGGGCGATGGCGCGACATGATCCGAGACAAAGGTTAACGGCTTCATGACAGAAATATGACGGTTTTAAGTCATTTTCTCCAGCGACTTGCGCCTTCCAACCCCGATGTCGTTAACCTATTTTTATCAGCCGCCGATGCATATCGCGCCCACAAGAAAGAATTGCGGGTGGCGCGTTTATGGTTTCGTTGCATGACAGGTGGCAAGGGCTGCTCCAGAGCGAACGACGGTCCCTTGGCGACCGCGTGCGATTGCTGGTCGTCATTCTTGCATCTCTATTGCTGATCCTCACGCTTTCGGTCTTTGCGGCCTCAACGATCAACCAGATCGGCCTCGCACGGCTGGTCGACAATCGCATGGCGCCGATGAGCCGCCTGCAAAATGCCATGAGCAGCTATGAGCAGGTGCTGGTCATCGCCAACAAGGTGCGCAGCGGCAATATGACACCGCAGGGCGGCGCGAGCGCCATCGGTTCGGTTCAGAAAATCATCGCCAATGACTGGCGGCAACTGGAAGGCACCGCGACGGAAACCGCGGGCGGGGTAAAGTGGCAGGAGATCATCGATGAGCGCGGCCCTGCCGATCGCGCTGTCGAGGAACTGATCCAGCTTCTGGAAAAGCAGGACCGGGATGGGATCGATTTCTTTCTGTCCGGCACATTCTACACCCATGTCGATCCATTGCTCGTCGGTTCGGAGCGCTATGTGCAGGGTTTGCGTCAGTTGGCCGATGGAGAGCGCGATCTGTTGCGCACGATCGGTTGGGGGACGCAACTTGTCATCGGCATCGTCTTGATTGCGGGCATTGGTATCGGTTTCTTCGTACTGCGTTTCGCGCATCGCAATATCGTGGAGCCCCTTACGGAAATCGCGGCATTTACGGCAGGAAACGCCATAGACGGCGCGCGGGCGGTCCCGCATCATGATCGGGTAGACGAAATCGGCGATATTGCGCGGGCCATCGGCACCGCGGCTGCGCGAGCAGATGAAGCCCGACGCGAGGCATTGGCACGCCATCAGGCCGAAGCCGATATGCGTGCCATGGAACAAGCCGCGTCCGAAGCGGCAACGCATCGTGCCAGGCGCCTCGACGCGCTCTTCCAGCGTTTCGAAGCAGGACTATCCGATCTTGTCAGCGGGCTTGCCGCCGCTGCGGCCTCTATGCGCACAATGGCCGAGCAGATGACGCAAACCTCGGCCTCGTCGGAACATATGGCATTGGAAGCTACGCGCGATGTCGAGAATATCGCGCATAGCATGAAGCAGATAGAGGATTCGAGCGGAGCGCTGATGGCGATCGTCAGCGATGTCGACATCAGCGTCGACTCTGCGCGGGTTCAGGCCGGCAGCGTTTATGCCCAGAGCCAGGAAAATCGCACCCACGCACGCGCGCTGCACGAACTGGTGCAGGATATCGGCGGCGCGCTCGATCAGATCACCGGGCTTGCCCAGCAAACGAACATGCTGGCACTTAATGCCAGTATCGAAGCGAGCCGGGCAGGTGAAGCAGGGCGGGGGTTCGCAGTCGTGGCACAGGAAGTGAAGGCACTCGCCAAGCAAACCCAGACTCTCGCCGGAGAGATCGATGGACGGCTGCAGCATATCGCCACCACCAGCGACGATGTGCTCGCCAGCGTCTCGCTGGTCGAAACGATGGCGGCGGGGCTGGACGACAACGCTAACAAGATCGGTCGCGCTATCGCGTCCCAGAACGCTTCAAGCCGCCAGATCGTGTCGGCCCTCGGCACCGTGCGGAACGGATCGCGCGATGCGGTGAACGGCATGACCGAGCTTCAGCATCGTTCCACAGAGGTCCGCGCCGCAGCGCAGGGGCTGCTCGCGACGGCGGATGACATTGCCCGCCAATCGGACATATTACGCGATGAATTTGCGCGCCTATCGGGCGAAGTCCGCAAGGCTGCTTAGGGCCTACTGTTCAGGAACCTTCCCCTTGCCGCATTGATACACCAGCCGCTCATTAGGTTGCAGCGGCAGGATGGCCCGCAGATCGTTCTGCATCCTGCCCAGTTTCGCCAGTGCAGCCGTATCGGTTGTGCAGGCGCCCGCATCGGTTGTTGCACGGATGGCGCGTGCACGTTCCAGCGTATCGGCATCGGCCAGATACCGCTCGTTCTTCAAGGCACCCGTCCCCGGATCGAAGCGTGTGACAGCAATGGCGGCATCGTCGGGCGTGCTGTTGACGCTGATCCAGCCAGTGTCGTCTTTCAGATATTGCCGACGACCATTGGCGCAGCCCGTATCGGTCCAGTTGAGCGGAACGTCGGTTGTCTCCGACACCGTGATACGACTGCGGGCCTCATCGATGCGGCATATATTGTCGCCAGCCGCCGCATAGCCGATGGTCTGTGTGGACGTCACCGCGCCGCTATCGACCGCGGCTGCGGCCACGCGATCTTCGATGCTGGAAAAGCTGGGGCGCAGGAAAAACGCGAGGGCAGCGGAGATGAGCAACACGCCGCCGCCGATGCCGAACCACAGCGAGGGCTTCTGCTTGCCTTGCGTATAGGTCAAACCCGATGCGCCCGCCGCAAGCACTGCCAGTGCCAGCAGCACGGCAGCAAGCGCCATGATATTCTCGCGTGCCGATATCACGTCCTGTTCGGCGGCATCGCGCGCCTTGGCCAGGGCGGCATCCTGTGCAGCGGCGGCGGTGCGGGCGGAGGCATCCTTGCTGGCGGCATCCTGCGCTATCCGGCGTGCTTCTGCTTCGTCGATTTCGGCAAGAGAGCGACACGGCGCGGATGTACGCGAGAAACTGACCCCGGCTTGCCGCAGGAACGAAGCAATTTCGCGGTTCGACACTGCAAAGCCGAATTCGGCATCGTTACCTTCCGATATGGATCCGAAACTGTTGAGACCCAGCACTCGCCCGCAATCGTCCACCAGCGGGCCGCCGCTGTTGCCCGATGCCAGCGGCGCTGTGTGCAGGATCGTATCGAACGCCTTGCCAGAACGGCCCGACGACACATTGCCGCCCGTCTTCACCGGCTGCATCGGCTCGACCATGTCTTTGAGGCCCAGCCCCTGCGCCCGATCCACCGTGCCGGGATAGCCGATGGCAGTAACATGCTGCCCGTCGGCCACCGCACCGGCGTAGAAGGTGGCGGGTGGCAAGCGGCCCTGATCGAGCTGGATCAGCGCAAGATCGTTGCCCGGGGAGTAAGCGATAACTTTTCCGCCATAGCTTTTCTTGCCCTCCGAAGGGACGACGCCGATGACGATGTTCTTTTCCTCGCGCGTCATTTCCACGACATGCGCGTTAGTCAGCACCTTGTCCGGCGCGACCACCAGCCCGCTGCCATGCCCCACGAAATAGGCTTCCGCGCCATCGGTCGCGACCAGAGCCACGCGCACCACGCCACGCGCAGCGGCGGTCAGGTCCATCTGATCGGCGCGGGCCGTGGCGGCAAAGCCCAGCAGGAGCAGCAAGGCGGCGAAACGGCGGAAAAGGGATGTCATATGGCGCGATACATATGGCCATTGGCCGCGAAGTAAAACGGGAAAGAGTTGTCTTCGCTTTGAACGCAAGACACGGGAAGCCTTTGCGCGGCGCGCGGGGCAAGATAAGTCGATGAGCGAAATGACCATGATCCATCCAACACTGGACCCCGATGCTTGCTGGGAGGCCTTCTCCCGGCGGGACCGCGATATGGACGGGCACTTCGTCGGGGCCGTGCTGACGACAGGTATCTATTGCAAACCAAGCTGCCCGGCGAGACACCCAAGTCGTTGTAATATAATATTCTTTTCAGACGCGGAGAGCGCGCGCGTGTCGGGTTATCGTGCCTGCCTCCGCTGCCGCCCTGACGAAGTGGGCCGCGACCGGCAGGCTGTCGACCAGGCACTTTCGCTCATCGACTTATCTGAGGGGCCGCTGTCGCTCGATGCCTTGGCGCAGGCCGTTGGCTATGCCCCGCATCATTTCCACCGCCTGTTCAAACGGGCGACAGGCGTCACGCCCGCTGCCTATGCTCGCAAGCTACGCGCCGACCGGCTGGAGTCGGCTTTGGAGGAGGACAACCGCGTGACCGATGCAATTTACGATGCTGGCTACAACGCTCCTAGCCGCGCCTATGCCGATGCCGGGCAGCGGCTGGGCATGACGCCGAGTGCATGGAAGAAAGGCGGAGCGGGGGTCACGATCCGCTATGCCATCGTGCAAAGCAGCCTCGGCGCGACCCTGATCGCGGCGACCGAAAAGGGGTTGTGCCGCATCAGCTTCGACGAGGACGAAGCGGAACTGCGGCGCCGCTTCCCGGCGGCGGACATCCGGCCCGCCGATGCCGATTTTGCGGCAATGGTTGCTGAAGTCGTCGCGCTGGTGGACAACCCCGCCCGAACCGCGAACCTCCCCGTAGATGTGCAGGGCACGGCGTTTCAGCAGGCCGTGTGGGACGCCCTGCGCGCCATCCCGGCAGGCGAAACACGCACCTACAGCCAGGTCGCGGCCAGCATCGGCAAACCGGGTGCCGTCCGCGCCGCTGGCTCTGCCTGCGGCGACAATGTGCTGGCGGTGTTGGTCCCCTGCCATCGCGTCCTGCGCACCGACGGATCGTTGGGCGGCTATGCCTACGGGCTGGAGCGCAAGGAAAAGCTGCTGGAAGCGGAGCGAAAGGCTTAACGCGCGTCGGCTTTAAGCCGCGCCATGATCGCCAGTCGCTCGGCATCTGCCATAGTCGACCATCGCCCAATCTCATCAAGCGTCCGCCCGCAGCCGACGCAGCGCCGCTTCAACGCATCGAGCGCGCAGATCTTGGTGCACGGGGTTGGAATGGGCATGTTCATCACATGAAACTGTAAGGGTCGATATCGACTGCGACCCGGGTGCCGGATTTCCAGACAACATTGCCCAGCCATTCTCGGATCGCACTTTGCACGTCCAGTTGGCGGGTGGCGTGGACGAGGAGGCGGTGGCGGTGGCGACCGCGCAGGACGGCGAGCGGGGCGGGAGCGGGTCCGTAGACGCGCATCCCCTCTATCTCCGGCGCGCTCCTGCCAATCTGGCGAGCTATATCGGTAGCTTCGGCAGGGTCTTCGCTGGATATGATAATGGCGGCGAAGCGACCGAAGGGCGGGGCGTGGGCGTGGCGGCGGCTGGCGGTTTCGGTGGCGTAGAAGGCTTCGGTGTCGCCGCTGATGAGCGCCTTGATGACCGGCGCGTCGGGCATACGTGTCTGGATATAGACGCGCCCCGGCTTTGCGCCGCGACCAGCACGGCCGGACACTTGCACGATTTGCTGAAAGGTCCGCTCCGAAGCCCGTAGATCGCCGCCCTCAAGGCCCAGATCGGCATCGATCACGCCGACGAGCGTCAGGTTGGGAAAATGATAGCCCTTGGTGATAAGCTGCGTGCCGACGATGATATCGACGGCGCCACCCTCCACGCTCCGGACGAAATCGGCGGCGCGGGCGGGAGACCAGAGGGTGTCGGACGTGGCGATGACGGTGCGTGCTTCGGGCCACAGCGCCGCGACTTCGTCGGCAATCCGCTCGACGCCGGGACCGCATGGGACAAGCGCGTCCTCGGTCTTGCAGTCCGGGCAGGCCTTTGGCACCGGGATCACATGACCGCAATGGTGGCAGGCGAGGCGGCGGGTCAACCGATGCTCGACCATCCACGCAGTGCAATTGGGGCACTGAAAGCGGTAGCCGCAATGACGGCACAAGGTCAGCGGCGCATAGCCGCGCCGGTTGAGGAACAGCAGTGCCTGTTCGCCCTTTTCCAGTGCTTCGTCGATCGCGGTGACGAGCAATGGCGCGATCCAACGGCCTCGTTCCGGCGGATGGGTAAGCAGGTTGAGGCCAATGATTTCGGGCATGACTGCTCCGCCGAAGCGGGCAGGCAATTTGATCTCGGTATAGCGTCCGACCTCAACTTGGTGTCGGGTTTCGATGGCGGGCGTCGCGGAGGCCAGGATGACCGGGCACTTCTCCATAAGCCCGCGCATCACCGCCACATCTCGGGCATGATAGTGAACCCCGTCCTCTTGCTTGAAGCTGGTCTCATGCGCCTCGTCGACGACGATGACGCCCAGCTTTGGATAGGGTAGAAACAGGGCAGAGCGCGCGCCGACGACAACCTTCGCCTGCCCCGTGGCAATGGCCCGCCATGCCCGGCGGCGCTCCGACGAACGCAGGCCGCTGTGCCAAGCGACGGGTTCCACGCCGAATCGCTTGGTGAAACGGTCGAGAAAGGGTTCGGTCAGCGCGATTTCGGGAAGCAGCACGAGTATCTGCCGCCCATCCCGTAAGGCACGGGCAATGGCCTCGAAATAGACTTCGGTCTTGCCCGATCCGGTGACGCCATCGAGCAGGAAAGGATGGAAGTCCTGCGCGGCGACGGCGTCGATCAACTGTTCGGCTGCTGCGGCTTGTTCTTCGGACAGGTCTGGTGGCGCGAAGTCCGGGTCGGGATCGGGGAAGGGGGTGTCAGTGCTGACCTCGATGGGTTCGAAGGCCCCGACCTTTATCAACCCCCGGATCACCGCATCCGATACGCCACCGATGGCAGCCAGTTCGCGCACCAGCCCTTGCCGCTCGCCGATCCGCTCCAGCGCCTTTTCGCGTTGTTCTGTGAGGCGTTCGGGGACATTGCCGGTCGCGCGATATTCGATAGTAGTGCGGGTGCCTTCCAGTGCGGAATGCGAGGCAAGCGCCATTCGTAACACCGCAGCGGGCGGCGCCATGTAATAGTCCGCTGTCCATTCGATTAGACGACGGAGAGGCGCAGGGATCGGCGGTGCATCCATCGTGCCGAGCAGCGGGCGGAGGCGATTGTCGCCGACCGTTTCGACGTCGGGAAAGCTGCCCTCGTCCCATACCACACCGACCAGTTGGCGCGGCCCCAGAGGCGCAACGACGATGCTACCCGGCTCGACGCTCATGCCGTGCGGTACACGATAGTCGAGCGGGCCAAGCGCGGCATTAAGGATGAGGACGCGGGCGCGAGTCATGATCTGTGCCCTACCCCAAGGGGGTTTGCGCGCCTATAGCGTCGCCATCGAATCAGCCAGCAAGAGGGGCCAGACCCATGAAATTCTTCGTCGACACCGCAGATACCGCCGAAATTCGCGATCTGGCCGCCACGGGCCTTCTGGATGGCGTCACCACCAACCCTTCGCTGATCGCCAAGTCGGGCCGCAAGTTCGTCGAAGTGGTCGAGGAAATCTGCGGCATCGTCGAGGGGCCAGTGTCCGCCGAAGTCATCGCGCTTGACCATGAAACGATGATGAAGGAAGCCGCCGTCCTGCGGAAGATTGCCGACAATGTCTGCATCAAGGTGCCGTTGACGATCGATGGCCTCAAGACGTGCAAGGCGCTGTCGGACGATGGCGTGATGGTCAATGTGACGCTGTGCTTCTCCGCCAATCAGGCGCTGTTGGCGGCAAAGGCTGGCGCGGCATTCATTTCGCCGTTCGTCGGCCGTCATGACGACAACGGCTTCGACGGCATGGCGCTGATCCAGGACATTCGGTTGATCTACGACAACTATGCCTTCGACACCGAAATCCTGGTCGCCAGCGTGCGTCATCCGATTCATGTGCTGGAAAGCGCGAAGATCGGCGCCGATGTGATGACTGCCCCCCCGGCCGTCATCAAGTCGCTGTTCAATCACGTGCTCACTGACAAGGGCATTGCCGGGTTCATGGCGGATTGGGCAAAGACGGGTCAGTCGATTCTCTAAGCGACCTTTCCCCTCCCTTCGCAGGGAGGGGAGCCTAGGGCGTTACTCGCCGAAGCTCTTCGGGGCGGCATCGACCACGCCGAAGCTGCCGCTGTTGACCTGATTGACCTCCAGCGCGCGCTCCGCGATGCCGCCGCGCGTGAAGCGGAAGGCGCCGTCGATGCCGGAGAAACCGCCCGCATCGGAAAGACGGCGAGCCGGGAAGGGCGTGCCGACTTTCCAGTCCTGCGCGATCCGCACCGTCAGCAGCACCGAGTCATAGCCCAGCGACGACAGACGGAAGGGCGTGCTGCCGAAGCGCGCGCGATACCGGGTCGCAAGCTGGCGATAGAGGCCGTCCGATACTGCCGCGAACCACGCGCCTTGCAGGGCGGGCGCGCCGGCGATGGCGCTTTCGGTGTTCCACAGTTCGGTGCCCAGTACCCGCGCTTTGGCACCATGCACGCTTTTGCGCAGAACAGGCGCGGCCTGCATCGCGACGCGGCCGCCATCGGCGATCAGCACGGCATCATAAGCCGAAGCTGCATCGAGTTTCTTGACCGCCGCCGTGATCGATCCGGGTGAGCGATCAAACGGCTGCATCGACACTACGGTGCCGCCTGCGCTCTCGACGGCGCGAAGCATCGATGTTCCTGCGCGTTCGCCATAGGTGCCGCGCGGCACAAGAGCGGCGAAGCTGTTCATCCCCTTCGACTTGGCAAAGGTGACGACGCGCTCGATCGATTGGTTGGTGTTATAGCCCAGCAGATAGACGCCGTTCCCGGCGACGCTGCTATCGTTGGAGAAGCTGATGACCGGCACCCCAGCCTTCTGCGCGATGGGGCCGACGATGCGGGCATCCTCCGCCATTAGTGGACCGAGGATCAGGCGGTTTCCTTCCGCCAGTGCGCGGCTTGCGGCAGCGGCGGCGCCGAGGTTGGTATCGTAAGTAGTGATTCGGACTTTTTCGGTCTTGGTATCGAGCATCGCCAGCGTGGTGGCGTTCGCAATCGACTGGCCAACGCCCGCATTCGCGCCGCTCATGGGAACGAGCAGAGCGACGCGATGCCGCTGCGTATCGGTCGGCAAGCCTTGTTGAACGGTGTCGGGTTCGGTCGATTGCGTGGGCGTGGGGCCTGTCGGCTGCTCGCCACGCGGTATGATCGTCTGGCATCCTGCCACCATCAGGGCGGCTGCAGCGAACATTATTCGCGCGCTGCGTTTCATCACCGGCAATATGCCTGCTTGCGGTCCGGCATCCGTCTCTGTCATCTGGCGTCCTTATGGAAACTGCTTCTCATGAATCCGCCTCGACGGATTCCCCTCTCGAACCGGGCCTTTATATCGTCGCGGGGCCTATCGGCAACCTTGCAGACCTTAGCCCGCGCGCAGCAGAAATATTGCGCAAGGCCGATGTTGTCGCCGTGGAAGACACACGGGTCAGCGCGAAACTGCTCCGCGCGGCGGGTTCCGACCGGCCGATGGTCCCCTATCACGACCATAGCAACGACACGCTGCGCCAACGGCTGATCGACCGGATGGCGCGTGAGGTCGTGGCGTTGTTGTCCGACGCGGGAACCCCGCTGATCTCCGATCCAGGGTATAAGCTCGTGCGCGATGCGCGAGCCGCGGGGCGGTTCGTCACCAGTCTGCCCGGGCCAAGCGCCGCCATCGTGGCACTGACGCTGAGCGGGCTGCCGACTGACCGATTTCTGTTCATGGGGTTCTTGCCGTCCAAGGCGAAGGCGCGTGGCGATACGCTGGCCGAAGTGGCGGCGTTGCGGGCGACACTGATCTTCTACGAAAGCGGCCCGCGTCTGTCGGACAGTCTGGCGGCGATGGCCGATGGGTTGGGGGATCGCGAAGCGGCGGTGGTGCGGGAAATTAGCAAGCGATTCGAGGAAACGGTAACCGGCACCCTCACCGAGCTTTCCCAGCGCTACGCCGATTCGCCCCCCAAGGGCGAGATCGTGGTGATCGTCGGTCCGCCGGGCGAAGCGCCTCCCGCGACGCAGGACGACGCCGATGCGGCCCTGATCGAAGCGATGGCGCGGTTGCCAGTGTCGAAGGCTGCGGGCGAAGTGGCCAAGGCCTTGGGACTGGATCGTCGCGAACTCTATGCGCGGGCGATGGTGCTCAAAGGATGAGCCGGCAGGCAGCGGAGAAGCGCGGGCGGCAGGCGGAGCGCATCTGTGGCTGGTGGCTGCGGTTGAAAGGTTGGCAGATATTGGCGCGACGGGCGCGCACGCCGCTGGGCGAGGTTGATTTGGTGGTACGTAAGCCGGGAATCGTCGCATTTGTTGAGGTTAAGGCGCGTAGCAGTGTGGCTGAGCTGGACTTTGCAATAGACGAGCGACGTCTGGCGCGGGTCGCTGCGGCTGCGGAAATACTCGCTGCAACCTACTGCCAGCCGGGCGACGACATGCGAATCGACGTGATGCTCCTTGCGCCGGGGCGACCGCCGCGCCATTTGGTCAACGTCTGGCATGGGGGGTGACACCTCCTTCCCGAAACCGAACGGATTAGTTTTATGACCAGCCTTAATGTCGCCGTGCAGATGGACCCGATGGAATCGATCAAGATCGCCGGGGATTCGACTTTCCACATCATGCTGGCTGCGCAGGCGCGGGGGCATAAGCTGTTCCATTATCTCGCGCCGGACCTTTCGATGCGCGAAGGACGGGTGATCGCCCATGCCCGCCCGGTTGAAGTGCGCAAGGTACAGGGGGATCATTTCACATTTGGCGATCCGGTCCGGCTGGATCTTGGCCGCGATATTGACGTGGTGCTGATGCGGCAGGACCCGCCGTTCGACCTGTCATATATTACCGCGACGCATTTGCTCGAACGCATCCAAGGCGAGACGCTGGTGGTCAACGATCCTGCTGCTGTGCGGAACGCGCCGGAGAAGGTGTTCGTGCTGGATTACGCCCGCTTCATGCCACCCACGATGATTACCCGCAGTCTGGAGGAAACGCGCAGCTTCCTTGCCGAACATGGCGAAATCGTGGTGAAGCCGCTTTACGGCAATGCCGGGACGGCGGTGTTTCATGTGGGCAAGAACGGCGCCAATCTTTCGGCGCTCGTGGAACTCTTCAACGCCTCGTGGGTCGAGCCTTTCATGGTTCAAGCCTTCATTCCCGGCGTCGCTAGCGGCGACAAGCGTATCGTGCTGATCGATGGCGAAGTAGCGGGCGCAGTGAACCGGATTCCCGGCAAGGGTGAAATCCGATCCAACCTTGCCGTCGGTGGATCGGCGGCGAAGACCGAATTGACCGAGCGGGAGCGGGAAATCTGCGCTGCGATGGGACCGGAGCTTAAAAAGCGCGGGCTGCTGTTCGTCGGTATCGACGTGATCGGCGGCGAGTGGCTGACCGAGATCAACGTCACCTCCCCGACCGGTATCGTGTCCATTGATGCGTTTGACGGGACCGATACGGGCGGGATGATCTGGGACGCTATTGACGCCCGGCTGGCTGCGCAGGCGTAACGGCGCGCGCTGCACGCCGATGATTCGATGACCGACTGGATTTTCCATCTGATCGATGCAGGCGGCTATTGGGGCATTGCGTTCCTGATGGTGCTGGAGAACGTGTTTCCCCCGATTCCGTCGGAAATCATCATGGGGATCGGTGGCATCCGCGTTGGGCAGGGGCAGATGGCTATGGCGCCGTTGTTGCTATTCGGGACGGCAGGCACGACGGTTGGCAACTATTTCTGGTATCTGATTGGACGGAAACTTGGCATCCAGAGGTTAAAGCCGCTGGTAGATCGCTACGGTCGCTGGGCTACGCTGGAATGGCGCGATGTCGAGGCGATCAACGGCGTGTTCGCACGCTATGGGCAGGCCATCGTATTCGTGTTCCGCTTCATGCCTGCGCTGCGGACGATGGTGTCGTTGCCCGCCGGGCTTTTCAGGATGGGGCATGTCCGGTTCCTGCTGTGGACCGCATCGGGGGCGATGATCTGGAACGTGATCCTTGCCTATGCGGGATACATTCTGGGCGCGAATTTCAAGGAGATCGATACGTATATTGGTCCGGCGGCGACGGTTACGGTCGTGCTGGCGGGGCTGTTTTATGTGTATCGGTTGATAACCTGGCGACCTTCGACTGTTAAGGACGAGTGACCTCTAAGCGCGGGGATGGGCGTTGCGATAGACGTCCAGCAGATGCGCGGCGTTGACTTCGGTATAGACTTGCGTCGAGGACAGACTGGCGTGGCCAAGCAGTTCCTGAAGCGACCGTAGATCCGCGCCGCGTCCCAGCAGATGTGTGGCGAAGCTGTGGCGCAGGGCGTGGGGCGTCGTACGTTCCGATAGGCCCAGTCGACTGCGGGCGCCCTGCACGGCACGGCGAATGAGCGCTGGGGATAGCGGGCCGCCGCGCGCGCCGCGGAACAGGGGTTCGTCCGGCATAGCGGGATAGGGGCAGACGGCGAGATAAGCGTCGATAGCCTCGCGTACTTGCGGCAGTAGGGGGACTATACGGGTCTTGTTGCGCTTGCCGATGATGCGCAGCGTGGTTTCAAGTGGGAGTATTGCGCCGGTCAGCGCCATCGCCTCCCCGATGCGCAGGCCTGCGCCATAGAGCAGGAGGAGCACGGCCCAGTCGCGAGCGCCGATCCAGCCGTCGCGGGCGGTGTCGGCAATGTCCTGCGCCAGCGCGATCACATCGTCGGGCGAGATGGGGCGGGGGACGCCGCGTTTGACGCGCGGGCCTTTGAGGGTCGGTATGCTCCCGCCTTCTCCACCCACGAAGCGGAGGAAGCCGCGGATAGCGGACAATTCGCGCGCGGTGGAGAGGTTGCCGATGTCGTCTGTGCTGCGCCGTTCGGCTAGGAAGCTTCGGATGTCGGCGGCAGCCAAGGTGGTCAGGGCGTTGCGGGTGACGCTGGCGCCCTGATGCTCTTGCAGGAAAGCCACCAGCCGCTCCGCCGTGGCGATATAGGCCCGGACGGTATGGACCGAGCGCCGTCGGTCCTGCGCGAGATGGCGGCGCCAGTCTTCGATTAGGGATTGGGCGGCGGGCATGACGGGGATGCTATACCACGATCTGCGGGAGGATTGCATCGAGGAGGAGCATACCGGGCGGGAGTACCGTGAGGCGTTGGCCTTCCGCTTTTACGAGGCCTAAAGCCGATAGGTGGAAGACCGCATCGTCGTTCACTAACGCTTCCCGTGCAACGCCCGACATCGCCGCGATGCGCTCCAGATCGACGCCTTCGCGCAAGCGCAAACCCATCAGCAGAGCCTCGGTGCCGCGGTCCTCCGGCGACAACTTGTCTTCGCTTTTGAGGCCGTGGGTATTGCGATCGACGGCGGCCATCCAGTTTTCCGGCTTCTTGTGCCGCTGGGTGGCGATGCCGTTGCGGCGTCCATGCGCGCCGGGGCCGATGCCGACATAATCGCCGTAGCGCCAGTAAGTAAGGTTGTGGCGGCTTTCCTGCCCGGGGCGGGCGTGGTTGCTGATTTCGTAGGCGGGGAGCCCTGCCGTTTCGGTCATGGCCTGCGTTAGCTCGTAAAGGGTCGCGCCGTGATCCGGGTCGGGAGCAGGGAAATCGCCTTTGCGGACCATGGATTCAAAGCGAGTGCCGGGTTCTATCGTGAGTTGATAGAGCGAAAGGTGGCCGGTGCCGAACGCCAGTGCGCGGGCAAGTTCGGCTTGCCATTCGACTTCGCTCTGGCCGGGGCGAGCGTAGATCAGGTCGAAGGTTACGCGGTCGAAGACCTGTTGTGCGGTGTCGAGGGCAGCGAGGCCTTCGGCAACGTCATGGGCGCGGCCCAGAAAGCGCAGGGCCGTGTCGTCCAGTGCCTGAAGGCCGAGGGATACCCGGTTGACCCCTGCTGCGGCGAGGTCGGCAAAACGGGCGGCTTCGACCGAACTGGGATTGGCTTCCAGCGTTATTTCTATGTCAGGCGCGAAGGTCCAGTGGCGCTGCGCTGCGGCGATCAGGGCGGCGGCGATCTGCGGCGGCATCAGTGAAGGTGTGCCGCCGCCGAAGAAGATCGAGCTGAGCCTGCGCCCCGGCGTCAGTGCCGCTTCATGGGCCATGTCGGCCAGCAAGGCCGATTGCCACGCGGCATGATCGATGCTGTCGCGGACGTGGCTGTTGAAGTCGCAATAGGGGCATTTCGACACGCAGAAGGGCCAGTGGATGTAGAGCGCCAGGTCGCCGGTCGGGCCTGCCTCGGTCGTTAGGGGCGTGTTCATCGATAACGGGGCAAGGTGCGCGGACATAATGCGGGGTCTGTATGCGGAATTTGGGGTGGTGGCTACTTGGGCTTGCGATTGTGCCGATGAGCGCACAGGCGCAGACGGATCGCCAGAGGGATATTCAGTCGCGATGGGACGAGCCGGATCGACCGCGCCCACGCGGGGAGCGGCTGTTGCAGGCGGTAATGCTTGACCTGCATAATGACGAGCGCAAGCGGATCGGGATCGCACCGGTGGCATGGGACGCGGGGCTAGAGGCGCAGGCGACAGCCTATGCGCGTGAACTCGCGCGGCTTCGGAAGTTCGAGCACAGTACCCGCGCCAGTCGGCCGACTTCGCAGGGCGAGAACCTTTGGATGGGATCGCGCGGGGGCTTTACCTATGAGGAGATGGCCGACGCCTGGATTGCCGAGAAACGCTATTACCGGCATCGCCCGGTGCCGGATTACAGCACAACGGGCGACTGGCGGGACGTGGGGCATTATACCCAGATGATCTGGCAGAGCACGACTACCATAGGGTGCGGTGTCGCATCGAACGAGACGGACGACTATCTGGTATGTCGATACACACCGGCGGGCAACGTGTATGGACAGACCATCCACGGCTTACCGAAGTAAATAAGTCGACACCTAAAACCAGTTAAACGGCAGCGGAGCCTCCCGGAAGGCGAAGCGGGTGAGGTGATCGGCGACCACGCCTTTCATCCGGTCGACTGTATCCGCTTCGGGCGCTTCGACTTTCACAAGTAGCGTGTCGGGGCCAGCTTCCATGGTTGCCATGGCGTTGGGGAAGGTGATGGTCCCCTTTTGCGTATCGAAGTCGACCGGGAACTTGTGGCTCCAGTGCTTGCACAGTTGCTGGAGATATTTGCTGCCGTTTTCGGTCGGGACGGTGGCTTGTGCCTGGGCCATTATTTGAGCCTTTCGATCTTGCTGGCGGCTTCGTCGATGAGGGCCGCGACGTTGAGGACGGTGTCGGCATCGGCATTGTCGCCGCTCAGCCGGTTGTGGAGCGCCATCTTGAGATTATCCATGGCGCGGCGGATGGGGGCGCCGTCGGTGCGTTCGGCGCGCTTGGCGAGGATGTCGAGCCGACCGAGCGCGTCGAGGGCGTCGTTGCGGTTCTCTTCCAAATAAGTCGATCCCTGCGAAGTGATTCCGAAGAGCTTTTTGGTGCCTTCGCCGGGCTGTTCGGCGATCAGGTCCATGTCCGCAAGCATGGTCAGCATGGGATAGACGACGCCGGGGCTGGGGGCATAGGCGCCGCCTGTCAGACCCTCGATAGCACGGATCAGATCGTAGCCGTGTCGGGGGTTTTCGGCGATCAGGTGGAGCAGGATGAGCTTGAGCTCGCTGGCGTCGAACAGACGACGACGGCTGCCGCGGGGTCCGCCGCCGCCCATTGGATCGCCGCCGAAGCGACCGCCGCCACGATGGCGGCCTTCCCCGGCGTGGCGACCGATGGCGAAGCAGCCATGGCCGTGGTGGTGGGAGTGAGGATGTTCCGAGAATCGCATTGTGGTTCCTTGATAAGCGTTCTTGATGCGCTCAAGATATATCTTAAAAAGTAGCAGTCAAGATATATCGCAGAAATTATTTGGATGTGTGTTCGTCACTCCAGCGGAGATTGGGGTGTTGAGCCGACTGGTCGGACTTCGTTGCCTGAGATCCCAGCTTTCGCTGGGATGACGGAGGGCGGGGATGCTTGAAACAGAAACGGCGGCGATCCCATGGGACCGCCGCCGTTTCTGTAGATCGGTAATCAGGAAACTGCGTTTATTCAGCCGCTTTGGCAACGCCTACGAAGGCAGGGCGCAAGAGGCGGTCCTTGATCATGTAGCCAGCCTGCATTTCCTGCACGACGGTGCCGGGTGTGGCATCGGGGGAGGGGATTTCGACCATCGCCTGATGCTTGTTGGGGTCGAGCGCTTGCCCCATGGCTTCGATCTTTTCGATGCCGTTCTTGCGGAACACGCTTTCGAGTTCGCGGCCGGTAGCTTCCAGGCCGACGACCAGACCCTTCATCTTTTCATCTTCGCGCATGTCCGCTGGGATGGCAGCGAGCGCACGCGACAGATTGTCGGCGATGGTCAGCATGTCGCGGGCAAAGCCGGTCGCGGCATAAGCGCGCGCGTCGATCAGTTCCTTTTCGAGCCGACGGCGGACGTTCTGCGTTTCGGCATGGGCGTAAAGCACGTCCTGCTTCGCAACGGCGACTTCTTCCTCAAGCGCGGCGATTTGTGCGTCCAACGGATTGGTTTCCTCTGGTGCTGCCGCTTCTTCGACTGCGGTTTCGGCGGTGTTTTCGTTCATTGTTTCTTCAGTCATCTCATCAATCTCGACAGGGTCTGCGCAGTGAAATCCACCATGGGGATCACCCGCGCATAGTTCAAGCGTGTGGGGCCGATCACCCCGACCACGCCAACGACGCGGCCATCGCCGGCGCGGTAGGGCGCGGCTATGACCGATGAACCGGACAGGGAAAAGAGCTTGTTTTCCGATCCGATGAATATCTTGGTCGCGGTGCCCGCCAGCGCGCTTTCAAGGAGGCGGGAAATTTCCTGCTTTCCTTCCAGCTCGTCGAGCAACTGGCGCACCCGTTCCAAGTCGGCCGAGGCAGTCTCGTCGATCAGGTTCGCTTGACCGCGCACAATGAGAACGGGACGGTTTTCGCTGTCTGCCGACCAGATGGCGAGGCCGCGATCAATGAGTTCGCGCGCAGCGCCGTCCAGCATGCGGCGATCGGAGTCGAGTTCCTGCGCCATTAACGCCTGCGCCTGGCGCAGGGTCAGGCCACCCAGCCGATCCGACATATAATTGGCGGCTTCGGTAAGCATTGACGGGGTGATGCCGAGGGGCAATTGCACCACGCGATTTTCGACCGAGCCATCCTGCGCCACCAGAATGGCAAGTGCCTGACCATCGCCAAGGCCGACGAAGCTGAATTGCCGCAATATCGGTTCGCGTTTGGGCACCATGACGATGCCAGCACAGGCGGACAGGCCTGACAGCGCGAGCGTGGCGGCGGAGAGCGCATCTTCGATCGGGCCGCTTTCCCCGACGCGCGCTTCGATGGCGCGGCGTTCTTCTGCTGAGGGTTCGGCGGCCTGCATCATGCCATCGACAAAAAGGCGCAGGCCCGTTTCGGTGGGCAGACGACCGGCGGAGGTGTGGGGCGCGGCCAGCAGGCCAAGTTCTTCCAGATCCTGCATCACGTTGCGGATCGAGGCCGGGGAGAGGTTGAGCGTGGCCAGCCGCGCGATGGTGCGAGAGGCCACGGGCATCCCGTTGCCCAGATAATTTTCCACGACCAGACGAAAGACGTCCCGTGCGCGGTCGTTCAGTTCGCTGATGGGAGTGATCGCCATGGCGCCTATGTAGGGCGCATTGGCGAAAGGCTCAATGCCGCCGTCCCAGCCGCACCGAAAGGATGAGCATGACCACGCCGGCCAGCGCCATGCCTGCCCCGCGGTAGGCCCATGGCCGCACGTCGATCATGAAACTTTCGGCGGGCCATTTGATGTAACCCAGCCCCTGGCCGAGCCAGAGGAGGCCCATCAGCAGAAATGCCATGCCGAAGATGCGCAGCAGGCGTGGGAGAAGGGGGCGTTTCATTTATTCTTTTCCTGTCTTGCCGGGGGCAGGGGTCAGCATCTTTTGGATATCGAGCAATTTGGGGATTGCCGCAATGGCGGTGCGAAGGCGACCGTGCTGCGGATCGTGGCAGCCGCCATAATAATCGAGATGGGTCGGTTCCTGCTTCGCACGAGTCCAGGCGATCCGATATCCGGGCATGTCGGTGGCCATGCGTTTGCAGTCCGCGCTGCCCGGTACGATCTTCCGCTCCGTCCCCGTCTTCGGACGAAAAGGAGCGAGGCTGTCGCGCAGGCGGCGATATTGCTGCGGGGTCACGGCGAAGCGGGTTTCGCCGGGGACGGCAGTGTATTTCTCCGGGAGCAGGACGCCCGATCCGTCAGGTTCCACCGTCACGCTGTAAACCGGGCACGTGCCGAAGCATCGGCCAGCCGAAAAGCGGATGGTATCCGATTGAGCAACGGGGGCGTTGCTTTCCATCTTGCCCGGCCCAGTGGCGCATGCGCTCAAGGTTACCAATAGGGTTGCTGCTCCGAGACGTCGCATCGTGATCTCCTGCTTCGGCATGGGTATCGGTTCGCCGATTTGAACCAGCGCTTAACTGGTTTTTGTGACCGATGCACTGGCCAGCGCGACCGGGGGAGGCTAAGCCGCGCTCCAAAGTTCAGTCAAGGAGTCTCGTTTTATGCGCCCATCCGGCCGCACCCCCGATCAGATGCGCACCATCAGCATGGAGCCTGCGTTCACCATTCATGCCGAAGGCTGCTGCCTCGTCAGCTTTGGCGATACACGGGTTTTGTGCACGGCGTCGGTCGAGGAAAAGGTGCCGCCCTTCCTGCGCGGCAAGGGCGAAGGCTGGGTGACGGCGGAATATGGGATGTTGCCCCGCGCGACGCACACGCGCGGCAGTCGTGAAGCGGCCAAGGGCAAGCAGTCGGGGCGGACACAGGAAATTCAGCGGCTTATCGGGCGTTCTTTACGATCTATCGTCGATCTGAAGAAATTGGGTGAGCGCCAGATCACGATCGATTGCGATGTGCTGCAGGCCGATGGCGGGACGCGCACGGCGTCTATTTCCGGTGCGTGGGTGGCCTTGCGGATCGCCATAGACGGGCTGATGGCCAAGGGGTTGCTCAAGGAAGACCCGATCCTGCAGAAAGTTGCGGCGATCAGCTGCGGTATCCATCAGGGGACGCCGGTTCTCGACCTTGACTATGTCGAGGATTCGAGCGCGGAGGCGGATGCCAATTTCGTGCTGACAGGCGACAGCAAGCTGGCCGAAGTGCAGGCGACGGCGGAAGGCGCGACGTTCGACGAGGAAGAATTGCTGCGTTTACTGCGGCTTGCGCGCATTGGTTGCGGTCAGATCTTCACGGCGCAAGATAAGGCCACGGGGCGGTGAGCGATTTCATCGCCGACGATCCGAATGCGCCGCAGGCGATCCGGAAGTTGCAGCCCGGCAAGCTGGTGATCGCCAGTCATAATCCGGGCAAGGTGCGCGAGATTCGCGCGCTGCTTGCGCCTTATGGGATCGAGCCGGTGTCGGCGGCAGACCTCGATCTGCCCGAACCGGAGGAAACCGGCACGACATTTATCGCGAATGCGGAATTGAAGGCGATGCAGGCGGCGGACTTGTCGGGCCTGCCTGCGCTGGCGGACGATAGCGGGCTGTGCGTCGATGCGTTGCTGGGTGAGCCGGGGATTTTCTCGGCGCGCTGGGCGGGGCCGGACAAGGATTTCGACATGGCGATGGGCGCTGTGTGGCAGCAGGTCGAAGCGAAAGGCGAAGGCGCGAGCCGATCCGCGCATTTCGTCTGCGCGCTGGCGCTGGCCTGGCCCGATGGGCATGTCGAAGGGTTCGAAGGGCGCGTGGACGGCAATCTGGTGTGGCCGCCGCGCGGGCTGAACGGCTTTGGCTATGATGCGATGTTCGAGCCGCTGGGGCATGATGTGACATTCGGGGAAATGAACCCGGACGCGAAGTACGCCATGAGCCATCGGGCGGATGCGTTCGCGAAATTCGTGGCGGCGGTGTTTTAGGTTTCAACGTTACCCAGATTTCTCAATCCGTTCGCCCTGAGCTTGTCGAAGGGTTCCACTGAACGCGGTGAAGTAAGAAGGCTTCGACAGGCTCAGCCTGACCCTTCGACAAGCTCAGGGCGAACGGGGTGAGTGTATCACCCCGCCGCGCAGTCGCCCGTGCGTTTGCCCGACAGGTCGTGCGTGGTGCGCAGGACTGCCTTGCCGCCGACCGTTTTGGTCATGCTGGAGCCTAGCGTCAGGCTGTCCGAGGTGTAGTTGCCTTCCAGTACGAGGTCCGACGTGCCACCGTCGGCCTTGCAGGCCAGCGTCGCGATGAAGCGGCCTTTGCGGATGCTGGCGTCCTTGTAAGTGCAATCCTTGCCTTCCGGTCCGGCGAGCGCGTTGGCATCGGGGCGGCCATCTTTTCCGACGGCGATGCAAAGCTTCGCTTCGGTTTTTGTGCCGACCATCCGGGCGTAATCCTCGGCAGTGATGTCGGGCGTGTTATAGCCGGTGATGGTGCGGCTGAGCGTCCATTGCCCTGCCTTCAGCACGATGGGCGCGTCTTCCTGTTCCGGTGGGGGTGCCTGCTCCGCACTGCAGCCTGCCAGCGCAAGCGCTGCAAATGTCCAGTATCCGCGCATCCTCTTATCCCCTCAGCCATGTTGTCGGAACAGATGCTCTACCTCCGCATCGGTAAGCGCAAGGCCGAATTGCGCCGTCAGGACGTCGCGATAGTCGGGGAGGTCCGCAATCGTCCGGCTGCTGTTGGTGCCGCCGCGATGGACCGACAGTTGCCGGTCGAGCAGGGAGATGAAGCCATCCTCCAGCACGCGGCTGGCGACGGTCAGTGTCGTGAAGCGGGTGTTCGGGCGGGTGGATGTCCAGTGGTTCGACAGTTCAAGGTCGATGGATTCGACCGGATCGAGCGTGAAGCTGTATTGTGGTTGCCAATCGCGCGTGTCGGCACTGCGCCCGTCTGTCGCGCCCGGATCGCCTGCGCGTTCCAGCATCCAGTTGCGGGCATCCTGTTGCGTGAGGCGATGGCCGGTGCCGTCAGACGCGATGGCGTGCGCGCCATGCTCGACAGGAAGGGGCGGTGAGAAGCTGCCGCCGAAGCCGGCGTCGGCGATCCATGCGCGGCCTTCGATGGTGACGAGGTTCAGGGTATGGGTGAGCGGTGGGGTCGCCTGTGCCATCAGCCATACGCGCGCCAGCAGCGGGCGGGCGGTGAAGCCCAGACTGTGGAGCGCGCGCAGGAACAGTGCGTTCTGTTCGAAGCAATATCCACCGCGCCGGGCCGTCACCAGCTTGGCGAAAATCGCGGGCGGATCGATGGCGATGCCCCGACCCAGCGGGATGTCGAGGTTTTCAAACGGGATCGCCAGCCGGTGCGCGCGATGGACCGCCCCCAGCCCCGCCAGATCAGCGGCGGGGGCGTGAGGCAATCCGATACGGTCGAGATAGGCGGGCAGATTGAAGGGGAGGATCAGCGGTCGGCTCCGATGCAGAACGCGGCCAGTTTATTGCCCTCGGGGTCGCGGAAATAGGCGCCATAGAATGCCTGCGGACCCTCTGGACCCCGCAGTCCGGGCGCGCCTTCGTCACTGCCCCCCAATTCCAGTGCCTTCGCGTGCAGCGCATCCACATCCGCGCGCGTGGGGCGCTCGATACCGACCATATTGCCGTTGCCGGGGGTCGCCGTTCCGCCATCGAAGGGTCGCGTAATCGCTATGCCGGGTGCTTCGTAGGAAGTCGCGTACATGGTGAGGTAATTGCCTTCCTCGCCTTGTTCGAACAGGCGCGATGCGCCGATGCTGCCCATCAGGCCGTCATAGAATGCCCGCGCTGCTTCGATGTCGTTTGTGCCGAGCGTCACGTAACCGATCATGATGCTTCTCCTCAACTCGTGTGGACTGAATTCAGCCGCCCGCCTTAGGTGCAGTCTCGCTGCCAGCGGGGCAGGCGCCGATGCGTTTGCCGCTGCTCTTCATCTGCATGTTCATCCTCATGCCTTCGCCCATGCCTTGCGATTCCATGGTCATGTCCATCGCGTAGCTGGCAGGAAGATAGGTCCCCTTGAGCGTCATTTTCATGACGGCCTTGGTGTTGTTCGGCGCAGCGCAGGTCATCTTGCCGTTGATGGTGCCGCCGGACATATCCATGTTTTCATAGGTGCAGTTGGCGTCCTTCTGCGCGGCGAGGAAATCGGCGCTGGGGTTCGCGGCCATTTCGGGCGTGACGCAGTGTTTGATCGTGTTCTTCTTACCGATCATCTGCTGCATGGCTTCGGCAGGCATCCCCTTGGGAAGGCCGGTCATCTTTACGTCCACGATTTCCTGCGTTGCTTCCCATTCGCCGGGTTCGAGCTTTACCGAATCCATCTTTTCCGCGACTTGCTCGGCGCTCATCGGGCCGGTTTCCTTCTTGTCGCATCCGGTCAGCAACAAAGCCGTTCCACATATAAAAATCGCCGCTTTCATCGGGGCATTCTCCTGAGTTGGCGCACAGTCATTGCGCGTCCATTGGGTCGGGACCATATCAGTGCGCGATGGCTATTCAAATCCGAACCTCGCTCGCCGAACCTGAAACCGGCGCAGACTTTGTCCCGCACCGTCCGGCACGCCCGGAAAAGACGGAAGGGGGGAAGCGTTTTACGCTGGTGTCGGAATATGAACCGGCAGGCGATCAGCCGACGGCGATTGCCGAATTGGTAGAGACCGCGCTGGGCGGTGAGAAGGATCAGGTGCTGCTGGGCGTCACCGGATCGGGCAAGACGTTCACGATGGCCAAGGTGATCGAGGCTTTGCAGCGGCCTGCGCTGATCCTGGCGCCGAACAAGATATTGGCGGCGCAATTATATGGGGAGTTCAAGAGCTTCTTCCCCGACAATGCAGTCGAATATTTCGTCAGCTATTATGATTATTACCAGCCCGAAGCCTATGTGCCCCGCTCCGATACCTACATCGAGAAGGAATCGAGCGTAAACGAAAGCATCGACCGGATGCGCCATTCGGCGACCCGTGCGCTGCTGGAGCGGGACGATGTGATCATCGTTGCGTCGGTATCGTGCCTATACGGTATCGGGTCGGTCGAAACCTATTCGGCGATGACGTTCTCCATGAAGAAAGGCGAGGTCGTCGATCAGCGGGAGACGATCCGCAAACTGGTGGCACTCCAGTACAAGCGCAACGACATGGGCTTTTCGCGGGGCAATTTCCGCGTGAAGGGCGACAATCTGGAGATATTCCCGTCGCATTATGAGGATACCGCGTGGCGTGTGTCCTTCTTTGGCGATGAGATCGAGGAGATCGTCGAGTTCGATCCGCTGTCGGGCAAGAAGATCGCCAGCCTCGATTATGTGAAGGTCTTTCCCAATAGCCACCACGTCACCCCCGGCCCGACGCTGAAGCAGGCAATGGAAGCGATAAGGTTTGAGCTGGCCGAGCGGCTGAAGGAACTGGTGATCGAAGGCAAATTGCTGGAAGCCCAGCGGCTGGAGCAGCGGACGAATTTCGATCTGGAGATGATCGCCGCGACCGGGGCGTGTGCGGGTATCGAGAATTATTCGCGCTTCCTGAGCGGGCGCTTGCCGGGTGAGCCGCCGCCGACCCTTTTCGAATATCTGCCGGAAAACGCGCTGCTGTTCGTCGATGAAAGCCATCAGACCGTGCCGCAGATTGGGGCGATGGCGAAGGGCGATCATCGGCGGAAGATCACGCTGGCGGAATATGGGTTTCGTCTGCCGAGTTGCATCGACAATCGCCCGCTGCGTTTCAACGAGTGGGACGCGATGCGGCCGCAGACGGTCAGCGTGTCAGCGACGCCGGGTAACTGGGAAATGGAGCAGACGGGCGGCGTCTTTTCCGAGCAGGTGATCCGCCCGACCGGGCTGATCGATCCGCCGGTGGAGATCAAGCCGGTCGAGGATCAGGTCGATGACCTTATCAACGAAGCGCGCAAGACGGCGGCGGCGGGATATCGCACGTTGGTGACGACCCTGACCAAGCGGATGGCGGAGGACTTGACCGAGTTCATGCATGAGGCGGGGATCAAGGTTCGCTATATGCACAGCGACGTAGAGACGCTGGAGCGTATCGAGTTGATCCGCGATCTGCGGCTGGGCGTGTATGACGTGTTGGTGGGTATCAACCTGCTGCGCGAGGGGCTGGACATTCCTGAGTGCGGGCTGGTTGGGATTTTGGATGCGGACAAGGAAGGGTTTCTGCGTTCCGAAACGTCGCTGATCCAGACCATTGGGCGTGCCGCGCGTAACGTGGATGGGCGGGTGATCCTGTATGCCGACCGCGTGACGGGCAGCATGGAGCGAGCGCTGAACGAAACCGGGCGACGGCGCGAGAAGCAGGAAGCGTATAATCTGGAGCACGGCATCACGCCGACCACGATCAAGCGCAACATCGGCGACATCATCGCGCATGTTTCGAACAAGGACAGCGTGCTGGTGGATACCGGCGATGCGGATCGTCCGCATATGGTGGGCCATAATCTGCGCGCGTATATCGAGGATCTGGAGAAGAAGATGCGCGCGGCGGCAGCGGATCTGGAGTTCGAGGAAGCCGGGCGGATTCGCGACGAGATTCGCAAGATGGAAGCGGAAGAGCTGGGGTTGCCGGTGGATCAGCAAGTCGCCGCGCCGAGAGGGCGCGCGAACGAGGGGAAGCCGGGGACGCGGAAGATGCGCTACGGGAAGGTGCAGCGGAAAATGGGGCGGTAGGGGCGCGCGAAAAGAGTTCAAGCGCGGGCGATGCCTGACGGCGGTAATTGTCGATTCAAACTCGTGCGAGGATCGTGCATGAGAGAATCGAAAGGACTTATCCGTGGTCAAGCCCGCCAAATTGTTTCAGCGCCTGCTGCAGGGCAGCCGCAATCTGTCGTTTCAGGAATTCCAACGCCTGCTTGAGGCTTTTGGATTTCGCCTTGTTCGGACGAAAGGCAGTCATCATGTTTACGGGCGACAAGGCGTTGAACGACCGCTGATCGTCCAGCCCAATGGTAAGGATGCCAAAGCCTACCAAGTCGAGCAGTTTCTTGATATGGTGCAGGCGTATGGACTGAATATGGACGAGTGATGGATCATCATTATCATATCAATGTGTTCTGGTCGAAAGAGGACAAGGTCTGGATCGCCGATGTTCCCGACTTGAAGCCTTGTTCCGCCCACGGCGCTACGCCCGTAGAGGCAATTGGCGAAGCCCAAGTAGCTATCGGGTTATGGCTGGATTATGCGCATGAGCATAACCATGCTGTTCCCGAGCCACGTTATAGGCCTGCGATTTATGCCGCCTGATCCATCGCCTCCTCGCCCCACCGATTAGCGGTTGAGGCTGTTCCCGCGCTGGGCCATACCCACGCCTATGCGTATTTCCCTTGTTTCACTCGCCCTGATTACTTCCCTTGCTTCGTGTGTGGCGCCGCCTCGGGAGGCGCCGGTGGTTGTGCCTGCGCCCAAGCCTGCTCCGGCACCTGTTGCGACGCCTGCGCCGACGCCCTCGCAGGACTGGCGCGATTGGCCGATGACGGAGGGGGCTTGGCGCTATCAGGGAGGCGGGCAGACGAGTGTTGCGACGTTCGGGGTGGCAGGCGCGCCGCCGCTGGTGACATTTCGGTGTGAGGTAACTGCACGTAGGATCGTTGTGCAGGCGGCTACGGCGCGTGCTGCGGGGCAGATGAGCGTGCGTACGACCTTTGGCGCGACGCAGTGGCCCTTGCAGGCGGACGGAACATCCTTCGTGGCGATTCGTCCGGCGAACGACCCGACGTTGGATCAGATCGCATTCAGCCGGGGGCGTTTCATGATTACCGTATCGGGCACGGCGCCGATGATCCTGCCGACATGGGCTGAAGTGACGCGGGTGATAGAGGATTGTCGCGGCTGAGTGGCGAACAGGATCGCGGCGCGAGCGAGTGATTATGATTCGAAATTAGATTATTTCAAGTCTTGATTGCACCCCTTATTTGATTCACAAATCGGGTGTCGCCGGATGAAGCATCCGCCAGTCCGGCAGACGGTGTTTCAACATAGCGAAAGGAGGTGATCCGATGTCTCATGGTTCAGTATTGGGGTCGGTCAAGTCCATTCGGGAAACGCGCCGCTGAGCGACGCCATAGCGTCGGTTTTCAAGAGGTTCACCAACGGGTCACTGCTTTGAGCGGTGCGTGATCCTCTATCGAAAATAGCGCGAATAACGTTTCCTCTGGGCGGTACTTCCGGCCGCTGACCATGCAAATGATGGGCCGTCGGGCTGGACCCGGCGGCCCCTCTCATGCGTGGGTATTTCAAGGCATTGTGTTTGGAAGGGGATGCGCAGACGGGGGCTTTTTCCCCTCTTTTGTTGGCAGCTTTGTGCCCATTAATGCGCCGCTATGCGCCCTGCGAAATTCTTACGCGACGGGCGAAGGCGGCTTGCCAGAGCATCAGGCACGGTACGACGCCCAGTTCCATGCAAAGGCCGAGGACATGTCCGTTCGAGGGCGTACCTACCGACAGCAGTGACCACAAGCGCGCCATGCCGCCGATCACGACGAACCCGCCCAGCATACGGAAGCGCGCGCCCTTGATCTCTATGCGCGGGATGCAGGAGCAGAAAGCCAGCCCGACGCCGAAGAAGATGCCGCTCATGTAGCGGAAGTGGCTGTCGAGATCGACGGGTGCCGATCCGACGCCGCGCAGCCAGTCTGGGCCGGACAGTATGCCTGCACCGCCCGTCACCAGCGGCACGATGCAGGCCAGCGCGACGACGATCTGCAGCAGGCGCTTTTCGATCATGAGCGCAGGTCTTCCTCAGTGGCTTCGTGGAACAGCACTTCGTTGCGGATGTGGATGGTGCGCGAAGCCAGCCGAATTTCGATGATGAAGGTGACGAATGCGGCTGCCTGCAGCAGCATGGCCGTGATGAAGAGAAGCGCGATGGCCGTGCCCAGATGCGCGTTCACCAGTTCGGACAGGAACAGCAGGATGACGACGAGACAGACGGCAGCGCCGCTGGCGACCGTCAGAAAGATGGCAGTGTTGACGACAGTCATGCGTCTGTCGAGCTTGCGAATTTCGTCGACCAGCCGATCATGCTCCGCGCCGCGGGTTTCGAGCACGAGCCGCTCGACATTGCGTGCCCGGTCGATGACACGCGCAAGGCGGCCTGCGCAAACGTTGAGAAACGCACCGATTCCGGCCAGCAGAAAGACGGGCGCGAGCGCAAGCTGGATGGTCTGCGCGACCTGAGCGACTTGCGGAAGAGGAATCATGAAGGGGTGTGTTCCGCATCGAAGGCGGCTTTCTGCTGCGGCGTCAGGCCCCAGCCGGATTGCGCCCAAGCGCGCTCATGGAAATAATACAGACCGATCTTGGTGATGACTTCGGTCGAGGCAATGGCGCCAGCGGCTTTCACGTCATGGGTGAAAAGAAGGCCCAGCAGAAAGGTGTCGATGCTGCCCAGAACGCGCCAATTGACGGCCTTTGCGAGTGAGCGAGGATTGGATTCCTTACCGCGAAATAGCAGCATGTCTGCTCCTCGATATGTGTGCCACCGAACGATTTATCCGGTGGCACATAATGGGGACGACGATCAGACGACCGCCTTTGCGTTGGGCGTGTTGACGCCCATGCTCTGCAGGTAGCGTTTTACGTTGCGCGCGGCCTGGCGCAGCCGCTGTTCGTTTTCCACCATCGCGATGCGGACATAGCCTTCGCCATCCTCACCATAGCCGACGCCGGGGGCAACCGCGACCTTGGCATGGGTGAGCAATTGCTTGGAAAATTCCAGGCTGCCCATATCCTTGAGCGCGGGGGGCAGGGGTGCCCATGCGAACATCGAGGCGCGGGGGGCGGGGATGTCCCATCCGGCGCGTCCGAAGCTTTCCACCAGAATATCGCGGCGCTTGTGATAGAGTTCGCGGTTCTTCTGGACGATGTCCTGCGTGCCGTTGAGCGCGGCGCAAGCAGCGGCCTGAATGGGGGTGAAGGCGCCATAATCGAGATAGCTTTTCACGCGCGTCATCGCGGCGATCAGCTTCTTGTTGCCGACCGCGAAGCCGATGCGCCAGCCAGCCATGGAATAGGTCTTGCTGAGCGACGTGAACTCCACGGCCACATCCTTGGCACCCGGCACCTGAAGGATGGAAGGCGTGGGGTTGCCGTCGAAATAGAGTTCGGAATAGGCTAGGTCGGACAGGATCCAGACGCTGTTCTCCTTGGCCCAGGCAACAAGCCGTTCGTAAAATGCGAGGTCCACGGTCTCGGCAGTCGGGTTCGACGGATAATTGACCACGAGGATAGAAGGCCGCGGCACCGTGAACGCCATGGCGCGATCCAGCGAGCGGAAATATTGCTCGTCTGGCGTGGTCGGCACCGACCGGATCGTTGCCCCGGCGATGATGAAGCCGAAAGTGTGGATCGGATAGCTGGGGTTGGGCGCAAGCACGACGTCGCCCGGTGCGGTGATTGCGGTGGCGAGACTGGCCAGTCCCTCCTTCGATCCCATCGTCACGACGACTTCGGTTTCGGGGTCGACGTCCACGCCAAAGCGACGCGCGTAATAATTCGCTTGCGCCTTGCGGAGGCCGGGAATGCCCTTCGATGCGGAATAGCCATGCGAATCAGGCTTTTGCGCGACTTCGACGAGCTTGGCGATGACATGGTCGGGGGGCGGCAGATCGGGATTGCCCATGCCCAGATCGATAATGTCCTCACCCGCCGCACGCGCCGCGGCCCGCATCGCGTTCACTTCGGCGATGACATAGGGGGGCAGGCGTTTCATGCGGTAGAATTCTTCGGACATTGGTCGATACTTTCCTTGTTTCTTCTCCGTGGAGGGTGGCAAAGTGCCGCAGGCTCGCTCACAAGAGCGAGTGCGGTATAGACTGGCCCGGCGCGGCTGGCCAGAAGAAGAGCGCGGGTTTCTGCGCAGGAGAGTGTGATGGCAAAAGCGGCAGCCAAGACGGGTAAGAAGCAGCCAAAAGTTGCGCGTGAAACTCAGGTGCCGCCGCAGGAAAGCGGGAAGGCAGCGCCTCCACCGCATAGCGATCCGGCGGAGAATATGGCCGCTACAGTGATTCCCACGCTCGACCAGATGCAGCAATGGACGCACAGCATCGGTCGGATGCAGCAGATGATGCTGGAGCATAGTACCCGCCAGATCGGTCATGGCGAAGCACCGTTCGATGCGACCGCGATATCGCGCATCCATGCCGATTATATGAATGAAGGCGTGGCATTGTGGCAGCGCTTTCTGGATGGGGCAGGGTGGTTCAAGCAGACGCCCGATCCGGCCCCTGCGGAAAGTCCGGCCGCGCGCAAGGATCGCCGCTTTGCCGACCCGGCGTGGCAGAGCCATCCCTTCTATGACATCATGCGGCAGGGATATCTGCTGACCGCGGATTATCTGACGCGGCTGGCCGACAGCGTCGACGGTGTCGATCCCAAGCAGAAGGAACAGATCCGCTTTGCCACCAGCGGCATGATCGACGCGCTGTCGCCGAGCAACTTTCCGCTGACCAATCCCATCGTGATGCAGAAGACGACGGAAACCGGCGGCGAGAACCTCATAAAAGGGTTTCAGCATATGCTGGCCGACATGGACAAGGGGCAGTTGACGCACACCGACGGCAGTCAGTTCGAGGTCGGCAAGAACATCGCCGCGACGCCGGGCAAGGTGATCCACGAGACGCCGTTGTATCAGTTGATCCAGTACACGCCGACCACCGAGACGGTGCTGGCAACGCCGCTGATCATCTTCCCGCCCTGGATCAACCGGTTCTATATTCTCGACCTCGCGCCGGAAAAAAGCTTCGTCAAATGGGCGGTGGATCAGGGGATCACGATCTTCATGGTCTCATGGAAGTCCGCCGACGAAAGCATGAAGGATGTGATCTGGGACGATTACATCCTGCGCGGGCAAGTCGATGCGATCGATACTGTGCGCGATGTGCTGGGTGTGGAGAGCGTCCACACCATCGGATACTGCGTGGCAGGGACGACACTGGCGGCGACGCTGGCGCTGCTGGCGGCGCGGGGTGAAGCGGACAAGGTGGCCAGCGCGACCTTCTTTACCGCGCAGGTGGATTTCAGCGAAGCGGGCGACCTGACCCTGTTCGTTAATGACGAGCAACTGGCAATGATCGAGAAACTGACGACGTCGGGCATATTGGACGGGCGCTATATGGCCGCGACTTTCAACCTGCTGCGGGGGCGCGACCTGATCTGGAACTATGTGGTCAACAATTACCTGCTGGGGAAGGACTATGCGCCGTTCGACCTGCTGTTCTGGAACGGAGATACGACGAACCTCCCTGCGAAATGGCATCGGTCGTATCTGAAGGATCTGTATCGCGACAACAAGCTGGTGCAGGCCGGTGCCATTAGCGTCGACGGGACCGACATCGACCTGACGAAAGTTCGCACGCCAAGCTATATCCAGGCGGGCAAGGAAGACCATATCGCTCCGCCGCGCAGCGTGTGGAAACTGACGGAGCAGTTCACGGGGCCGCGCCGTTTTCTGCTCGCCGGATCGGGGCATATTGCCGGGGTCATGAACCCGCCGGTCGCCAAGAAATACCAGTACTGGACGTGCGGCACGCTGCCCGCGACGCTGGAGGATTTCGTCGCCCAGGCGAAGGAAACGGCAGGGAGCTGGTGGCCCGACTGGATCGATTGGCTGACGCAGCATGGCAGTGAAAAGGTGGCAGCCACTGGCGCGCGCCAACCGGGGGGCGGGCATATGCCCGTGATTGAGGACGCACCCGGGCGCTACGTAAAAAGCCGATGAGTGAAAGCTGTTTGTTGCGAGTGAGTTACCGCTTTGCTACAAATATGCTGCAGCGCAACATAACGCTTGCAAATTCGGAAAATCTTCTATATTGTGCAGTGCAGCAATAAGAGGAGGCCCGTGGTGGCTGACGCACCGAAAAGAAAAGTTGGACGACCTGCCAAACTGCCCGTGACGGGTGGTAAGGGCGTGGAGTTGACGGCGCGACAGGCGTTGCAGGCTTCCGAAAAGGCAACCGGTCCTGCCGCCAAGCCCGTAGCAAAAGCGACCCCGGTTAAGGCTGCGCCCGCCAAGGCCGCTCCGGTAACACCGGCAGCGCCTAAGGCTCCGGTAGTGGCGAAGGTTGCCCCCAAGCCAATGCCGGTGACGAAAGACGTGGCACCTGCCCCCGTCGCCAAGTCGCCTGTAGAACAAGCACCCGTTGTTAAAAAACCCGTCGCCGCAACGGTAGCATTGCCCGTTGCCGCACCGGCAGCGGTCGCCGCGCCTACTGAAGACAAAACACCCACGCCGGAATTGGAAAAGTCATTCCCAACGGCGACAGCAGAAGGAACGAATGCCATGAACGACGTTATCGAAAACACCAAGAAGTACACTGAAGAAGCCAAGACCCGTTTCCAGTCGGCTTTTTCGGAAATGAACGAAAAGGCGAAGACCAGCGTCGAAAAGTCGACGAAGGCCGTTGAAGAAATGACCGAAATCGCCAAGGGCAACGTTGAAGCGCTTGTCGAGTCCGGCAAGATCGCCGCCAAGGGCATCGAAGCCATGGGTCAGGACGCCGCTGAATACAGCCGCATGTCCTTCGAAAAGGCCAGCGCCACGATGAAGAGCCTCGCCGCCGCCAAGTCGCCGGCAGAATTCTTCCAGTTGCAGAGCGAAATGCTCTCCAGCGCGTTCGACGCCTTTGCCAAGGAAAGCGCGAAGACCAGCGAAGCAATCATCAAGCTTGCGGGTGAAGTCGCCCAGCCGCTGAGCAGCCGCGTGTCGGTTGTGACGGACAAGGTGAAGTCGCTCGCCGCTTAAGGCTTGCTGACGAAAATAGGAAAGGGGACCGCTTCGGGTGAAGCGGTCCCCTTTTTTTTGGCCGGGGCGACGAAACTCGCATCTTTTGATGGTGAATGACCATGCCAGCCTCTTGCGTCTCGCCGGGCAATTGCCATATCCTGCACACGCATGACCAGTTTCAACAGCTATGACAGGCACCCGCCGCAGATGAGCGACGAGGGCAAGGACGATGAAGGCGGCACCGGCACGACGGGCCCCGGCGTCGGCATTGCCACGCGCACACGGACGCGGACCAAGAAGCCATCGTTATACAAGGTATTGATGCTGAACGACGATTACACGCCGATGGAGTTCGTCGTGCATGTGCTCCAGAGCTTTTTCAAGATGGACATGGAAGAAGCGACGCGCGTGATGCTGCACGTTCATCAGCGCGGCGTGGGCGTATGCGGTATCTTCAGTTACGAAGTCGCCGAGACCAAGGTCAATCAGGTGATGGACTTCGCCCGGCAGAACCAGCATCCGTTGCAGTGCACGCTGGAAAAAGCGTAACGGCTCTTCATCAGGCCGTTTAGCTTAACTGGCTTCCCCCATTCGTAAATCCTTGAACTGCACCGCAATCGTCTGGGGCGTTGCGCTGCGGTATACGCCCTGTTTGAAATAGGGGCCTTTGATGTCGTTGAACCCCAGCGAGCCGGTGTAGTCGGTCAGCAGCACATCGTCGCGCCACACCTTGAGTTGGCCGTTGCCGGATGGTCCAAAGACGATCTGCACCTTGATATCATACCATTGCCCCCGCTTGAGCGGTTGGCTGTCGTCATATTGGCGGCGGTACTGGGTGTCGGCGGCAGTGGACAAGGCGGCGCTGGAATCGCGGGTGACGATGCGCAGGCGGTCGCCCATCAGTTCGATTGCGAAAGGCGGGCTATGCGCCGCTTCCCCTGGATCGAGCATCGAGGTGAATTGCGAGAGGATCAGCCAGGAAGCAGCGTTCGTTTGCCCCGGTTCGATCATCATGGAAAAAGCAACCTGATACGTCTTGCCGACGTCCAGATAATTGGAATCGTAGGATTCTGCGCGTTCCACTGATGATCCCGCTTCGCTTGCGACACGGTCGCCATCGCGCAATTCATAGCGGCGGATGTCCCCGTTCATAAGAGCGAAGCTCCACGCCGCATTGGCGTTCTGATGCCGCAGATTGAGCGCCATGTCCTTCATGGACTTCCATCCACGCGGTATGGCCGCACTATCGTTTGGGGATGCTGTCGGTGTTGGCGATGCCGCAGGTGGCGGTGCTGGAGCGGGTGTGGTGGCTGGCGGCGAAGGAGCGCCCGGCTGCGTGATGGTGACGGGCGTCGTGCTGGGTTCAGGTTGTGTAATGGTCACGGGAGAAGGGGCGCCAACCGTTGTCGGCGTCACGGAAGCTGGTGCGCCCGCTTCACCCCCGCCGCAGGCCGACAGCAGCAACAGGCCGATTGGCGCTGTCGTTAATCTGAGGAAATGTTTCACTGCTGCTGTCATCCTGTTCGTGGCTTGCGAACGGAATGACAGAAGGAAGTTTAAAGACGGTAAATCGTTGATTAAGCGTAATTAGATATTCGCAGAGTGCGTTTGTTGCGGCAGCCGATCCCTCAGTCGAACAGCTCTTCCAGAAAGCTCTTTTTACGCTTCGGACGATAGTCGCCTTCATAGTGGGGACGGTAATTGCCGCGATCCGGCGCCGGGGCGAGTGCGGAAGGCTGCGCGGGCCGGTCGGGGCGGAATGTGGCCTGCGATTGCGGGGGAGGTGCGGGGGCGTCCATCTGCGCACTGCGTTCGATGATCTTGTCGAGCTCGCCGCGGTCGAGCCAGACGCCGCGGCATTGTGGGCAATAATCGATCTCGACGCCTTGCCGTTCCGACATGTTCAGGCCGGTGTGGCAAACGGGGCAAAGCATCGAAGACAGTTTTTCAGGGGTATTCACGGGTGCAGCGCTCCGTCCATGTGATCGCCCTTGCGGGCCAGGGAATCGGACGCGCCCGATACGGTCGCTGGGGGATAAGAGGGGGGAAATCCCCCGAACCAGCACCGGACACGCCCGATGCGGTCCGACATCACGTCCGGAGATCCAAATGGTGCATCGCTGCACCGTGGATCAAGTCCGGCCGCCAGAGGGGCCCGGCCCGCGTAGGATATATTGGCGCTGGACGCCCGCCTTTCAATATTCGCGCGCGTCAGGCGGTGCCTACTTTGCGGGGAAACGAATCACCGCCATAGGCGCTTCGGTCGTGAGCGGCGTGACCGTCCATTTGAGCGTTTGCTTGCCCGCAACGGTAATAGGGCCATCTTCCTGATTCTGGCTGATGAGCGCCGCATCGGTGGTGAGGGTGAAACGTCCGTCGAGATATTTGCTGACGTCGCCTGCGCTGCCGCCCATCCCGCTGCTCTTCTGCTTGCTGCCATTGGCATAGCCGGGCGCCTTGACGCGCACGCGGTCGCCGCCGCGCAGCTCAATGACGATGAACGGGAAGACATATTCGGCATCGACATTGAAGGGGAAAACAAAGGCGTGATCGAGTGTGCAGGTGATCGCATAGTCGATCATATATTTGTTATCGCCGACATATTCGACAGACCGAAAGCCTTTTTCCTTGCGCAACGCGGCGACGATGGCGGCGGTTTTGCGGGCCTTTTCATCTTCATCGTCTTTCGACGTGGCGCTGAAATCGGTATCGGGGGCGGGCTCTGCTGTCTCCTGATCGTCCTGCATCCAGGCGATGTTCTGCATCACCGCGTCTTCTTCCTCAGCGGGAGCCGTTTCCTCTTCGGTGGAAGGGCTGCTGTCCTTCAGCCCTTTGCCGATGTCCGACGGGTCCGTGGCAATCACTTCGCCCTTATAGGTGAACGTGAAGCTGCGGTCGGCGCGGATGTCGAGCGTGGAATCGAATTTGCCCGGTGTGAGCAGGCAGGCGGAGAGCAGAAGCAGCGTGGCGAGAGCGCCGCCCGCGCGGAATATGGCGTTCATCGTATCTGCCCCTCCCCCCGGCCAAGTCTCTTCGTCAGCCGATGGCGGCAGCGTAGAGCGCGATTGCAGCCGCATTGGAGACGTTCAGGGACTCCATACGCGGACTGATAGGCAGTTTAGCCAATATGTCGCAATGCGCCATGCTGTTGTGGCGCAGGCCTTCGCCCTCCGCGCCGAGCACCAGTGCCACGCGCGATTCGCCGATGGCTTTGTCGAGCGTGAGCTCCGCTTCGCCATCCAGGCCGATGCGCCAGTAATTCGCCTCTGCAATTTCATCGAGCGCGCGGGCGAGATTCACGACGCGCACCCATGGCACGATTTCCAGCGCGCCCGATGCCGCGCGGGCCAGCACGCCGGTTTCGGCAGGCGAATGCCGGTCCTGCGTGACGATGGCGAGGGCATCGAACGCCGCCGCCGAGCGGAGGATCGCGCCGACATTGTGTGGATCGGTTACCTGATCGAGCACGAGTATCGGCCGCTTGTCGTCGCGTCCTTCATCCAGCACGTCGCCCAGCCAGATATCGTCGAGCATTTCGACTTCGGCGACAATGCCTTGATGCGGCGCATCGGACGGGACCATGCGGCCCAGATCGGCAACATCCGAATAGACGATGGGCAGCACCGGCGGCAATTCCAACGCGGCCAGCGCTTCGCGCGTGCCCCAGATCTTGCGCACGATGCGGTTTTCATTAGCCAACGCTGCTATGACCGCATGACGGCCATAAAAGCGGGGGAATCCCCCTTTGGGTTTTCCGGTACGATGTCCTCTTTTCATGGGCGCGTTCTTTTCACGGGAAGCATTGACAGGCAAGCCTCCATTCGTCATTGAGCGCCCTCCCGATCGCAACATAGTACGATTTTTCGGCACTATGCGGTTATGGACAGGTGGCCGAGTGGTTAAAGGCAGCAGACTGTAAATCTGCCCGGGTTTCCCGTACGCTGGTTCGAATCCAGCCCTGTCCACCACCATCCAGTCCCAGAGGGTCCTCCAAAATCCCTAGAAATCCCTGAAAACCTGAGGTATTATTACCCATACGGTCCACCCACGTCTCCAGGCGTTTGCCTTCAGCCGGAGCGTAGTGTGGGGGTAATGTGGGGGTAAATCGCTTTACCCCCACACTCTGCTTTCCCGATTTGCGGGGAAAAAATGTGGGGGTAACGAAATGGGCAAGCTCACGGCGGTTGCAGTCAAATCGGCGTTAGCAAATCCTGGCACCTATCAGGATGGGGAAGGACTGTTTCTAAAAGTTGACAAGCGTGGTGGGGCCTACTGGATGTTGCGAATCCAGCGCGATGGCAAACGGCAGGACATTGGGCTGGGTAGTGCTAAGCTGCTGACGTTGGCAGAGGCCCGGGTTAAGGCCATAGGATTGCGCAAAACTATCAAGGTGGATCAGCGCGACGTTCTGGTGGAGAGAAAAGACGAGGCAGCTGCGAAGGTGACGTTCCGCGTTGCTGCGCGCCAATACCACTCGGAGAATGAGGCGGGCTGGAAAAGTTCCGTATATGCGCGGCAGTGGCTCGCCAGTCTCGAAAACTACGCCTTCCCGAAATTGGGCAATGTGCCGACCGGCAGTATTTCGGCTGCCGACATCATCGCAGTCCTTACGCCGATTTGGCAGGAAATTCCAGAAACAGCCCGTCAGGTCCGCAACCGGATTTGTGCCGTGCTGGATTATGCACACGCAAAGGGCTGGCGTTCGCGCGAATCCCCGTCCGGCAATAGTAGCCTGAAGGCGGGTCGAGGCTTGCCGCGGCAAGTGAAGTCGCGAGAAAAACGTAAGTCTATGCCATATGTCGCGGTTCCCAGCTTCATCACCGCGTTGCGCCGCAAACCATCCTTTGGACGGCTGGCTTTAGAATTTCTCATACTTACAGGTGTGCGTAGCCAGGAGGTGCGGTTGGCGACATGGGGCGAATTTGATCTTGATGTGTGCCTGTGGACGATCCCTGCCGACCATATGAAGAGAGGGAAGGCGCATGTGGTTCCTCTCTCAAGTGCGGCCCTGGCGGTGCTTACGAAAGCGAATGCGCTTCGGCTCTCGGAAACTGATGTCGTTTTCCCCGGCGTGGCTGGCAAACCAATGTCTGACATGACTTTGTTGAAGGTTCTGCGCGACATGAGTGAGCCTTTTCACGTTCACGGTTTTCGTTCGAGCTTCACAGACTGGGCAGCAAACGAAGGCTTTGCCGATGCCGTTGTCGAGGCCGCTCTCGCTCACAAGACACCTGACGCTGTGCAAGCTGCCTATCGCCGTACAACATATCTAGGCACCGCAAATCAACCGGGCGCCCGTGTCGAACTGATGGAAGCCTGGGGGTCCTATTGTGTCAGTCATTCATAGGACCAGAAACCACACCTTATAACTTGCTCCAGCAGAACATGTACCAATGAGGAATTGGGAGGTGTGGGGATATCAATTCTGTAGCAGCGATAGTCGAGATAATAGTTATGCGGGTAACCAAGCGACAGCTTTGCAGACATCATCATCATTCTCGCTTGTCGTAGCGATCACCAAATCGCCTTTTTGGGCTTTGCGAGCCTTCTTCGCAAAATCGTGCGAGACAAAGCTCTTTGTGGAGTGAGCGTACGTTCTGTAGTGAGTATAAATCTGCCCGTAGTGTATGCAGCCAACCCCCTCGCTCGTGAAATCCTTTTTCTGCAATCCTCCCCCGCGAATGAACTCCCCTAGTCGCTCGTCGCCAAGTGCAAGGAAATTTGCCTCATCCGGGGTGAAAGTGAAGAGACTTTCGCGGTAGTGGTTGTATTGTTTCTTGCGTGCTGCAAGCTCGTCGGTCAGTTCGTCGGTCAGTTCCGCAGTCAGTTTGGTGAAGGTGTCCAATATCCGAACAATCTCCCCCTGTATCGCCAGCGACTTCTCCGGGTCATCCGGGCAGGGGATGGGGACTTCGAGCTTTGCTAGATCACCGCTCGAAACCCGACGTATCTTAGTGCCAGTAATGTATTTGCCCTTTTGCTTTTGAAATGTCTCAGTCAGCAAAAAATGGGCAAGATACTTGGCGTTTTGCCGGTGGCGAAAAAGCATCATATCGCCTGAGATTGCAACATTGGCACCATACCAAGCCAGCGGCTTTACGACATCCTCGTCGTTTTCCGACGTGGTCGCAAGCAACAGGTCGTTCGCCTTCGCCTTTCTTAGTTTTCTAAAGAGTTCAGCAGCCACATAGCTATAGGTTTCCCGCGCCTCCAGATCATATTTGGTGTAGATTTGACCATAGTGAATGGCAGGCAAACCTTCGTCCATTAGGTCTTTCTTCTGGAGTCCGTTTCCGCGAAAAAACTCGCCAAGCTTCCCAAGCGGCAACCACTCAACGTTGCCCCCATCCAGCAGCTTTTTCAGAAAGCCAAGATCGCTCACGCCTCGATCTCCGCGACAATCGCATCAATCTCGCTGCGTAGCCGGTCAATCTTTGCAACGGTGGTCTTCAGCTCCGCATTCAGATCGGCAATGTTCACCTGATCGCGGGTGTCCTTGGGTTCGACATAGGCGCTGACCGACAGATTGTAATCCGCATCGATGATGCGCTGCTGGTCCACCGTCTCGGCCACATGCGGCACGTGTTCCTTGCTGGCGAACATGCGGATGATCTCGGCAACGTGATCGTCGCTCATCTCGTTGGTGTTGGTCTTCTTGGCGAAAAAATCCTCACCGCTGGTATCGATGAACTGCACCTTGGTGTCGGGCTTGTTCTTGGCCAGCACCAGAATGGTCACCGCAATCGTGGTGCCGAAAAACAGATTGGGCGCGAGCGCAATCACCGTTTCGACGACATTGCTGTCGATAAGATGCTTGCGGATTTTCTGCTCTGCCCCCCCGCGATAAAAAATGCCCGGAAAGCAGACGATGGCCGCGCGCCCCTTGGCCGAAAGATAATGCAGCGCGTGCAGCACAAAGGCGAAATCCGCCTTTGACTTCGGCGCAAGCACGCCAGCGGGCGCAAAGCGGTCATCATTGATAAGCGTCGGGTCTTCATCCCCCTTCCACCGGACCGAATAGGGCGGGTTCGAGACGATGGCATCGAAGGGCCGCTCATCCAGGAAGTGCGGATGTTCAAGCGTGTTACCGTTCTGGATGTTGAATTTGGCGTAATTCACATTGTGCAAGAACATGTTCATGCGGGCGAGGTTGTAGGTGGTGTAGTTGATCTCCTGCCCGAAGAAGCCTTCTTCGATGAAGTGATCGCCGCAATGCTTCTTGGCCTGCAACAACAGCGAACCTGACCCGGCGGCTGGATCGTAAATTTTGTTGATGCTGCTCTGCCCGTGAACGGCCAGTTGCGCGATAAGCTTGGAAACATGTTGCGGCGTGAAGAACTCCCCGCCCGATTTTCCCGCATTGGCGGCATAATTGGAGATCAGGAACTCATAGGCATCCCCGAAGAGATCGTTTTCGTTTTCCTCGAATTTCAGAGGGAGTCCAGCAACGCCCTTCAGGACCGCCGCCAGCCGGGTGTTCTTATCCTTCACCGTGTTGCCCAGCCGGTTGCTGGTGGTGTCAAAATCCGAGAACAGGCCCTTGATGTCCTCTTCGGAAGGGTGGCCATTTGCCGAAGCTTCAATCGCCTTGAAAATGGCGGCAAGGTCGGTGTTCAGACTTTCGTTGGTGTTGGCCTTTGCCGCGACATTGGCAAAGAGCTGACTGGGGTAGATGAAGTAGCCCTTGGTCTTGACCGCGTCTGCCTTGACGGCATCAGGAATGGCGCTGTCGGGCATCTTCGAATATTTGACGGTCTCGTCACCCGCCTCGATGTAGGCAGTGAAGTTCTCGCTGATAAACCGGTAAAACAATGCTCCCAGCACGAACTGCTTGAAATCCCAGCCATCGACTGCGCCCCTGACGTCGTTGGCAATCGCCCAGATTTTCCGGTGCAATTCGTCGCGCTGCTGTTGGCCTGTCACTCTTATTGTCCCTTAAAATAACCGCTAAATGCCTTTGCAGTGCCCCTAAGCCAATCGCTCTGGCTCCGCTCTGTGAACTTCAGACACCGACCTGATCACTCTGTCGCCTACCTATCGCAGCCCGCGCGCAAGACAATCGCTTATGTGCGCCGCCCCCTCGCTTTGACCTGCCCGATCAAATTTGGACAGCAGCGCGTTGAGGGCTGCGGGCTGGAAGAATTCTGCTGGCTGGAAAAGCGGCAGGACAGGCAGCTATCCGCATTTACCCGCCAGTAAACGGGCTGTCCGAGATCGGCCACCACCCACTTTGATCAATTTGTTCCTTCTCTCATTAGCCCTTTCGTTCTAGCGTAGAGCACCATAAGGATGACGACTGACCCGGGTTCAAGGAGAGGGGAAATTGCTTTGAATTGGACGGTATTCTGTTTGCACGAGGCGGTTGGCCCAGGCGCTAGGCTATATCCTGTTCCGAGCCCGTGGGATGGCATTCTGCAACCGCCATATCAGTACGAGGTCGGAGACCGGTTCAATGTTGAATTCAGCAGTGGATCGACATTGGGAGGCTCGGTCACGGCCGTGGACAACAATGCCGTAGAAGTCACCTTGAACGGTGCTGTCGTTAACCTGCAGCGAACATCGTCGGCTGCGCTTCCTCCGCCGCTTCGATCCGAGATACCACACGATGACCTAACGGTGATCTGAGGTCCGGATGACCAAGCCCATTGTTCAGGAGGCTGTCGTTGGCGGCTTGACCGGGTTGGCTGTTGTCTTGCTCTACATTTGTTTCCGAGAAAGCCTCAATGGCGCCGACACCGGTGACTGGCTTCAGTTTGCAGGCGCCATGTTAGGATCCGGGGCCGCGGTGGCGGGCGCAATCTACATCGAAAGTCTAAAACGCAATCGCGACAGGCAACAAGGACAAGCGACTTTGCTCGACATCCTTAAGCAGATCGAGCGATCTTTCATCGATGCTGCTGAGCCTCTTAGTGGCGACCTAAGTAAGGACGTGAGTGCCATCAACGCACGACGCTTCTTTCTGGAGTCGACAAAGAACTACGCTGAATTCGCGCTCAAGCAACACCTGCTGCCAGACAGCGAAGTATGGCGGAACACGAGCGGGTTTATCAACTACATCGACCGCATTCTGGCAGTCACTTGGTACGTTCATGACGAGCATGCTGGCGAAGATTTGTGCAGCGTCGAGTCAGTCGAACGGTGGCACAAATCCGTAGAAAAAATTGCTGTCAGCGCGCGCTCGGTTCTCGATTCGGTAATGGCAGAACAGCGAGGCGGGTTGTTCAATAGGCGCCGACTATAATTCCCGTCGCCACCCCAGCCGCCTGATTGAACGGTCCCTTAAGCTTCGCATCCGCTAAGATGTTTCGCCCGATGACGCCTTGATCAGCGTGAAAATGTGGGGGTAGGTGTGGGGGTAAAGGTATGCCGAGCGCAGAATGCTCGCAATATCAGTATTATAACTAATTAGTTCGATACAAGCCCTGCCACCACCCTCCAATCCCAGAGGGTCCTCCAAAATCCCCGAAAACATTGAATAATATTGTCCATGCTGTCCACCTGCTGTTTGCCTTCCCGCAATTGGGCAATGTGTCGACCGGTAGTATTTCGGCCGCGGACATGGGCCGAGTTTGATCTTGATGGGCGTCTGTGGGCGATAGGCCAACGTGCGATTGAGGCCTTCTCGACGTCCGAAAGGTCGCACAGTCCTTAATATCCCTTGTGCCAGTTCGATAATTACAAGCAGGGCGCGCCGCAGCCTCAAAAGCTACTCGTCGGCGGGAGCCCAGATGGTGTGGGAATCGATTTCCAGCTTGACGATCGCTCTTCCGGCCTCCGCGCGCGCCGAGATCTCAGCGCGCCGGGCATCATTGGCCTGTCGTTCGGCAAAGAGCAGGTCCGCGAGATCAATGGCGCCAAGCGCATAGCCCTTACCAGCGCGCGCGCTCATCGACTCTGCCCGAATTCGCGCTTTGTGCACTTGCTCCCACACGACCAGCCGGGTGCTTGCGTTGGAAAGATCAGCGTCCGCCATCACCTGCACCTCGCGCTCCACCACACCTTGCTCAAGCCTGGCCGAACTGGCCATCGCCACCGCCTCGTCGGCCGCGCGCAACCGGTGACGGCCACCCAATGGGATGGACGCCACCACTCCAAGGCCCTTTTCCGTGCCACCCCGCTCGCTGAACAAGCGAAAGCCGAACGAGGGGTCGGCCGTTCTCTCGGCCTTGGCGCGCCGGGCTGTCACAGACATGCGTTCGGCATCGGCACGAGCCGCGCCGATCTCATGGCTGCGCGCAATCACCAGCGCGCGCAGTTCCTCGAAATTCTGGGGCAAGTCATGAGGGCTCACCATATCCGGCGCCTCGAACGGCAGGGGCAAATCCGGAAACTGCGCAGCAAGCTTTACGCGCGCCTCGGCAGCCGTTGCGCGTGTTTGCGCGCCCTGTCCCTGCGCAAGTGCCAGAGCCGCCGCGGCCTGGTCCACATCCAGGTCCGATGCGTCGCGTAGCGTGGCGCGGCGCTTAATAGCCGCGAGGGCTCGCTCCAAGTTCACAACCATCTCTGCATCGTTGCGGGTCAGGGCCGAAGCGGTCAGCCAGTCATACCAAAAGCCAGCCAGCAGCAACGCGGTCTGGTGACGCACATCCTCGGCGCGATTCTGTGCCGCTTCTATACCGAAATCGCCAGCCTTGCGGTCGAGACTGGCCTTTCCGGGCAGGCGAAAGGCCCGGGTCACGGTGGTGTCAAACTCGTTGAAACCGCCTTCTTCGTTCACCGAGCGCCGCAAATAGGTTCCTTGCACGGCCACTTCATGGGGACCGACAGCAAGCATGCCAGCTTGCGCCCGCGCAGCCGCGACCCGCGCTTCGGCGGCCCCTACCGCGGGGTGGTTGTCGAGCGCGGTCGCGACCAGCTCCGGTGGCGGCAGGTCAGGATGCAAGCGGTCCTGGGCGAAAGCAGTTTCTGTCAGAAACAGGACTGAACACAGCATAGCCACACGCACTCTAAGCTTCATGTCAGCCTCCCCGACGCAATCACAGGCGTTAGATGCCAACGGAATGGCGCGGCGCGCTTCAGTGCGCCGACCTGAGCAATGAGTGCCGAGGCGGCCCCTTCTTCGACGCGCAGGTCGACGGCGCAGCGCTCAAGTCTCCCGACTACACTCTCGGCGGGGCTGGCGTCCGAGAAGTCGAGGCCATGCACGATCTCGTCGCGCTGGTGGACGGGGTGACGGGTCGCGTCCCGGAGCGTCGTTGCAATCGGGCCGGCGTCCACCTTGCTGCAGTAGATGGTAAGTAGAAGCTCAGGCATCGACGGCCTCCAGACGGCTTTCACCGAACCGCTCGAAGAGGATCGGCAGGAGGACGAGCGTCAACAGCGTTGAGGTGATGAGTCCGCCGATGACAACGATGGCGAGTGGCCGCTGGATTTCCGACCCAGGGCCGGTGGCAAACAATAGTGGCACCAGCCCGAACGCAGTGATGCTCGCGGTCATCATGACCGGGCGCAAACGCCGCTCGGCGCCGATCCGCACCGCCTGGGCCAGCGGCATGCCCTCGACCCGGAGCTGGAGGAAATAGGCAACCAACACGAGCCCATTGAGAACCGCGATGCCGAGCAGGGCGATAAACCCGACCGAAGCCGGCACCGAAAGATACTCGCCAGAGGCCCAGAGCGAAACGATTCCACCGACCATGGCAAACGGAATGTTGACGAGTATGAGCGTCGAAGCGCGCAAGGATCTCAGCGTCGCCAGCAGCACGAAGAAGATGAGGAGAAGCGCGACCGGCACGACCAGCATCAACCGGGCCGAAGCGCGCTGCTGGTTCTCGAACTGCCCGCCCCAGACGACGCGATAGCCAGCCGGTAGCACGACCTGCTTGGCTACCGCTGCCTTAGCCTCGCCGACATAGCCGACCAGGTCGCGACCCGCTACGAAGGCCTGCACAATGGCATAGCGCGAGCCGTTTTCATGATCGAGCTTCACGGGCCCTTCGATCCGCTCCACACGCGAAAGGTCGCTGACACGGGCGAGGCCGCCGTCCGGCGTGCGCAGCATGAGATCGGCGAAGCGCGCCGCGTCGTTGCGCAGCGCATCGTCGCCCTTGATCAGAATTGGCGTGCGCTTCTGGCCTTCCGCCACGATGCCGGCGTGCAGCCCTTCAAGCTGCGCGCGCATCGCGTCTTGAAGCATATCGACCGGCATGCCAGCGCGCCCGGCGGCCAACCGGTCGATGTTGATCTGGAGATAGTCGACCTTGTCGTTGGCTACGGTCATCACTTCCGTCGCGCCGCGCACTTTCGACAGCGTGCCCTGAATACGACCCGCGAGGTCGGACAGGACATTGAGGTCCGGGCCGAAGATCTTGACGGCGAGATCGCCGCGCGCGCCAGTCAGCATCTCCGAGACGCGCATCTCGATGGGCTGTGTGAAGCTCGGCTCGATTCCGGGCAGATTCTGCATTGCGACGCGAATTGCTTCGACAATGTCTTCTTTGCTGCCGCGCCATTCCGACCTGGGCTTGAGCGAGAGGAAGCTGTCCGCTTCGCTCAGGGCCATCGGATCGAGTCCGATCTCGTCCGTGCCGACGCGCGTGATCACGCTCTTTACTTCTGGCACCGCCCCAAGGACCGCACGCTGGGCGGCGAGATCGCCTGCGATCGAATGGGCCAGGCCGACACTCGGATGTTTCGTCGTCTGCATGACTACCGTGCCTTCGTCCATTGAGGGCATGAAGGTCTTGCCGACCGCACCATAGGCGACCACGGCGACGGCAAGTCCTGTGACGGCCAAACCATAAACAAGTGGTTTGCGTACGAAGGCACCGGCCAGCAACGCGCTGTAGCGAGGCATCATCATGCGCATGATCCACGGCTCGCGATGATGGCCGCTCTTTAGACCCAGCGAGGCGAGAACGGGCACCAGCGTCAGCGCCAGCAGCAGCGACGCGCCCAGCGCGAAGATGATGGTGAGTGCGACCGGGCCGAACAGCTTGCCTTCCAGGCCTTGCAGGGCAAGCAGCGGCAGGAACACCAGCGCGATGATAAGGATGCCGGCCGAGACCGGAACGATGACGTCGCTCGTCGCGCTGAACACATGATTGAGGCGGGGGCGATGGTCTTCGGTATCGATCTTGTTCAAGCGCTCGACGATATTCTCGACGACGACGACCGCTGCATCGACCAGCATGCCGATGGCAATGGCGAGGCCGCCGAGGCTCATCAAATTGGCGGTGAGGCCCACCGCACTCATGATGAGAAAGGTGATCAGAGCTGCCATCGGCAGGATGAGCGCCACGATACCCGCTGCGCGCCAGTCGCCGAGGAAGAGGATGAGCAGGACGACGACCAGGAGCGTTGCTTCGAGCAGCGCTTCCTCGACGGTTCCGACTGCGCGGGTAATCAGGTCCGATCGGTCGTAAAAGACGTCGATCTTCGTTCCCGCCGGGAGTGTCTTCCCGATCTCGGCAAGCCTGGCCTTGACGCCCGCCACAACTTGCCGGGCATCGGCGCCGCGTAGGGCAATGACCAGCCCTTCCACCGCCTCGCCCTTGCCATCGCGACTGACCGCGCCGTAGCGCGTGAGGCTGCCGATCCCGACCTGCGCCATGTCGCCCAGCCGCACGATGTGACCGCCCACGGCGCGGATCGCCAGAGCGCGCAGATCGTCCTCGGACTGGATTGCACCGACGGCCCGCACGATGAGCGCGTCCTCGCCGTCGGCCAGGCGACCGGCGCCGTCGTTGCGGTTCCCGCTCTCGATGGCTCGCTGGAGATCGGCAATGGTCAAGCCGGCCGCGCTCAGGGCGACGGGATCGGGCTGGACCTCGAAGGTCTTCGCATGGCCGCCGAGCGCGTTCACGTCCGCGACGCCGGGCACGGTGCGCAGCGCCGGCCGGATCGTCCAGTCGAGAAGCGTGCGCTTCTCCTGCAAGGACAACGGCCCCTCGATCGTGAACATGTACATGTCCGACAGGGGCGTCGAGATGGGCGCCATGCCGCCGCTGATGGAGGCGGGCATGTCGCTCATCACACCGGTAAGGCGCTCGGCGACCTGCTGGCGGGCCCAGTAGATGTCCGTGCCATCCTGGAAGTCGATGGTGATGTCGGCGATGGCGTATTTTGCCGTCGAGCGCAGAATGGCCTGGCCGGGAATGCCAAGCATCTCCATCTCGATCGGCGTGATGACGCGCGTCTCGACTTCTTCCGGCGTCATCCCCGGCGCCTTAAGGATGATCTTGACCTGAGTCGGCGCGATGTTGGGGTAAGCATCGACCGGCAGGCGCGTGAAGGCCCATGCGCCGAGTCCGGCAATCACGACGGCCAAGGCGAGCACCAACATGCGGTAGGACAGCGCCTGCGCGACGAGAGAACGAAGCATCGGGTCCGCCTTATTCGGCGGCGGCGAGCGTTTTGAGCTCGCTCACGGCACTGACCGCTATGTCGTCACCCACCTTCAGTCCCGCAAGGACAACGCGCTCGCCGTCCGCGCCTTCGCCGCCCTCGGCCAAGATCACCGGCCGGGCGACGACGCCCGTGGCGGTCCTGACGAAGACCACGGTCGTGCCGGCGATCTGGGCTATCGCCTCGCCGGGCACGCGGACTGCGCCGCTCGCGGCCGGACCCATGACCGAGAGCGAAAGGGATTGCCCCGAACGGATCGAAGGATCGGCCGGCAGGCTGGCGGTCAGGCTCGCCGAGCGCGTCGCAGGATCAATCGCCGTGCCGACGGCCACCACCTTGCCCTCGATACGGCCTGCGCGGACGGTCATACCCGGCTGGATCCTGCCAATCAGGCGCTCGGGAAGCTGAGCCTGGGCTTGCATTGCGCCGCCTGCGTCGATCACGAAAGGCGCGGCGCCGGGATCGAGCGCCTTGCCCGTCTCGATGGTCATCGTGCTGATCCGGCCGGCAATCGGCGCCGTCAGCGTATAGCCGGCGCCGTTGCTCGATCCGCTCGCCATGCCGATCAGCCGCCCCTGCTCGGAGACGTCGACCTGCGCCTGACGCAGTTGCGCGTTTGCCTCATCCGCCCGCGCCGGGGCAATAATGCCTTCCTTGCTGAGCTGACCAAGCCGCGCGGCATTGGCGCGTGCCACGTCCAGCCGTGCCCGAGCACGGGAGAGTTCGGCGCCGAGCATCACGATATCGCGGCTGGAGACGGTCGCAAGTGGCTGGCCTGCACGGACCTCGGCACCCTCGACGACAAAAACACGCGTCACGATGCCCGGCAGCTGCGCCGCGACAGCGACGCGGGCATTGGGGGGCGGCGCGATCATGGCAGGCAATGTCGCGATCGGCGCGAGATTCGCCTTGGCCGCCGGCACAAAGCGCAGCGCAAGCGCCTTCACCTGATCGGCGGAGATCGTGATGGTTTTGGGCCCGGTCGTGGCCTTCTCCGCTACCGCTTTATCTGGCGTCGCTGGATCTGCACCCGCGCCATGCGGCACGAGCCACCAGATCAGCGCCAGCGCAGCCAGCCCCAATACACTGCCGATGAGCCATTTCCTGTTATCCATGACCGCCTGTTAGCGGCAGTGGCTGACGAGTTGCTGACGGCGATCAGGTGCTTGGAAAAATAAGGCGCAGTTCCCGCTGATCCGGATCGGTGACCAGCCGCCCGCCATGCGCTGCCATGATCCGCGCGACGATTGCGAGGCCGAGGCCAGCGCCGCTCGTGCTGGCGTGATCGGCGCGACGCAGGCGTTGCACGAGGACGTCCAGCCGCTCAGGAGACAATCCGTCGCCACCGTCCCGTACAGCCAGTTCCCTCGGCTCATCGGCGCGGACCACGACCGGGACGCCCTGCTGCGTCACGCGAAGGGCGTTCTCGATCAGGTTGCGCAAGGCCGCCGCCACGGTCTCGCGTCGTCCCAGGATAACGTTCTGCCCTTCGCCACACAGCTCGATGGTTTGGCCGTTCGCAAGGGCCGCGGGCGCCAACTGGGCTACCACGTCGCCCGCCACTTCGATCAGGTCGACCGAGGCGGGTGGGAGATGCGCTGCCTGCTCGGCATCGATCTGTGCAAGCAGCATGAGCTGGTCGATCAGCCGCCGCATGGCCGCAACGTCGAGGCGCAATTGCGCCGCCTGTGCGCCCTCTAGCCGGTCCAGCTCGAGCGAGAGCAGAGTCAGCGGTGTACGCAGTTCATGAGCGATATCTGCGGCAAAAGCCTCGTGCAATGCTGCCGCATCGTCAACGCGCGTCAGTAGCGCGTTGACCGCCCGCGCAAAAGGCTGCGTTTCGAGCGGCAGGCTCTCGGACTCGATTCGCACACCGCGCGCTTCGCCCCCCGCCGCATCGATTTTTTGCGCAGCCCGTCCCAGCGGCTCGACCGCGCGGCGGATCGCCCACCGCCCCACGACAGCCATCGGTATGGCGAGCAGAAGCATCGGGATGATAACATGCTCGGTGAGTTCATGGATGACGATCCGGAGCGCCGCTTCGTCGGATAGCTCGGCGAACGAGATGCGATATTCGATGCCGATAAACAGCAGCAGCAGCAGCGCGCCGACCACCGCAACAATGGTAAGGCTCCGCGTCAGCCGACCCAGGATCGAGTTCGGCTGGGTCATCAATCCGTCCCGGCGTCGCGCAGCAGATAGCCGACGCCTCGCACCGTATGCAGTTGATTGTCCGCGCCGCCTTCATCGAGCTTGCGACGCAGGCGCGAGACAATCGCCTCCAGCGCATTGGGGGTCACAGCTTCATCGAAGCAATAGAGTGCCTCCTCAATGGTCTGGCGGCGCACCACCTGTCCTGCGCGGCGTAGAAGCAGCTCAAGCAAATCAGCCTCCCGGCGCGCGAGATCGAGCGGACGATCATTCGCCGATGCCGTCCGGCTGGCGGTGTCGTAGCGTATGGACCCGACTTTCAAAACCGGCTCTGCACGCCGTCCGGGCCGGCGAAGCAGGGCGCGCAGTCGCGCCGCCAGTTCCTCAATGGAAAAGGGCTTGACTAAATAGTCGTCCGCGCCGGCATCGAGGCCGTTGACCCTGTCCTCGAGACCTCCGCGCGCAGTCAGGATGAGCGCGGGAGGTTCGCCAGAAAGTTGGCGCGCACGCAGCCAGTGCAGACCATCACCGTCGGGCAAACCGAGATCGAGTACGATGGCATCAAAGGTCGCGACGGTCAGAGCGATATCGGCGTCGGCCAGACAGCGGGCGATGTCGCTGCGATACCCGCGCGAGCCTAAGCCGTCTGCGATCAGCATCGCAAGCCGCTCATTGTCCTCAATCACCAGCAGTCGCGTCATTTCGATCCTTCTCCACTGGACCAGATAAAGTCCATGGGAGCCAATGGGTCCAGCTTCAACACACAAGACGCATATCTTATGGCGATAACGGCTGACCAAAGCCTGACAGAGAAAAACGAACCCAGATTACTGCGGAGAATGCGATGATCTTTACCTGCCTCCGAACATGGTGGTTCAAGGTAGATAGCATAACGTCATTCGAAGCATCCTCCTGTGGTACTTCTGCTCAAAGCCGCATCCGTCGTCCCAAGCCCGCCGCCAAGCAGATCAGGGATGACGGAAAGGATGACGGATTTTTGCGGCTTCGGGTGAGAAGGGAATGACGCCCGGGCGCTACCGTATCTCTGTGTCCCAATAATGCACTTAGGCCCCTTTACGGCCATTCCAACGTGCGGCCGGGTAGACAAAGGCAAACAGCATTGCTGCGATGATGAGCACCGGTGCGAAGCCGCCATGTTCCGCGACGGGGGCGGCCAGGGCCGGCCCGAGCGCTAGCCCCAGCATCTGGAGTGCAGCGGCGCGTTGAATGATCCGCGGATCGCCTGCGCCTGCCACGGCCGCAACGGCCATCAAAAGTGGCGTCATAAGGTTTGCCGCGCCGTTGAACAGCACAACGCTAAAGCTATAGCTCATTGCGGTCACGTGCCCCAGCAAAGCGAGAAGGGGCACGACAGATGCGATTGTTCCGCCAAGCAGCAGCGCGCGTTGGCTCACTCGCCCGGACAACCAAGCCATGCCGAACGCGCCCAGCATGCCGGACACTTGCGACACGGCCAGTCCTGTCGCCACTGCCTGGTCCGGCACGCCAGCCGCAGTGCCGATAAGGCCAAGATACGCCCAGACCACGCCTTGGCCGAGAAAGAAAATGGCGACCGCAGTTAAGGCAAGGATCACGGTACGCTTGTCATGGGCAGCCGGCGCCGCATTGACCGTGCCTAGCATGCTGTCCTCGATAGCGGAGCGGGCGGGGAGGGTGCCTAACAGCAGCAACGGCAAGATCGCAATCAGTGCCAATGCCGCCAATATTCCACTCAGACCTACCGCTGCTTGTGCCGATGGCAGGATGAAGACGCCAACCGCGCCATAACCCAGTACAGCCATGATCAAATAACCGAAGAGTTTTTCAGGATTGCGCGCCATGCCGACAACCGAATAGCCGATCGAGATCAGCACGCCAGCGCCCAGACCCGCGACAGCGCGCGCAGCCATGAACTGCACGGCGCTATGCGCGAAAATGGACAACAGGTCTGCGCCCGCAAGGACGAGAGCCGAGAGCACGACCGCAACCCGCCAGTCGAGCCGATGCCCCACCGCAGCCGTTGCGATCGTGGCAATCGCAATACCGAACATTTCGGCAGAAGCGATATAGCCCGCCCATGCCTCCGTGAGATTCAGCGTCGAGACTAGGACCGTGATGAAGCCCGGCTGGATGATGAAGACCTGCATTCCCGCAATCACGAGGGCCATGCCAGCCGCCATCAGCCCGCGGTCATTCAGCCGCGTATTTTCCAAGCCCATCGTTCAAGCCCCCCATGCATATCCCGCGACCTGCTCTCTTTAAGGCATCTGGTGCCTCAGGCGTCCTTCCGGATCAATGCTGTCCGGCAAGGAGATGATGGCCATAAGGTTCAGCGACACCCTTAACTTCGCGTGTCTTGACTACCAGTCGCCCATCTTCGACATCGAAATAGTCTGCATCCAGATTTTCGATCGCATCTCGATTTTCGATACGGTCGAGATCATAGCAGTCTCCCGCGGGGCCGGTAGAGCGCGCAAATATGCTGCGGAGCGCGGCCTTGTCATCGGCATCGAGCGCGAAGTCGAACAGCTTCACATTCTCTGCGATGTGCCGGCTGTGTCGGGCGCCCTGGATGATTGCGGCAACGCCCTGCTGCTCCAGAACATAGCGGCTGGCGACGGCCGGGATTGAAACGCCATGTTTGTTAGCGATGACGTCCATCGCGCTCAGCAGCTCCTGAAACAGCGCCCAGCCTCCGAAATCGACGACGATGCGATAATATTTATCGAGCGACACATTTTCGAAGGATGGTTTTCCAGGATCGGGAATACCCATCCACTTCTTGCTGAACAGCCCGCCGCCAATGGCGCCGTAGCAGACGAGATGGACATTGTTCGCCGCGCAATATGCTCCCATGCCATTTTCCGCGCGGCGGTCCGTCACAGAATATTGCACCTGGTTCACGACCACATCGACACCGGCGTCCACCATCTTCTTCAGTTCGGCGACATTATAGTTGGTGCCGCCGATATGGTGGATCTTGCCCGCCTTCTTGAGGTCTTCGAGGATCATCGCCGTCGCGACATTGCCTTCGGTACCATAATCCCACCAATGCAACTGGACGAGATCGAGCCGGTCTATCTTGAGGCGTTTGAGCGACCGGTCGATCACCGCCTCGACCTTGGCGCGTGTCTGCGTGCGCAGTTCTTCTTCTTCAAGGAATGCCGGAATATATTTGGTGTGGACGGTAATCGCGCGCGCGGCGTCGGCACCCCGTTCGCGGCGGAAGCGCTCGATGAAATTACCGATCCGTTCCTCGACACCGTAATAGATGTCACCACAATCGAAGGCAGTAATGCCTGCGTCGACGAACTCGGCCATATGGTCGAACATCGCATTGTCATCGATGGCGGCATTGTGGTCGTCCGCGATCTGCCAATTGCCCTTGATGATACGGGGCGTATCGAAATCGGGGCGCAGTTGAATGCGTGGGATGGTCATAATTTCAAGTCCTTGCCGATATACATTGTTCGACTTTCAATTTCCGCTGAGGGGCACAAGGGTTTGTTCGGAATGGCGATAGGTTCGCAGTTCGCCCCGCGTAATGCGAAAGCGCCCCCCGCAATAGGGATCAGGACAGGCGATCACTGCATCCGTCGCCATCCAGTCATTTGGGCTGAGTATCCGCTGTTTCGCGGGAAGAAGCGGTAAGATCGCTGCCAAGGGATAAAGCGGGAATTTGACGCCGGGTGGAAAGCTAATGAGGTCATCGTCCGTCAATGTGAAATAATCACCCTCGTTATGACGACAGACCATTGGCTTGTCGTCATCACTCTTGAAGACTTCGACTTTGAGATCGTAGAGTTGATATTCATCATCGTGATTCATAGGACTGGCTTTCATTTGAAAATTATCATCCCGCAAGCCGGCCGCGTATCAAAAGCGGACTGTCGCGGTGAGTTCCCAAGTACGGGGCGCGCCATAGATGTAGAGGTTGTAGCCGGAGGAAGAGAAGTCGAACGCCTCGGAGCGGTAGACATGTTCGGTAATGTTGCGCACTTGCGCCGCCAGTTCCCAACGATCGTCTACATCTGCGAGGGAAATGCGCGCATTGAGGAGAGCATATCCATCTTGTGACAGCAGAGGGTTGTTTGAGGTGCTGAAGAACACGCCGGACTGGTAATGCGCGTCGGTTTGCAGTCCGACCTTCATACGTCCCTGATCGACCGGAATATCATAGCGGACCAGGATATTCCCGGTAGCCTTCGGGGCCATGACCAGCCGGTTTCCGCTGAAATCTACGCCGCCATCGCTGACGAAATCCTTGATCTCGGTATGCAGCAGTCCGCCACCAAGGTTGATGGTCAAACCTTTGACCGGGCGCAGGGAAAGTTCACCCTCGATGCCGTAAATCTCGGCTCGACCTGCATTGGTCAGCACCTGAATCGGGATACCGCCTGCACTTTCGAACGTGTAAAGCTGGATGTCCTTATAATCGTAATAAAAGGCTGCGGCATTGAACGTGATGCGCCGGTCAAGCAGCGAAGATTTGAAACCTACCTCATAGGCAAGCAGGCTTTCCGGGCGGAAGGGCTTGAGCTCCGGCTCGGAAAAAACGAGCGCGCCATTATAGCCGCCGCTCTTGTAGCCTTTGCTGAGGCTCGCATAGAGCAAGATGTCGTCAGCAGGCTTGTAGTTCAGCCCAATTTTTCCAGAGAAACTGTTGAATTTTACCTTGTCTGCATAATCGTCGACCAAGGGTATCGTGAAACTGCCTTCATCGAACGCGACGGTCGTACGGATCGCGCGATCTTCCTCGGTATAGCGCGTGCCCAGCGTCAGTTCGATCTTATCGGTCAGATCATATCCCACATTAGCGAAGCCAGCATAGCTGTTCGACTTCTGGGTGAGCGACTGATCGACGAGGAAGGGTGTATAGCCGCTAGGATTGGCCCCATCGGGGTCAAAGCCACCGGGGAAACCGAAGGATTCGACTAGGGTCAGGACTCATTGATTGATCCAGAATATAACGGTCGCGGCGATGCAGATGGCGGACATGAAGGTATGGGCGCAACGATCGTAGCGCGTGTGGATGCGCCGCCAGTCCTTGATCCTGCCGAACATATTCTCGACTTTGTGCCGCTGTCTATAGAGCGCCGTGTCGTGTGGAATGGGCACTTTCCGGTTCCCTTTTGACGGGATGCAGGCCGTGATCTTGCGGTCGGCCAGTGCCGCGCGGAACCAGTCGGCGTCATAGCCCTTGTCGCCCAGCAGGACCTTTGCCTTCGGGAAGGCATCGATCATCAGTGCAGCGCCCTTATAATCGCTCATCTGCCCTTCACTGAGCAGCATGATGAGCGGTCGGCCTTTGCCATCGCATACGGCATGTAGCTTGGAGTTCAGGCCGCCTTTGGTGCGTCCGATACGTCGGGGAACATCCCCTTTTTAAGCAGGCTTGCCGCCGTCCGGTGTGCTTTCAGGTGGGTTGCATCGATCATCAACTGGTCGGGCTTGCCGCCCTTTGCTGCCAAGCCAGCGAAGATTTTGTTGAACACGCCGAGCCTGCTCCAGCGGATGAAACGATTGTAGATCGTCTTGTGTGGGCCATACTCCTTGGGCGCGTCGCGCCACATCAGCCCGTGCTTGATGACGTAAATGATCCCAGACACTATCCGCCGATCATCCACTCTTGGCACCCCATGAGACAAGGGAAAATACGGCTCGATCCGGCGCATCTGCGCCTCACTCAGCAGAAACGGAACATCCATCGGCAGCGCCTCCTAACGCTGCTATTGAATCAACCCATCACCCAATGCGCAAGCAATTTAACAGGTCCTGACCCTAG